>JAEUPD010000091.1 GCA_016788525.1 Rubrivivax sp.
TTCAAGCCGCTGAAGGCCGCGCGGCTGGAGGACATCCGCATCCCGGTGGCCTACGTGAAGACGTTCAAGGGGCCGCCCACGGGGCTGGTCGTCGAGCGCGAGCGCCTGGACAAGTTCGGCCGCCCGCTGCTGGGCGCCACCACCAAGCCGAAGCTCGGCCTCAGTGGCCGCAACTACGGCCGCGTCATCTACGAGGGCCTCAAGGGCGGCCTGGACTTCATGAAGGACGACGAGAACATCAACTCGCAGCCCTTCATGCACTGGCGCGACCGGTTCCTCTACGTGATGGACGGCGTCAACAAGGCCAGCGCCGCCACCGGCGAGGTGAAGGGCAGCTACCTGAACATCACGGCCGCGACGATGGAGGACATGTACGAGCGCGCCGAGTTCGCCAAGGAACTGGGCTCGGTGGTGGTGATGGTCGACCTGGTGATCGGCTGGACGGCCATCCAGAGCATGGCCAACTGGTGCCGCAAGCACGACATGGTGATGCACATGCACCGCGCCGGCCACGGCACCTACACGCGGCAGAAGAACCACGGCGTGAGCTTTCGAGTGATGGCCAAGTGGCTGCGCCTGGCCGGATGCGACCACCTGCACACCGGCACGGCGGTGGGCAAGCTGGAAGGCGACCCGCTTACCGTGCAGGGCTACTACAAC
The DNA here is from genome assembly GCA_016788525.1 of Rubrivivax sp. Classification (GTDB taxonomy): domain Bacteria; phylum Pseudomonadota; class Gammaproteobacteria; order Burkholderiales; family Burkholderiaceae_C; genus Rubrivivax. Next base: position 661 of record JAEUPD010000091.1, read on the forward strand.
GTCTGCCGCGACAGCTACACCTTGACCGACCTGCCGCGCGGCCTGTTCTTCGACATGGACTGGGCCGACACCAAGAAGGTGATGCCGGTGGCCAGCGGCGGCATCCACGCCGGGCAGATGCACCAGCTGATCGACCTGTTCGGCGACGACGTGATCCTGCAGTTCGGTGGCGGCACGATCGGCCACCCCGCGGGCATCCAGGCCGGTGCGGTGGCCAACCGCGTGGCGCTGGAGGCCATGGTCAAGGCGCGCAACGAGGGCCGTGACATCAAGAACGAGGGCCCGGAGATCCTGAAGGCCGCCGCGAAGTTCTGCACCCCGCTGGCGCAGGCGCTCGACACGTGGAAGGACGTGACCTTCAACTACGCCAGCACCGACACGAGCGACTACGCCGTGTCAGTGAGCCCCCAGGCTTGACGCTGGCGCATCTTCGCCACCCCCGAGGGGGCGCATGCGGCGGACCGGCAAGCCGGACCCGCGCGTGGCCCGAGCCAACCGCCGAATTGAACGGAGCGCTTCGCATGATGACCAACCCCACCGGCCGCCTGACGCAAGGCCAGTTCAGCTTCCTGCCCGACCTCACCGACGCCGAGATACGGCTGCAGGTCGACTACGGCCTGAAGAAGGGCTACGCCTGGAGCGTCGAATACACCGACGACCCGCACCCGCGCAACACCTACTGGGAGATGTACGGCATGCCGATGTTCGACCTGGCCGATGCAGCGGGCGTGCTGGCCGAGCTCAACGAGTGCCGCAAGACGTTTCCCAACCACTACATCCGGTTGATGGCCTTCGACTCGACGCGCGGCGTGGAATCCATCGCGATGAGCTTCATCGTCAACCGACCCGCGCAGGAACCGGGCTTCGGCATCGCACGCACGGAGGGTGCGGGGCGCACGATGCGCTACCGCATCAGCAGCTACGCCACCGATCGACCGGAGGGCGATCGCTACCGTGACCACAAGCCCGAGGGCCAGCGCCCAGGCGCCTGAGGCCGTTGGAGCGCGCACCCATGTTCCGCATCGCCCCCAGCATCCTCAGCGCCGACTTTGCACGCCTGGGCGACGAGGTCAGGCATGTCATCGCCGCCGGCGCCGACTGGATCCACTTCGACGTGATGGACAACCACTACGTGCCCAACCTCACCATCGGGCACGGCGTGGCGCAGGCGCTGAAGCCGCACCTGAAGCGCGCCGACGGCAGCGCGGCGCTGCTGGACGTGCACCTGATGGTGGAGCCCGTGGATGCGCTGGCCGAGCGCTTCGCCGAAGCCGGCGCAGACCTCATCAGCTTCCATCCGGACGCGACGCGCCACGTCGACCGCACGCTGCAGGTCATCCGCGCCGCCGGCTGCCAGGCCGGGCTGGCGTTCAACCCGGCCGAGCCGCTGGACGTGCTCGAGTGGGTCATCGACAAGGTCGACCTCGTGCTCATCATGAGCGTCAACCCGGGCTTCGGCGGCCAGAGCTTCATCGACAGCGCGCTGCGCAAAGTGGAGCGGGCGCGCGCCCTCATCGAACGCAGCGGCCGCGACATCCGGCTCGAGGTCGACGGCGGCATCAAGGTCGACAACATCCGCCGCGTCGCCGACGCCGGTGCCGACACCTTCGTCGCCGGCAGCGCGATCTTCGGGCGGCCCGACTACGCGGCGGTGATCCGCGCGATGCGCGAGCAGCTCGGGTCGACACAAGCACAGCGGGTCCTGGTGGCCTGAGATGAACGCGCCGCTGTACGCGATCCCCGGCACCGAGCGTGCGGCCGCGCGCGATGCCCAGTCACGCGCCGCCGCGCGCGGCGCGGATCCGGCAACCGGCATGGCGACCCCGGCGCGCACGGTGGCCGACGTGCTGCGCGAGAGCCAGGTCGAGCAGATGCTGGCCGACCTCGAAGGCGAGCTCATCGGCCTGGCGCCGGTGAAGCAGCGCATCCGCGACATCGCAGCGTTGCTGGTCATCGACAAGCTGCGGCTGAACCTCGGCCTGCAAGCGCAGGCGCCGAGCCTGCACATGTGCTTCACCGGCAACCCGGGCACCGGCAAGACCACGGTGGCCATGCGCATGGCCGAGATCCTTCATCGGCTGGGCTACGTGCGCAAAGGCCACCTCGTGGCCGTGACGCGCGACGACCTCGTCGGCCAGTACATCGGCCACACCGCGCCCAAGACCAAGGAGGTGTTGAAGAAGGCCATGGGCGGCGTGCTCTTCATCGACGAGGCGTACTACCTCTATCGCCCCGAGAACGAGCGCGACTACGGGCAGGAGGCCATCGAGATCCTCTTGCAGGTGATGGAGAACCAGCGCGACGACCTCGTCGTGATCCTCGCCGGCTACAAGGACCGCATGGACACCTTCTTCAAGAGCAACCCGGGGATGAGCAGCCGCATTGCGCACCACCTCGACTTCCCCGACTACGCGCAGGGCGAGCTGATGGCCATCGCCGAGCACATGCTGGCCGGCATGGCCTACCGCTTCACGCCCGAGGCCGAGCAGGCTTTCGACGAGTACCTCGCGCGGCGCATGGCGCAGCCGCACTTCGCCAATGCGCGCAGCGTGCGCAATGCGCTCGACCGCGCGCGGCTGCGGCAGGCCAGCCGCCTGTTCGCCGACCGCGAGCGCGTGCTCGACGAGACGGCCTTGACCACGCTGGACGAGAGCGACATCCGCGCCAGCCGCGTCTTCCAGCGCTGATCCCCCCGCGCGCCGCACGCCACGTCTGCCCATGCCACCCCAACCTCCCTCGAAAGCCTGACATGCCGCTTTCCGGCCGCTGGACCCTCACCCGCTACCTCATCGAGGAGCGACGGCGCTTTCCGGGCGCGAGCGGCGATTTCAACGCCCTCATCCTCGACGTGGCGCTGGCCTGCAAGGCCATCGCCCGCATCGTCGCCTTTGGCACGCTGGCCGACACCGTGGGAGCGACGCTGCCCAACGGCATGGGCGGCGAGGTCAACGTGCAAGGCGAGGTGCAAAAGCCCCTGGACGTGCTCTCCAACGAGATCTTCGTCCGCATGAACGAGTGGAACGGTCACCTGGCCGGCCTGGCAAGCGAGGAGATGGAAGCGCCGAGGCAGATCCCGGCCAGTTACCCGCGCGGCAAGTACCTGCTCGTGTTCGACCCGCTGGACGGCAGCAGCAACATCGACGTCAACGTCTCGGTGGGCAGCATCTTCTCCATCCTGCGCGCGCCGCAGGAAGTGATCGACAGCGGCCGCGATGTCACGGAGGCCGACTTCCTGCAGCCTGGGGCTGCCCAGGTCGCCGCCGGTTACGCGATCTACGGCCCGACGACGATGCTGGTGCTGAGTGTCGGCAACGGCGTCGCCGGCTTCACCCTCAACCCCAACCTCGGCGAGTTCGTGCTTTCGCGCGCGGACATCCGCGTGCCAGAGCAGACGCAGGAGTTCGCGATCAACTCCAGCAACAGCCGCTTCTGGGAGCCCCCGGTGAAGCGCTATGTCGACGAGTGCCTCGCGGGCAAGACCGGCCCGCGCGGCAAGGACTTCAACATGCGCTGGATCGCCAGCATGGTGGCCGAGGCGCACCGCATCCTGATGCGCGGCGGCGTGTTCATGTACCCGCGCGACACCAAAGACCCCGCGAAGCCCGGCCGCCTGCGGCTGCTGTACGAAGCCAACCCGATCGGCTTCGTGATGGAACAGGCCGGCGGCCGCGCCAGCACCGGCCGCCAGCCGATCCTCGGCGTCAAGCCAGGCGCGCTGCACCAGCGCATCGGCGTCGTCTTCGGCAGCAAGGCGGAGGTGGAACGCATCGAGCGATACCACCACGAGCCGCCGCCCTCGGAGGCGCCCGCGCCGCTGTTTGCGCCGCGCAGCCTCTTTCGCGATTGAGGCGGCCTCCCGGCACACGACCCACCGGATTGCTCCCTCCTTTCGGGCCCACCATGTCGCACAAGCACCCCATCATCGCCATCACCGGCAGCTCGGGCGCCGGCACCAGCTCGGTGACGCGAACCTTCGAGAACATCTTCCGCCGCGAAGGCGTGAAGGCCGCGGTCATCGAAGGCGACAGCTTCCACCGCCATGACCGCAAGCAGATGCGCGAGCGCCAGGCCGCCGCGGAGAAGCAAGGCGACAAGCACTTCAGCCACTTCAGCGCCGAGAACAACCTCTTCCCAGAGCTGGAACAGCTGTTCCGCAGCTACAGCGAGAACGGCACCGGCCGGCGCCGCAAGTACCTGCACGACCCGGTGGAGGCAGCGCCGTACCAGCAGGAGCCTGGCACCTTCACGCCCTGGGAGCCGCTGCCCGAGGGCACCGACATGCTGTTCTACGAAGGGCTGCACGGTGCGGTGGTCACGCCCGAGGTGAACATCGCCAGGTACCCCGACCTGCTGATCGGCGTGGTGCCGGTGATCAACCTGGAATGGATCCAGAAGCTGTGGCGCGACAAGCACGTGCGCGGCTACAGCGCCGAGGCGGTGACCGACACCATCCTGCGCCGCATGCCCGACTACGTGAACTTCATCTGTCCGCAGTTCACGCACACGCACGTCAACTTCCAGCGCGTGCCGGTGGTCGACACGAGCAACCCCTTCATCGCACGCGACATCCCCAGCGCCGACGAAAGCGTGTGCGTGATCCGCTTCGCCAACCCCAAGGGCATCGACTTCCCCTACCTGCTGAACATGATCGACAACTCGTGGATGAGCCGCGCCAACACCGTCGTGGTGCCCGGCGGCAAGATGGAACTGGCGATGCAACTGATCTTCACGCCCTTCATCTGGCGAATGATCGAGCGGCGCAAGGCGGCGCTGGGGGCGCTCTGACATGAGGCCCCCACGCTCACTTCGTTCGCTGCCCCCCGGGGGGGCGCACAAGGCCCTTCGGGCGGCCGGGCGGGCCTTGTGATGGCCAGCGCATCGACCGACCGCGTGTTGCGCCCCGACCGCGGCACCTTCGACCCGATGGCCAATGCGCTGCGCGCGCTGGCCGTCGATGCCGTGCAGCAGGCCAACTCCGGCCATCCCGGTGCGCCGATGGGCATGGCCGAGATGGCGGTGGCGCTGTGGCACCGGCACCTGAAGCACAACCCTGCCAACCCGCAGTGGCCCGACCGCGACCGCTTCGTGCTCAGCAACGGGCACGCGTCGATGCTGCTGTACGCACTGCTGCACCTGAGCGGCTACGACCTGCCGATGAGCGAGCTGCGGCGCTTCCGGCAGCTGCACAGCAAGACGCCCGGTCACCCCGAGGTTGGCCTGACGCCGGGCGTCGAGACGACCACCGGCCCGCTCGGCCAGGGGCTGGCCAACGCCGTGGGCATGGCGATCGCGGAAAAGCTGCTCGCCGAGCGCTTCAACCGGCCAGGGCACACGATCGTCGACCATCACACCTATGTCTTCCTCGGCGACGGCTGCCTGATGGAGGGCATCAGCCACGAGGCGTGTTCCCTGGCCGGCGTGTCGGGCCTGCCGAAGCTGATCGCGCTGTACGACGACAACGGCATCAGCATCGACGGCGCGGTGGCCGGCTGGTTCGGAGACGACACGGCGATGCGCTTGCGCGCCTATGGCTGGGAGGTGATCGGGCCGGTCGAGGGCCACGACATCGAGGCGGTGTCGGCGGCGATCGCCCGGGCCAAGGCCAAGGCGGCGGCAGGCGGCGAGGGGTCCGACTGCGGCGACGCGCTGCGCGATCGACCCACGCTCATCATCTGCCGCACCACCATCGGCCGCGGGTCACCGGCCCGGGCCGGCACGGCCAAGGCCCACGGCGAGCCGCTTGGCGCCGCCGAGATCGCGGCCATGCGGGAGGCCATCGGCTGGCCGCACGCGCCGTTCGAGATTCCGCCGGAGGTCGCTTCGCGATGGGATGCCCGGGCCCGCGGCGCCACGCGCGAAGGCGACTGGCGCGCCCGCTTCGCCGCTTACCGGGCCGCGTTCCCGGAACTGGCCGCGGAGTTCGAGCGTCGCCTGTCCGGCGCCCTGCCGGCCGACTTCGACACCTGGTTCAGCGGGCTCATCGAGTCGTGCGCGGTGGGCACCGAGGCCATGGCCACCCGCAAGGCCTCGCAGATGGTGCTCGCTGCCGTGGCCCCACGCCTGCCGGAGATGCTTGGCGGCAGTGCAGACCTGACCGGCAGCAACCTCACCGACTTCCCCGGTTGCGGCCGGGTCCAGGCTGTTCCGGCCCCCGAAGGGCAGGGCCGCCATCTCCACTACGGCGTGCGCGAGTTCGGCATGGCCGCGGTGATGAACGGCCTGGCGTTGCATGGCGGCTTCATGCCCTACGGCGGCACTTTCCTCACGTTCAGCGACTACAGCCGCAATGCCATCCGCATGGCCGCGCTGATGAAGCAGCGCGTGGTGCACGTCTTCACGCACGACAGCATCGGTCTGGGGGAAGACGGGCCGACCCACCAGGCCGTGGAGCACGCGGCCAGCCTGAGGCTCATCCCGAACCTCGACGTCTGGCGGCCATGCGACCTGCTCGAGACGGCGGTTGCCTGGGGGGAGGCGCTGCGCGCCCGGGCGCGCCCGAGCGCGTTGCTTCTGTCGAGGCAGAACCTCGCGGCGCAGGCGCGCACTGCCGAGCAGTCCGAGGCGGTTCGCCGAGGCGGCTATGTGCTCAGCGACCGCACGGCGCCGAGGGCCGTGTTGCTGGCCACGGGCTCCGAGGTCGGGCTGGCCCTCGCGGCGCAAGGTTTGCTGGACGCCGAGGGGGTGGCGGTTCGCGTTGTGTCGCTGCCCTGCACCTCGGCCTTCGAGCGGCAGGACACCACCTGGCGCCGCCAGGTGCTGCCGCCCGGGCTGCCGCGCATCGGCGTCGAAGCCGGGGTCACGGGTGGCTGGGGCGCGCTCGGCTGCGTGGCCGCGCTCGGCGTGGATGCCTTCGGGGAGTCCGCGCCGGGGCCGGAGGTCTACCGGCACTTCGGCCTCACCGCCGAAGCCCTGGCCGACCTGGTCAAGCAGCACCTCGTGCGGCGCGACTCCGTGGCGGCCCGATCCGATGCGGTCCCCGTCTAGGCGGGCGGCGGAGCCGGCTGTGCCGCAAGCGCTGCTGTGGGACGTGGACGGCACGCTGGCCGAGAGCGAGCGTGATGGCCATCGGGTGGCCTTCAACGACGCCTTCGCCTCGATGGGCCTGCCGTGGAGCTGGAGCATCGGCCACTACGGGCAGCTGCTGCGCATCACCGGCGGCCGCGAGCGGCTGCTGGCCGACATGGCCGGCCGACCCGAGGCGCCGGCCCTGGCCGGGGAGCGCGAGGCGCTGGCGCGCGAGCTGCATCGGCGCAAGAACGCGCGCTATGCCGAGCTCGTGCAGGCCGGCGCGATCGCCCTGCGCGACGGCGTGCGCGAGCTGATCGAGGAGGCCGCCGCCGCGGGTGTGCGCCAGGGCATCGTCTCCACCACCAGCCGCAGCAATGCGCAGGCGCTGCTGGCGCGGCACTTCGGCCCGCACGCGGCGTGCCCCTTCGACGTGATGGTGTGCGGCGAGGACGTGGGGGCCAAGAAGCCCGACCCCGAGGCCTACCTGCTTGCCCTGCGGCAGCTGCGCCTCGAGGCCCCGGCGGTGGTCGCCATCGAAGACTCCCCCGGCGGCGTGGCCGCCGCGGTTGGCGCGGGAGTGCCGGTGCTGGTGACCCGCAGCGCCTACTTCGCGGCCGATACCGTCGAGGGCGCGATCGCCATCGGCCCCGGGCTGCACGAACGCCACGGCTGGGTGCCTCCGCCGGCTGCACCGAACGCGCCGGGGGCGCCGTCTGCGCCAGCGGTGCCCGGGCGCGTCACGCTCGCCGACATCCGCGGCTGGCATGCGCGCATGGAGCACGTCTCGCAGTTCGGCTGAGTGCCGCCCGTTCCCCCAAGCTTCCGGAGATGGCTCATGGCCCTTGTCTCGCTTCGCCAGGTGCTGGACCACGCTGCCGAGTTCGGCTACGGTGTTCCGGCGTTCAACGTCAACAACCTCGAGCAGATCCAGGCCATCATGGAGGCGGCCGAGGAGACGGCCGCGCCGGTGATCCTGCAAGCCAGCGCCGGCGCGCGCAAATACGCCGGCGAGCCGTATCTGCGGCACATGGTGCTGGCCGCCGTTGAGGCGCACCCGGACCTGCCGGTCGTGCTGCACCAGGACCATGGCGCCTCGCCCGCGGTATGCATGCAGGCCCTGCGCTCGGGCTTCACCAGCGTGATGATGGATGGCTCGCTGCTCGAGGACGCCAAGACGCCTGCGCCCTACGATTACAACGTCGACGTCACGCGCCAGGTGTGCAAGCTCGCGCATGCGGTGGGCGTGTCGGTGGAAGGCGAACTGGGTTGCCTGGGTTCGCTGGAGAGCGGTGAAGCGGGCGAGGAAGACGGCGTGGGCGCGGCCGGCAAGCTCAGCCACGACCAGCTGCTCACCGACCCCGCGCAGGCCAAGGACTTCGTCGCCCGCACCGGCGTCGATGCGCTGGCCATCGCCATCGGAACGAGCCACGGCGCCTACAAGTTCAGCCGCCAGCCCACCGGCGACATCCTGGCCATGGCGCGCATCGCCGCCATCCATGAGGCGGTCCCGGCCGCGCACCTGGTGATGCACGGCAGCTCCAGCGTGCCGCAGGAGTGGTTGTCCATCATTCGCCGCTACGGCGGCGACATCAAGGAAACCTACGGCGTGCCCGTGGAGGAAATCCAGCGCGGCATCAAGAGCGGCGTGCGCAAGGTCAACATCGACACCGACATTCGCCTGGCAATGACCGGCGCGATGCGGCAGGTGTTCGCCGAACAGCCCTCGGAATTCGACCCGCGCAAGGCGCTGATCGAAGCGAAGAAGGCCGCGCGCGGCATCTGCAAGCTGCGCTTCGAGGCCTTCGGCTGCGCCGGGCAGGGCGCGCGCATCAAGCCCGTGGCGCTGGAGAAGATGGTGCTGCGCTACCGATAGCCGGCGGATCTTCCGTTGGGGTTGATCGGGTGGCCGGTTGGCGTGGTGGCGGGACCGGGCCGCCGGGGTGCCCTGCGCCGCGAATGTCCTTCTCTGAGTGCCCTGCTTCGCAGGGCACTCAGATGCATCCTTGATTTCGCTGC
>JAEUPD010000110.1 GCA_016788525.1 Rubrivivax sp.
GTGAGCGACCGCTACGCCAGCGAGCACCTCGAGGTGCACGCGCGCGACCTCGACTGGTGGCTGGCCACGCTCACCAACTACGGCAGCCTGTTCCTGGGCGAAGAGACCACGGTGGCCTACGGCGACAAGGCCAGCGGCCCGAACCACGTGCTGCCCACCAAGGGCGCGGCGCGCTACTCGGGCGGCTTGTCGGTGCACAAGTTCATGAAGACGCTCACCTGGCAACGCATGAACCGCGAGGCCAGCCGCCAGATCGGCCTGGTGACCGCGCGCATCTCGCGCCTGGAGGGCATGGAAGGGCATGCGCGCAGCGCCGACGACCGGCTCGCCAAGTACTTCCCCGGCGAGGCGCACGACCTCGGCGAACCGGTTCGCGTTTAGCGCGCCCGGCGGGCCGGGCGCGGCCGCGTCAGCCTGCCGGCGCCCGCCGCGCGTACGCTTGCCCCTTCTCTTCACCGCCCGCGCACGATGGCCCGCCGTACCGCTTCCGCCCACGCCCCCGCTGCCGCGCTGCAGCGCTGGTTCTCGCTCGAAGGCCGCGTGGCCGTGGTCACCGGTGGCAATTCGGGCATCGGCGAGGCGCTCGCGCTGGCGCTCGGGCAGGCCGGCGCGCGCATCGGCCTGGTGGCGCGGCGCGAGGCGGCGCTGCGCGACGCCGCGGCGCGCCTGCAGGCCCAGGGCATCGTCGCCGCCACGCTGGCCCTCGACCTCTCCGAGACCGAACGGCTGCCCGCTGCCGGGCGCCTGATCGCCAAGCGCTGGCCCGACGCCGACATCCTCGTCAACGCCGCCGGCGTGAACCTGCGCGAGCCCTTCTCCGAAGTCACGCCGGCCGGCTGGAGCCGCCAGCAGGCGCTGCACCTGGCCGCGCCGTTCTTCCTCACCCAGGCGCTGGCGCCGGCGATGGCCACGCGCGGCTATGGTCGCATCCTCAACATTGCCTCGCTGCAGAGCACGCGCGCGTTCGCGCACAGTGCGCCCTACGGCGCCGCCAAGGGCGGCGTGGTGCAGCTCACGCGCGCCATCGCCGAGGCCTGGTCGGGCCAAGGCATCACCTGCAACGCCATCGGCCCGGGCTTCTTCCCCACGGCGCTCACGCAACCGGTGTTCGACAACGTCGAGCTGGCCGCGGCGCATGCCGCGCGCACCGCCGTGGGCCGCAACGGCGAACTGGCCGATCTGCACGGCGCGGCGGTCTTCCTCGCCAGCCCGGCGGCCGGCTACATCACCGGGCAGACGCTGATGGTCGACGGCGGCTACACGGCCAAGTGAGCGCAGCCATCGGAAACACCAACCGCGCGGTGGAGCGACTGCCTGTCGCCATCGCCACCCTCGCCGGCCCTTCTTCCAGTCCCTCGCGATGAAAGCCCTCGTCTACACCCGACCGAACGAAGTGCAGCTGCACGAGCGCCCCGACCCCGAGCTGGCCGCCGGCGAGGTGGTGCTGCGCATCGACGCGGCGGGCATCTGCGGCAGCGACATGCACGCCTACCACGGCCACGACCCGCGGCGCCAGCCGGGGCTCGTGCTCGGCCACGAGTTCGCCGCCACGGTGCTGGACAGCGCCCACGAGCTGTGGCGGCCCGGCCAGCGCGTCACCGGCAACCCGCTCATCACCTGCGGTCGCTGCGAGTACTGCCTGCAAGGGCGCGACAACCTGTGCGCGCGCCGCACGATGGTGGGCATGTCGCGGCCGGGCGCCTTCGCCGAGGCGATGAGCATCCCCGCCAGCTGCCTGATCGAGTTGCCGCCGCAGCTGGAGCCGGTGGCCGCGGCGCTCACCGAACCGGCGGCCACGGCGCTGCACGCCATCAACCTGTCGATGAAGTGCCTGGTGCGCCCGTTGCCCGAATGCCGCGTGCTCGTCGTCGGCGGCGGGGCCATCGGCATGCTGGCGGCGCTGCTGCTGGCCCACTACGGCGTCGACCGCCTCGAGGTGGCCGAGGTGCATGCCGGCCGGCGCGAAAGCGTCGCTCGGCACGCACGCTGCTTCACGTTCGATCCGCTGGCCACGCCGCCCGCGGAGGGCGGCTACGACTACGTCATCGACGCCGTGGGGGCCGCCGCCACGCGCAAGAGCGCCATCGCCGCGGTCAAGCCCGGCGGCGTGGTGATGCACATCGGCCTGCAGGACTGGGCCAGCGAAATCGACATGCGCCGGCTGACGCTGGCGGAGATCACGCTGCTGGGCACCTACACCTACAGCATGGCCGACCTGCGTGCCACCGTGGCGGCACTGGGGCGCGGTGCGTTCGGCGACCTGTCGTGGGTGCAGACGCGGCCGTTGGCGGAGGGGCCGCAGGCCTTCGATGACCTTCACCGCGGCCGCGTGGCCGCGGCGAAGGTGGTGCTGCTGCCCTGAGCGGCATTCGCCACCGCACGCGGGGGGGGCCACGCCAGGGCCGGCCTTCCTACTCCGGGTCGTTCGCCGCGCCCCCGCCCAGCACCCCGAAGCCGCTTTGCACGACCGCCACGCCCTGCTCGTCCACGGTGGCGACCATCGCCGCCTGAGCGGTGGCGCGCTTGAGCAGCGCGCCGGCATCCTTGCCGTGCGCCGGGTAGTTGGCGATGCCCACCGCCGCGCCCAGGCGCACGTTGCGCCCGGTCATCAGGAACGGCTGTTCGACGGCGCGCAGCAGCTTGGCGGCCACGCCCTCGCCATCGGTCACCATGTCCACCCGGCCCAGCATCACGGCAAAGAGATCCGGGCCGAGCGAGGCCACCACGTCGCTGGCGCGCAGGCCGCCGCGCAGCCGCACCGCCACCTTGCGGCGCAGCACGTTGGCCGCCTCATCGCCCAGGTGCGCGGTGGCCTGTGCGACGCCCTCGACGCGCAGCGCAATCAGCACCAGCGGCGCCGACTCGCGCTCGCGCAGCGCAATCAGCTGGGTCATGTGCTCCAGCAACTGCGCCTGGTGCGGCAGGCCGGTGGTCAGGTCGGTGGCGTAGGCCGTGCGTGTGCCGCGCTCGACCAGCTTGCGCTGGTGCGCATGGCGAAGCGCGCGCACCAGCTCGGCGGCCGCCAGCGTGGCCGGCACGATGGCCTCCACCCCCAGCCGCAGCAGTTCGGCCTCCGCATCCTCATCTTCGGCCCCGGACACCACCACCACCACGGCGCGGTCGTGCGCCCAGCGCGCCAGGCCCGGAAGCTCGGGCAAGGCGCGCAGGGCGGCCCCGTCGGCTGCCTGCAGCAGCACCACCTGGTGCGCATCGGCCTCGTCGAGGGTGCCTTGCGTCAAGGACACGCCATCGCAGCCGGCCAGCCCGGGGCCGGCGGGGCTCTGTTCCAGGCTCAGCACGCGCAGCAGCTGCAAGGCGGTGGGCGGATGCGGGTTCACTGGATGGCAATGATGCCGCAAGGCGCGGGCTGTTCCGATGCCGCCGCGCCGCCCGCCCGTGCGGCGTCGCCAGGGCCGGTGGGTGGGCGCATTCGGAGCAGCGATCTAGAATCGCCGCCGCTGCGGGTGTAGTTCAATGGCAGAACGGCAGCTTCCCAAGCTTCATACGAGGGTTCGATTCCCTTCACCCGCTCCACCGGTTCGACGCCACGGCCACCGCATGCGGTGGCCGTGTGCTTTGTACGCCGCGCGCTTGTCGCCTCAGCATGAGTGTTCCAGACGGTGTCACGTCGCCCGCCCGCGTTCGCAGCTATGTACTGCGCGGCGGCCGCCTGGGTCCGGGCCAGCAGCGCGCGCTGGCCGAACTGGGGCCGCGCTTCCTGTTGCCGTGGTCGGCCGAACCGCTGGACGCCGCCGCGGCGTTCGGCCGCGAAGCGCCGCTCTTGCTGGAGATCGGCTTCGGCATGGGCGACGCCACCGCGGCGGTGGCTGCGGCGCTGCCGGATCACAACCTGCTGGGCATCGAAGTGCACGAGGCCGGCGTCGGCGCGCTGCTCAAGCTCGTTGGCGAACGCCGCCTGGCCAATGTGCGCATCGTGCGCCACGACGCGGTGGAGGTGCTGCGCACGATGATCGCGCCGGGCACGCTGGCCGGCGTCCACGTGTGGTTCCCGGACCCCTGGCCGAAGAAGCGCCACCACAAGCGCCGGCTGCTGCAGCCGGCCTTCGTGCACGAGCTGGCGCAGCGGCTCGCGCCCGGCGGCTACCTGCACTGCGCCACCGACTGGCAACCCTACGCCGAGCAGATGCTGCAGGTGCTGGGCCGCGAATCGATGCTGCGCAACCGCGCCGATCCCGCGTCAACGCCGCCGGGCTTCGTGTCGCGGCCGCCGTGGCGGCCGCTGACGCGCTTCGAGCAGCGGGGCCTCAGGCTCGGCCACGGCGTGTGGGACCTGGTGTTTGTCAGGCACGAAACCCGATGAGCGAGCCGCAGGCACTGCACGACCGTGCAGCCCAGGGCCGCCGCGGAGCCGGCTTTGCCGGGCCGCTGGCGGGCCTTGCAGGCCGCGCCGGGCGCAGGCGCCCGGCTCCTGTCCAGGCACGAAAGGTTCACCGGACCTTTCGTGTCCCGGCCAGGCCCCCTGAGGGGAGGCGCCGCAGCGCTTCGGGGGGGTCTGATTCACGCCTTCCACGCCACCCAGCCCGTGTAGGCCGTGAGCAGCACGACGCCGCCGAACACGATGCGGTACCAGGCGAACGGCACGAAGTCGTGCGTGGCCACGTAGCGGATCAGCCAGCGGATGCACAGCCAGGCGCTGAAGAACGACACGACGAAGCCGACCGCGAACATCGGCAAGTCGCCCACACTGAGCAGCGCCCGCTCCTTCCACAGCGAGTACGCACCGGCAGCCATCAGCGTGGGGATGCCGAGGAAGAAGCTGAACTCGGTGGCCGCCTTGCGCGAGAAGCCGAACAGCATCGCGCCGATGATCGTGGCCCCGGAGCGGCTGGTGCCGGGCACCAGCGCCAGGCACTGCACGAGGCCGACCTTCAGCGCATCGAGCCACGTCATGTCGTCCACGCTTTCGACGCGGGCACGGCGCAGGCCGTCCTGGTCGCGCTGGCCGAAGCGGTGCCTGTGCCGCCGCTCCACCCACAGGATGACCAGGCCGCCGACGACAAAGGCCAGCGCCACCGGCACCGGGTGGAACAGGTGCGCCTTGACCACCTTGCCCAGCAGCAGGCCGAAGAAGGCCGCCGGCAGGAACGCCACCACCAGGTTGAGCGCGAAGCGCTGCGCCACGCGGTCCCGGGTGATGCCGGAAACCGTACCCCACAGCTTGGCGCGGTACTCCCAGATGACCGCCAGCATCGCGCCGGACTGGATGGCGATGTCGAAGACCTTGGCCGCCTCCCCCGTGAAGCCCAGCAGCGAGCCGGCAAGGATCAGATGGCCGGTGGACGAGATGGGCAGGAATTCGGTCAGGCCTTCGACCACGCCCATCACGGCGGCCTTCAGCAGGAGCAGCAGATCCACGGGGATTGAAGGTCCCCTGGCAAGAAGGGACGAAGTAGCGCGCCGGCTGTGCGGGCAGCCCGCGGGTGCCACGCCTGCTGCCGCCCTGCGGGCGCAGGAAGGCGGCCGGCGTGGCGCGAAGGGGCGGATGATAGGTGCGGGGCAGAACCCGCCGCGGCGGCGCCCCCCGGGACCGCACCCGTCCGACCGGGGGGGCGTGACTTTCCCCGCCAGCGGCAATCGCCGGGGCCAGCATCTGGCGCGCGGGGCGACCCCGGCCGCGCGGCGGCCTTGCAGGGCCCGCGCAGGAGTTGACCCCGGCATGTCACGCGCTTACCATTACTGACCGGTCAGTCATTAACAGCATGAGTCCCCCCCGAGCCACCGAGCGGGCATCGAGCACCCCACGCACCGAAGAGCTGCCCAGCCGCCAGCGGCGCAAGGAGGCGCGCCCCCAGGAGTTGCTCGACGCGGCTCTCACGCTGTTCGTGGAGAAGGGCTTTGCCGCCACGCGCGCCGAAGAGGTGGCACAGCGCGCCGGCGTGTCCAAGGGCACGCTGTACCTGTACTACCCGAGCAAGGAAGAGCTGTTCAAGGCGGTGGTGCGGCACAACCTCGCGGCGCTGATCGCCGAAGGCAAGGAGGCGGTGGCGCAGTTCGAAGCCTCCACCGCAGACCTGCTCGTCTACCTGATGATGACTTGGTGGCAGCGCGTGGGCAGCACGCCCGCCTCCGGCATCCACAAGGTGGTGATCGCCGAGGTGCGCAACTTCCCCGACCTGGCGCAGTTCTACGCCGACGAGGTCATCGTGCCGGCCGACCAGCTGTTCTGCTCGGCCATCGAACGCGGCATCACGCGCGGCGAGTTCCGCGCGGTGCCGCTGCACGAGGCGGCGCACGCCTTGATGGCGCCGATGATCTTCCTCGCGCTGCACCGCCACTCGGTCGGTGCCTGCCCCGTGCAAGGCTGCGGCACGCTGGATCCCGAGGCGATGCTGCGCACGCACCTGGACCTGGTTCTGCGCGGCCTGGAGGTGCGTGAACCGAACGGGGCGCAGGCATGACTCGTCGCACGCGCTGGCTTGTCGCAGCGGCCGTGCTGCTGCTGCTGGGGGCCTTCCTGGCGCGCGGCCTGGCGCTTCGCTACGCCGGCGGCGCGGCCAGGCCCACGGGCGCGGCGCCGGGCACGGCGTCTTCGGCGCAGCCCGCGGTAGAGCTGGCACCCACCGACATCGCACGTGCCGAACAGGCTGAGTTGACGCAGACGCTGGCCGTCTCCGGCAGCCTGAAGGCGGTGCAAAGCGCCTTCGTCAAGGCGCGCGTGGCGGCCGAGCTGAAGACGCTTGCCGTGCGCGAAGGCGACCGCGTCATCGCCGGGCAGCTCATCGGCCAGCTCGACACCACCGAATACGACTGGCGGCTGCGCCAGGCCGAGGACCAGGCCGCCAGCGCCGCGGCGCAACTGGAAATCGCCGAGAAGACGCTGGCCAACAACAAGGCGCTCGTCGACCAGGGCTTCATCTCGCGCAACGCGCTGGACACCTCGGTGAGCAACGCCGCGGCGGCACGTGCCGCGCTGCAGGCCGCACGCGCCGCCGCCGAGATCGCACGCAAGGCGGTGAACGATGGCGCGGTGCGCGCCCCCATCGGCGGCCTCGTCGCGCAGCGCCTCGTGCAACCGGGCGAGCGCGTCTCGGTGGACGCGCGGCTGGTCGAGATCGTCGACCTGTCGCGCATCGAGCTCGAAGCCGCGGTGGCGCCCGAAGATGTGACTGCCGTGCGCTCGGGCCAGCCCGCCCGCGTGGCCATCGACGGCCTCGCGGAGCCCGTGCCGGCGCGGGTGGCGCGCATCAACCCGAGCGCCAGCGCCGGCACGCGCGCGGTGATGACCTACCTGCTGCTCGAGCCGCATCCGGCGCTTCGCCAAGGGCTGTTCGGCCGCGCCACCATCGAACTGCAAAGCCGCAGCGCGCTGGTCGTGCCGGCATCGGCGGTGCGCCACGATCAGGCGCAGCCGTACGTCGTGGTCGTGCAGCAGGGTGTGGCCGTGGACCGGCCGGTGGCGCTCGGCCAGCGGGGTGACGCGCGCTTCGATCCTCGGCAGCCGCCGGAGCCGGCCATCGAGGTGACCCGTGGTGTCGAGCCCGGCGCGCTGGTGCTGCGCGGCACGGTGGGCAGCCTGCGCGCCGGCACGCGCGTGGCCGTGCCAGCGGCACCACCGGCCGTTCCTGCGGTGGCCGCGGCGGCCTCGCGCTGAACCCACCCACTCCGTCGCTTCGCGCTCCAGGCCCCGGCCAGCACCGCGCACGCCACCGCCCCGTTTCCCGCCATGTGGTTCACCCGCGTCTCCATCGCCAACCCCGTGCTGGCCACGATGGTGATGCTCGCCTTCGTGGTGCTGGGCCTGTTCAGCTACCAGCGGCTGGCCATCGACCAGTTCCCCAATGTCGACGTGCCCACGGTCGTGGTGGCCATGGAATACCCCGGCGCCAGCCCCGAGATCGTCGAGGCCGAGGTCACCAAGAAGGTCGAGGAGGCGGTCAACACCATCGCCGGCATCAGTGCGCTGTACTCGCGCAGCTACGAAGGCAGCTCGGCCACGATCATCGAGTTCAACCTCGATGTCGACGGCCGCAAGGCCGCCGAGGACGTGCGCGAGAAGGTGGCGCTGGTCAAGCCGCTGCTGCGCGAAGAGGTCAAGGAGCCGCGCATCTCGCGCTTCGACCCGCAGAGCCAGCCGGTCTTCAACGTCGCGGTGCTGGCCACCGACCCGGCCGTGACGCCGCAGCAGCTGACCACCTGGGCCAGCCAGGTGCTGCAAAAGCGCCTGGAGAATGTGCGCGGCGTGGGCGCCGTCACGGTGGTCGGCGGTGTCGAGCGGCAGATCGCCATCCACCTCAGACCCGCGGCGCTGGAGGCGTTCGGCGTCAGCGTCGAGCAGGTGGCCTCGGCGCTGCGCAGCGAGAACCAGGAGCTGCCGCTGGGCACGCTGCGCTCGCGCGAACAGGAGCGCGTGGTGCAGGTCAACGCGCGGCTGGCCACGCCGCGCGAGTTCCGCGACATCGTGGTGGCGCGCAAGGCGCCCGCGGCGGCCGGCGGCGCTGCGGCGGTCAGTTCGGTCGTGCGCCTGGGCCAGGTGGCCGAGGTTGTCGACGGCCCGCAGGAAGTCGAGAGCCTGGCGCTGTACAACGGGCAGCGCACCGTGCTGCTCAGCGTGCAGAAGAGCCAGGGCGAGAACACCATCGCCGTGGTCGATGGCCTGAAGCGCGCACTGCAAGACGCGCAGCCGCTGGTGCCCAAGGGCATGAAGACCGAGATCAACCGCGACAACTCGCGCTCGATCCGCGTGTCGGTGGCCAACGTGCAGCGCACGCTCTTGGAGGGCGCCGCGCTCACCATTCTCATCGTCTTCCTGGTCCTCAACAGCTGGCGCAGCACGGTGATCACCGGGCTCACGCTGCCGATCGCGCTGATCGGCTCGTTCCTGTTCATGTACGTCTTCGGCTTCACCATCAACGGCATCACGCTGATGGCGCTGTCGCTGTGCGTGGGCCTGCTGATCGACGACGCCATCGTCGTGCGCGAGAACATCGTTCGCCACGTCCAGATGGGCAAGAGCCCGCACCAGGCGGCCATCGATGGCACGGAGGAGATCGGCCTGGCGGTGCTGGCCACCACGCTGTCGATCGTGGCCGTGTTCCTGCCCATCGGCTTCATGGGCGGCATCGTCGGCAAGTTCTTCCACGAGTTCGGCATCACCATCGTCGCCGCGGTGCTGATCTCGATGTTCGTCAGCTTCACGCTCGACCCGATGCTCTCGAGCATCTGGCACGATCCACAGGCCCATCACCGCTGGCAGGACAAGCCCGAGACACTGTACGACCGCACCATCGGCCGCGTCACCGGCGCCTTCGACCACTTCCAGGAGTGGCTGGCCGAGCGCTACCAGCAGATCCTCGCCTGGTCGCTTCAGCACAAGCGGGCCACGGTGGCGATCGCCGGCGCCACCTTCGTGCTGGCGGTCGTGCTGGCTGGCGGCCTGGGCAAGGAGTTCGTGCCCAAGGCCGACTTCAGCGAGACGCAGATCAATTTCTACACGCCGGTGGGCAGCTCGATCGAGCTCACCGAGCAGCGCGCCCGCCAGGTCGACGCCGCACTGCGCGCGCTGCCCGAGGTGCGCCACACCGTCACCACCATCAACTCCGGCTTCGCGCAGGGCAAGATCTACGGCAACGTCTACGTGCGGCTGGTGGACCGCAAGGAGCGCCAGCGCAGCGTCGTGGCGCTGACCCCGGCGTTCCGCGATGCGCTGGCGCGCATCCCCGGCATCACCGTCACCAACATCGGCGTCACCGACCTGGGCGGCAACAAGAGCATCGCGTTTTCGCTGCAAGGCGACGACCTGGGCGAACTCGAGCGCCTGGCGCGCCAGATCATGGGCAAGCTGCAGCGCATCCCGGGCCTGGTGGACCTGGACAGCACGCTCAAGCCCGACAAACCCACGCTCGCGGTGGACATCAAGCGCGATGCCGCCGCCGACCTCGGGCTGAACGTCAACGCCGTGGCCAACACATTGCGACCTTTGGTGGCCGGTGTCAGCGTGGGCAGCTGGCGCGCCAGCGACGGCCAGAACTACGACGTGCGGCTGCGCCTGCCGCCCGAGCAGCGCGACGCGGTGGGCGACCTTGCCCAGCTGCCGCTGGTCATCGTCGGCGCCGACGGCAGCGCGCGCGCGGTGCGCCTGTCGCAGGTGGCCGTGCTGCGCACCTCGACCGGCCCGAACCAGATCAACCGCCGCGACCTCAACCGCGAGATCACCATCGACGCCAACGCGCTGGGCCGCAGCCCGGGCGAGGTCAGCGACGACATCCGCAAGGCGCTGGCCGAAGTCGCCTTCCCGCCCGGCTACCGCTACGTCTTCGGCGGCAGCACGAAGAACATGCAGGAGTCGTTCAACTACGCGGTCGGTGCACTGGCGCTCGCGGTGGTGTTCATCTACATGATCCTGGCCAGCCAGTTCAGGAGCTTCCTGCAGCCGCTGGCGCTGATGAGCTCGCTGCCGCTCACGCTCATCGGCGTGGTGCTGGCGCTCTTGGCCTTCCGCAGCACGCTGAACATGTTCTCGGTGATCGGCATCGTGATGCTGATGGGGCTGGTGACCAAGAACGCGATCCTGCTGGTGGACTTCGCCATCCGTTCGCGCGAAGGCGCCTTGCGGCCCGACGGCACGCGCGAGCCCGGCATGGAGCGCACCGCCGCGCTGCTGCATGCCGCGCGCGTGCGGCTGCGGCCGATCCTGATGACCACGCTGGCGATGGTCTTCGGCATGGTGCCGCTGGCCTTCGCCTTGAGCGAGGGTTCCGAGCAGCGCGCACCAATGGGCCAGGCGGTGATCGGCGGCGTCATCACCTCGTCGCTGCTGACGCTGGTGGTGGTGCCGGTCATCTATTGCTGGCTCGATGACCTGGCTCAATGGGCACGCGGCAAGCGCCGCCCAGCGCCCTCGATGAGCGCGGTGGCTGCCACCCCCAGCACCTAGAATCCGCCGCGCTTCGCCAAGGCCCCGCCCACCCCGACTGCCCCGCCTTTCCCCCTCTTCCGCCTCCCTCGTGCCATGAACCCCGAACTCGCCCGCTTCAACATGATCGAGCAGCAGATCCGCCCCTGGGACGTGCTCGACCCGGTGGTGCTGGACCTGCTGGCCGCGATGCGCCGCGAAGACTTCGTGCCCGCGGCCTACCGTTCGCTGGCGTTCGTGGACACGCAGGTGCCGCTGCTGCCCGGTGCGCCCGATGGCGCCTGCATGCTTGAACCCAAGGTCGAGGCGCGGGTGTTGCAGGAGTTGAAGCTGCAACGCCACGAGAAGGTGCTCGAGATCGGCACCGGCTCGGGCTTCATGGCCGCGCTGCTGGCCCACCGCTCGATGCAGGTGCACACGCTGGAGTGCCACCCGGCGCTGGCGAGCGCGGCGCGCGATGCGCTGCGGCGCAACGGCGTGTTCAACGCCACCGTGCACGACACGCAGCCGGCGCAAGGCGCGCGCGGGCTGGCCGCCGAGGGACCCTATGACGCCATCGTGCTCTCCGGCTCGGTGGCCGAGGTGCCGCGCGCGCTGCTCGAGCAGCTCAAGCATGGCGGGCGCCTGGTCGCCGTCGTGGGTCAGGAGCCGATCATGACGGCGCGCCTGCTCACCCGCACCGGCCCGGCCGCCTACGCCGAGCGCGACCTGTTCGACACGGTGGCGCCGCGGCTCCTGGGCTTCGGTGAGCCGAGCCGGTTCAGCTTCTGAAGCGAGGCGTGGCGATGGCGCCGTCGTGCTGCCGCCTGCAGCCTGTCGCCTGAAACCACCACCTCGACCCGGCCAGTTCACATGCCGTCGCATGCCGCCCCGCCCGCCGGTGCCTCGGCAGCTATAACCCCGCCGGCCTCGCGGCGCGGCCGCCGCGCGCGCGGCCCGGCACCCACGAATACCTCAGGAAGAGCATCAACGCGATGAAAGCCATGTCCGCGCCCGTCCTCACCCGCACCGAACCCGCCACGCCGCGGCGGCCCGCCCTGCTGCGCGGGCACCGGCTGGCCGCTGTCGTGGCGCTCGCCCTGTCCGGCGCCGGCGCACAGGCGCAAAGCCTGAAGGAACTCTACGAAGCGGCGCGCGCCTACGACGCCACCTACCTCGCCGCCAAGGCGCAGGCGCAATCGGCCGAACACCGCGCCGCGCAAAGCGACGCGCTCAACCGGCCGAGCCTGACGGCCACTGGCGCAGCCACCCTGGCGCGCGTGGACCCGCCGAACAACTCGTTCAGCACCATCGCCGCCGTGGGCGGGCAGGCAGTCAGCGTCACCGTGCCCACCGGCGCCGCGGCCAGCAGCCGTGTCGCCCAGGCGGCGCTGAATGCCCGCTACCCGCTGTTCAACCGCGCCAACGGTGCCAGCGTCGAGCAGGCACGCAAGGGTCTCGAGTCTGCGGCCGCCGAGCTCGAAGCGGCCGAGCAGGACCTCATCGTGCGCGTGGCCCAGGCCTATTTCGACGTGCTCGCAGCCCAGGACACGCTGACCACCACGCGCGCCAGCAAGACCTTCATCACCGAGCAGCTCGCCTCGGCCAAGCGCAACTTCGAGGTCGGCACTGCCACCATCACCGACACGAGGGAGGCGCAGGCCCGCTTCGACCTCGCCACCGCACAGGAGATCGCCGCCGACAACGACCTGCGCGCCAAGCGCATCGCGCTCGATCAGCTGGTGGGCCGTACCGGCGTGGCGCCCAAGCCATTGGCGGTGCCAGTGGTGCTGCCGGCGCTCGCCCCGGCCGTCGTCGAGGACTGGGTCAACACCGCCGACGGCCGCCACCCCACGGTGCGGCGCGCCCGCGTCGGGCTCGATGTCGCGCAGCTCGAGACGGCCAAGGCACGCGCCGCCGAGTCGCCCACGGTCGATGCGGTGGGGTCGCTGGGCGCCACCGACTCGCGCGGCAACGCCATCAGCTCCACGAGCCGCGGCACGGCCACCAACGCCAGCGTCGGCGTGCAGTTGAACTGGCCGCTGTACACCGGTGGCCTGACGCAGAACCGCATCAAGGAGACCCTGGCGCTCGAAGACAAGGCCGGCAACGACCTGCAGGCCGCGCGCCGCGGCGTGGCGCAGGGCACGCGCGTGGCCTTCTTCGGCGTGCAGTCGGGCCAGGCGCGCGTCAAGGCGCTGGAGGCTGCCGAGGTTTCTTCCAAGCTCGCGCTGGAGGCCACGCAGCTGGGCTACCGCGTCGGCGTGCGCGTCAACCTCGACGTGCTGAACGCGCAGACGCAGCTGTTCTCCACCCAGGCCGACCTGGCCAAGGCCCGCTACGACGTGCTGATGGGCGGCCTGCGGCTGCGGCAGGCGTCGGGCCAGTTGGTCGGCGGCGACGTGGACGCGGTCAACCTGCTGCTCGCCCGCTGAGCTGGGCGGCAGCGCCCGCACCACGCCCCGGCCCGCCGCGCCGCCCCGGGGCCTGCCCCGGCGGCACCCGCGCAAAGAAACTTCACATCGCCCACGCGCAGCGTACAACGCGCTGCGCGACACTGGCATCAACGCGGGCCGGCGCGCCGCCGCCGGACTGCACACCGCGCACCCCCCGGTGCGCGCGGAGGATGCCCATGAGCCGCCTGCCCCACGAATTGCCGCCAGCCGTTGCTGCTGCGATCGCCGCGCACCGCTTCGGCCTCGGCGAGCCGCGCCTGGAGGTGATCGGCGGCGACGCCATCGGCTGGCTGCAGGCGCAGATCGGCCCGGCCGAACCACAGCGCGGCACGAACCTCGCCAGTGGCACCGAAGGGCTGAAGCGCTTCGCCGAGTTCCTGCGGGATCAGCGAAGCCGCGGCGCCACTGCGCAGCGCCGCCCTGTTGACATGGGCGGCGGCGCGCCGGAGTCAGCCGAGACGGCAAGGGGTCCGGCGCTGGCGACAGGTCCGGCGGGCCGGGCCGCCGACATGCCAGCCCGCTCGACCGCCCTGCCCGCCGACACCCGCTCGGCCGAACAACAGTTCGGCGAGCACTTCCGCAGCATCGTGCAGGCCGACGTGCGCGCACGCCTGGTCACCGCCGCCACGAGCTCCAAGCCATTCACCGAGCGCCTGGCCTGGTTCTGGTGCAACCATTTCACCGTCTCGATGGCCAAGGCCAGCGCCCGCGGCATCGTCGGCGCCTTCGAGCGCGAGGCGATCCGCCCGCACATCGGCGGCAGCTTCGAGGCGCTGCTGAAGGCGGCCACGCGCCACGCCGGCATGCTGCGCTACCTGGACAACGACCAGTCGGCCGGCCCCCAGTCGGCGGTGGTGCGCCGGCTGGCACGCCGCCGCGCCAGCGGCGACGACAGCGCACCCCGCCTGACGGGCCTGAACGAGAACCTCGCGCGCGAGGTGCTGGAGTTGCACACGCTGGGCGCCGCACAGGGCGGCCGCGCCTACGGCGGCTGGGGCGGCTACACGCAGGCCGACGTCACCGAGTTCGCGCGCGTGCTCACCGGATGGCGGGTGCCGCTGCGCGAGATGCTCGCCGCGGGCAGCGCCACCGAGCCCACGCGTTTCGAGCCCGGCTGGCATGACCCCGGCCCCAAGACCGTTCTCGGCAAGCGCTACCGCGAAGGCCCCGGCGCGCTGGATGAGGTGCTCGGCGAATTGGCCCGCCACTCGTCCACCGCGCGCTTCGTCTCGTACAAGCTGGCGCGCCACTTCGTCGCCGATGAGCCGCCCGCCGCGCTGGTGGCCGCGCTCGCCGAGGCATTCAGCCGCAGCGGCGGCGATCTGCCCACGCTATACCGCACGCTTGTCGAATCACCACTGGCCTGGCAACCCGCACCCGCCAAGCTCAAGACGCCCGAGGAATTCGTCGTCGGCAGTGCGCGGCTGCTGTCGCTGGGCGAACAGGCGTTCGAGCGCAACCCCGATGGCGGCATCGCCGCGCTCGGCCAGCGCGTGCAGGCCGCACCGTCGCCGGCCGGCTGGCCCGACCGCGCCGAGGAGTGGCTCGGGCCCGACGCGGTGTGGAAGCGCGTCGAATGGGCCACGCGCGTGGCCGGCCGGCTGGGCCGGCAGGTCGATGCGCGCGCCTTGGCCCGCGCGAGCCTCGGGCCCTGGCTCACCGAAGAGACCGCGCGGCAGATCGAGCGCGCCGCCGATGGCCCGCAGGCTCTCGCGCTGTTGCTGCTGGCCCCGGAGTTACAGCGCCGCTGAGACCCCTTGCCCACAGCCCTGCGCGTCCTGCCACCTTCTTCTTCGCGGAGCCCCTGGCCATGAACAGCACCCGCCGTCACCTCGTTCAGGCCCTGCTGGGCGCCGGCGCCCTGGCGCCGTGGTCCTCGCTGGCCGTGGCTGCCGCAAGAGACCGGCCCGATGCCCCGCGCCTGGTGTTCGTCATCCTGCGCGGCGGGCTGGACGGCCTGACCGCCGTGCCCGCCATCGGTGACCCGGCGTTCGCCGAGGCCCGCGGGCCGCTGGGCCAGTTCACCGCGTTTGCGACCGCGCCGTTGGCACTGGAGGGCCCCTTCGCGATGCACCCGCTGCTGCCGCAGATGCACGCGATGTACGGCCGCGGCGAACTGCTGGTGGTGCACGCCACCGGGTTGCCCTACCGCGAACGCTCGCACTTCGACGCACAGCAGGTGCTCGAGTCCGGCGGAACGCGGCCCTACGAGCTTTCCAGCGGCTGGCTGGGCCGAGCCCTGGCCGCCCATGGCGCGGCCAGCGGCAAGCCGATGAAGGCGGTGGCGCTGGAGACCGCGGTGCCGCTGGTGCTGCGCGGCCCCGCCGAGGTGGACACCTGGGCCCCTTCCAGCCTGCCCGACCCGGCACCCGACCTCGTGGCGCGGCTGGAGACGATGTACCGCGCCGACCCCGCCCTGGCGCAAGCCCTGGCTCGCGCCCGCGGCCTGCGCGAAAGCCCGGGCATGGCCGACAACCCCGCCGGCATGGGCGGGGGCGCCAGCCGTGGTGGCGCACGCGCGGTCGTCGCGCTGGCCACCAAGGCCGCCGACTTCCTGCAGCGCGGCAGCCAGGTCGCCGTGCTCGAGATGGGTGGCTGGGACTCGCACACCAACCAGGCGCTGCCGCAAGGGGCGGCGTCGAACAACCTGCGCGCACTGGACGCCGCGCTTCACGCGCTGCGCGAGGCGCTGCAGCCCGGCGGCCTGTGGGCACGCACGGTGGTGCTGGTGGCCACCGAATTCGGCCGCGAGGTGGCCGTCAACGGCAACCTCGGCACCGACCACGGCAGCGGCGGCGCAGCCTTCGTGCTGGGCGGCGCGGTGCAGGGAGGCCGCGTCCTCGCCGACTGGCCGGGCCTGGCGAAGCAGCACCGCTTCGAGGGCCGCGACCTGCGCGTCACCACCGACCTGCGCGCCGTGCTGCGCACGGTGCTCGGCGAACACCTGCGGGTTCCGCGCGCCGCGCTCGATGACCAGGTGCTGCCCGGCAGCAGCGGGCTGGGGCCCCTGCAAATCCTTCGCAGCTGAGCTGCAGTGCCCTCAAGTCTGCGCCCGCCCGGCCGAAGCCAGCTGGTGAGACTTCGATGGAGCAACAGGACATGAATCTCGACGACGCGATCAAGGCCCACGGCGAATGGAAGCTCAAGCTGCGCCGGGCCATCCAGGACAGGCAGCAGCTGGACGCGGCCAGCATCTCGCGCGACAACGTCTGCCCGTTCGGGCAGTGGCTGCACGGCGCGGCCAAGACCCAGTACGGCCGTCTGCGTACCTACAGTGCGTGCGTCGAGAAGCACGCGGCCTTCCACCGCGAGGCCGGCCGCGTGGCACAGACCATCAACGCCGGCGAATACGCGGTGGCCGAGAAGATGCTTGACGGCGGCACGCCTTACGCGGCCGCCTCGAGCGCGATCGGCGGCGCGATCCTGGGCCTGCGCAAGGAAGTGGCCACCACGGCCTGAGGCCCGCCGGGGTCGTCGAGCCGGCCCCCCCGTGCGGCCTCGAAGGCAGCGCAGCCAGCGCGGCGCCGGGCCGGCCAGCAAGGCCTTACTGGCCCTTGAACCGCCAGTACTGCCCGATCGCCGCGCGCACCGGTTCCAGCGCGAAGCGCGTGCGTTCCTGCGGCGGAAGGCTCTTCTGGATGACGTAGATGAGGTCGCTCATCACCGTGGTGCTGTCACCGAAGTACGAGTGGCCGAGGAACTCGGTGCTCACGGTGCTGGCGTCCACGGTGTCCAGGCCGCTCATCACGACAATGCCGTCGCCGCTTTCGCCCAGGCGCTTGTAGCCGCCGTGCACCTTGCGCGAGGCGACCAGCGCCTTGTCGTTGGAACTGGCGTAAAGCGTGACGCGCGGCCCCTTGTTCAGGATGGCCGGGCCTAGCTCGCGGCGAAACACGTCGGCGTCGATGTCGGGTGCGGCCAGCACGATCTGCCGGAACGCCGCCAGCTTCTTGGGCTCCTCGGCCACCAGCGCCTTGAAGCCGCGCGCCAGCACGCGGTTGCCCATGCTGTGCGCGATGACGTAGACGGGCGTGTTCTGCGCGATCGAGCCGAGCGACGAAAGCACCGCCTTCATGTCGGGAATGGACCACTCGGCGGCCTGCTCGTCCACCGTGTAGTCGACCAGGCCGCCCTGCGACGGCCATGAGAACAGCACCGTCGGCCCGGCAAACCCGAGGTCGTGCGTAAGCTGGCCGGCGCGCCGCGCCGCGTCCTGGAAGGCCACGTTGTAGCCGTGGATGAACACCAGGATGCCGGCGTTGCCCAGCAACGTGGCGCGCTTGGCCAGCTCGGCGCGCCAGGCCTCGTGCGAAAGCGACTGCACCGTGGTCAGCACGACATGCTTGGTCGGGTCGGGCTTGAACTCCAGCCGCAGGATGGACGGTGCCTCCAGCATGCCGACACGGTGGGTGCGCGGAATCGTGACATGCGCGATGCCGTAGCTGAGCGGGCCGCGCTCGCCACCGAAGCGCGCGTCGGGCGCCGCGAAGGGGCTGGTCTCCCTGCGGTTGGTGGCGTAGTGCACGCGCACCACGTTGTAGAGCACGTTGCCCTGCGCGTCGCGCACCAGGCCATCGCCGCCGGCAGCGGCGCCCGGGGCCGTGGAGCGCATGCTGCGCGTGGACGAGCCGGGCGCGGCTGGCGCGGTGGTACGCGGCGTGGCCGCGGGCGCCACGGCGCCGCTGCCAGTCAACAGCGCACGGACCTGGGCAGCGTCGAGGGTCACCTGCAGGCGCTGCGCCGGTGCCACCGCCTCGCCACAGATCTCGGCGTCGTAGGGCGCACCGAACACCTCTTCCGCCTCGCCGTTCCACAGGCGCTGGTTGGCCAGCGCAGCGCCCAGGCGCGGGGCGTCTGCGGCCGCGACCTCGGCGCCGGTGATCTCGAGCGTCAACCGGGCGACGCGGCTCATGCCCACACCGGTGCCACGCACGCACAGGTCGAATGTGGCGGCGGCCGCCTCGGCCGCACCGAAGGCCCCCATGAGCAACCCGCACACCCATGCGGCGATCGACCTGCCCAGTGCACGCCGGGCCCGGACCGCGTGGGGCGTCGCGGGAGCAGAGGAGATGAAGCCAGGCGGCAGGACCATCGCAGAGTTACCGGGTAGGGAGTCGGAACGGGAAACGTTGATTCTGCCAAGGTGCGCCGCTTGGCTGCACCCGCAGCCCAGGGCCACCTCCCCCTCTGAAGGGGCGGCCGGTCGGCGCTCAGCGGCGCACCTGCGCCAGCACCGCCTCGGCCATGCGCACCGCTGCACCGCGGTGGCTGGCGGCGAACGCTTGTGCGCTCTCTGCTCGCACGGCCAATGCCGGCCGATCTGCCAGCCACTGCAGCGCCTTGGCCAGGGCCGCATCGAGGTCCGCGGCGCGCTCGGCGGCGCCGGCGGCCAGCGCGCCCTCGGCCGCCTGCTCGAAGTTGAAGGTGTGCGGCCCCATCAGCAGCGGGCACCCGCAAGCCGCCGCCTCGATGAGGTTCTGCCCACCCAGCGGCGCGAAGCTGCCGCCCAGCAACGCCACGTCGGCCAGCGCGTAGTACAGCGGCATCTCGCGCATCGAGTCGCCCAGCCACACGTCGACGCTGCCCGCCTCGGCCGGCGGTGGCACATCGGTTGCACTGCCGAACGCGCTGCGGCGTGCGATGGTCAGGCCCTGCGATCGCACGAGGGCGGCCACTTCGTCGAAGCGCTGCGGGTGCCTCGGCACGATCAGCAGCAACGGCCGGTCGTGCCCTGTCGCGACGACTGAGGCCACCCCGGTGACCGGTAGGACACGCCGCCAGGCGGTCAGCAGGGCGGCCTCCTCGCCTTCACGCGAGACGGCCAGCAGCACCACCGGCCGGCCCAGCGCCTGGCGCCACCGCCGGCCGGCGTGCAACAGCGCCTCGGCAGGGGTGAGGTCGAACTTCAGGTTGCCCAGCACGCGCACGTCGCGCACGCCGGCGTCGCGCAGGCGCGCGGCGTCGGCCTCGGTCTGCGCCAGCGCCAGCATCAGGCAGCCGGCCGCCGGGCGCATCAGCGCCGCAAGCCGCCGCCCCTTGCGCGCGCTGCGCTCCGACAGCCGCGCATTGGCCAGCACCATCGGCACGCCGGCCCGCGCCGCCTCGTGCAGCAGGTTGGGCCAGATCTCGGTCTCCATCACCACGCCGGCCACGGGCCGGTGGCGCCGCAGGAAGCGCCGCACGGCACCCGGCGTGTCGTAGGGCAGCCAGGCCTGCGCATCGCCCTCGCGCAGCAGCGCGGCGCCGGCCTCCAGCCCGGTGGCCGTGCCATGCGTGAGCAACAGCGCGAGCGCCGGGCGCTGCCGGCGCATCTCGTCGATCAGCGGCGCAGCGGCGCGTGTCTCGCCCAGCGACACGGCGTGCAGCCAGATCCGCCCGGGCGCGGCCGGCGCGGCCGCGAAGCCGAAGCGCTCGGCCAGCCGCTGCCGGTAGGGTGGCTCGTGCCGGCTTCGCCACAGCAGCCGCAGCACGTACAGCGGCGCCAGCAACCGCAGCAATGTGCTGTAGGCCCACCGCGCCCACGCGGCACTCATCACGAGGCTGGTAGGCATGAGCGCAGGCATGAGCGCAGGCATGAGCGCGGGCATGTGCGCGGGCATCGGCGCGAACCAGGGCGTGGGCCCCGGCGGCGGCACACCGTCTCGGCGGGGGGCCGTGGAGGCCGCCGCCGCCGCCCGGCAGCAGCCCGGCGCGCCTCAGTGCGCTGCCGCGGCCACCTGCGCATCGGGCTTCACCGCGCGCAGCGCCGCCATCATCTGCGTCTCGATGCGGTGCAAGGCGGCCTCGGTGTGACCCTCGAAGCGCAGCACCAGCACCGGCGTGGTGTTGCTGCCGCGGATGAGGCCGAAGCCATCGGCGAAGTCCACGCGCAGCCCGTCGACGGTGCCGACCTCGCCGCCCGCGAACACCAGGCGCCCGTCGGCCACGCGCGCCAGCAGCTCGGCCACCACGCGGTGGTGCTCGCCCTCGGCGCAGGGCACGGTCAGCTCGGGCGTCGAGAAGCTGGTGGGCAGCGCGTCGAGCACCGCGCTCGGGTCGGCATGCCGCGACAGGATTTCGAGCAGCCGCGCCGCGGTGTACATCGCATCGTCGAAGCCGTACCAGCGTTCGCCAAAGAAGAGGTGCCCGCTCATCTCGCCGGCGAACGGCGCGCCGGTCTCCTTGAGCTTGGCCTTCACCAGTGAGTGGCCGGTCTTCCACAGCAGCGGCACCCCGCCTGCGGCGCGAATGGCCACCGGCAGGCGCTGGCTGCACTTGACGTCGTAGATGATGGTCGCGCCGCGGTGGCGCGAGAGGATGTCGCGCGCGAACAGCATGATCTGCCGGTCGGGGTAGATGATGTTGCCGCCCTTGCGTCCACCCGTGACCACGCCCAGCCGGTCGCCGTCGCCGTCGAAGGCCAGGCCCAGCTCGGCACCGGTGGCATGCACCACCTTGATGAGATCGGCCAGGTTCTCCGGCTTGCTCGGGTCGGGGTGGTGGTTGGGAAAGTCGCCGTCCACCGCGCTGTACAGGTCGATGACCTCGTGGCCCATCGCCTTCAGGATGCCCGGCGCGCTGGCGCCCGGAATGCCGTTGCCCGAGTCGACGACGATCTTCATCGGCCGCGCCTGACGGCAATCGCTGACGATGCGGTGGCGGTACTCGGGGCCGATGTCCATGCGGGCGACCCTGCCGCCGCTCGGCCCGCGCCCGATGGTGTAGCTCTCGGCCTCCATGCGCTGGCGCAGGCGCTGGATGGCCTCACCGTAGATGGCCGCGCCGGCCATCACCATCTTGAAGCCGTTGTAGTCCTTCGGGTTGTGGCTGCCGGTGACCTGGATGCCGCTCGTGCAGCCATGCCGGCCGCGCGTGGCCGCCACGTAGTAGAGCATCGGCGTCGTCACCGCGCCGAGGTCCACCACGTCGAGGCCCGTGCTGGCCAGCCCGCGAATGAGCGCCGCCGCAAGCCTCGGGCCCGAAAGGCGCCCGTCGCGGCCCACGGCCACCGCCCGTTCGCCGGCGGCCAGCGCCTCGCTGCCGAACGCGCGGCCCAGGTGTTCGGCAAAGTCCTCGTCGAGCGCCTGGCCGACGATGCCGCGGATGTCGTAGGCCTTGAAGGCGCTGGCTTGGACTTGCATGAGAAGGTGAATTCCTCGGGAGAAAGAGCGCGGCGGATTGTAGGCAGCGGGTTTCGCGCCCTCCCCGGCGGCCACACCCTGGCCGTGGCAGGAAGGCACGCTTGCGGACATCGCCCGCGCCGGCGGCGCCGGCCTGGGCATGCTGCGCACCGCGGTGCGCACCCTTGACCCGGCGCCCTTCGGGCCGCGCATTTCACGCCGCCTTGCTGCCGCCTGCCGCACCGGCTGTCCAGCGGTCGCACACCCGCGGCGCCTGCCGGCGCGCTGCCTACACTGCGCCGCCATGAAGATCGACCGCAAGTTGCTTCGCGCCTCGTGGGCCAGCTGGATCGCCGCGGACATGGCGCGCGCCGGACCGTACTGGCTGCAGCTCGTGTGGACGGCGCTGTTCGCGGCGGTGCTGGCGCTGTTCTTCACGATCGTGGGCTCCGTCTCCTACGCCGAACAGCTCGGCGCCTGGCTGTCGCCGGCGCGCTGGGCGCGCTGGTACGGAATCAACCTGGCGGTGACGGCGCTCATCGCCTACCTGATCCATGGCCTGTTCGAGTTCGTCGGCTGGCTGATCGGCGGGCCGCCGCGCATCCGGCGCTTCACGATGCCGCAACGGCTGGCGTTCTTCGGCGGCATCCCGATCCTCGGCGTCATCATCGGCTGGCCGCTGGGCATGTGGCTGGTGGCGGGCAAGCTCTCGGTACTGCGCGGGCCCGAGGGCCTTCGGCTCATCGCCACCAGTGCCGCGCTGTGCCTGCTGATCTCGGCGGTGCTGTACCAGTGGTTCGGCGCCAAGGCCCGCGCCATCGACGCCGAACGGCGCGCCGCCGAGTCGCAGCTGAAGCTGCTGCAGGCGCAGATGGAGCCGCACTTCCTGTTCAACACGCTGGCCAACGTGCAGGCATTGATCGACCACGACCCGGGCAAAGCCAAGGCGATGCTGGGTGCCTTCACCGACTATCTGCGCGCGTCGCTGGGCGAACTGCGCCGTGACGAGGTGACGCTGGCCGACGAGCTGGCGCTGGCCGAGGCCTACCTGCGCGTGCAGGCCGCGCGCATGGAAGAGCGGCTGGCCTACCGCATCGAGGCCGACGCGTCGCTGCAAGGCGCGGCCTTGCTGCCGCTGACGCTGCAGCCGCTGGTGGAGAACGCCGTGCACCATGGCCTGGAACCCAAGGTCGAGGGCGGCCTGGTCGAGGTGCGCGCGCGCGCCGAGGGCAGCTCGCTCGTCGTGGAGGTGCGCGACAACGGCCGCGGGCTCGACGCCGCGCCGCGTGCTCGCGGTGCCGGCAGTGCCGGCGGCGCCGGCGTCGCGCTGGCCAACCTGCGCGAGCGGCTGGCGCGGCGCTACGGCGATGCCGCCAGTGTCACGCTCGTGGCCGCCGGGCCCGGCTCGGCCGGCGCCGTGGCGACGCTTCGGCTGCCGCGCACGGTGGCCGCTGCCACAGAGGCCCGGCGATGAGCGGCATGGCACCTTCCACCGCGGCCACGGCGCTCGTCGCCGACGACGAACCGCACCTGGCGCGCACGCTGGCCGCCGCGCTGCGGCAACAGTGGCCCGGGCTGGAGATCGTGCATGTGGCGAAGAACGGCCTCGAGGCGGCCGAGCGCATCGGCGCGCTGCAGCCCGACGTGGCCTTCCTCGACATCCAGATGCCCGGCCTCACCGGGCTGGAGGTGGCCCAGGGCATCGAAGGCCGCACCCGTGTCGTCTTCGTCACGGCCTACGACGAGTACGCGGTGCGGGCCTTCGACAGCGAGGCGATCGACTACGTGCTCAAGCCGATCGACGCGGCGCGGCTGGCGCGCACCGTCGAACGCGTGCAGCGCGCGTTGGCCGATGCCCGGGCGGCGCGGGGCGCCGCCGGCGCGGGCCGTGCGGTGGGTGCGAGCGACGCAATCAGTGAACCCGGCGCGGCCGGGGCTGCCGACGCGACCGCGGGCGCGCCACCCGAGGCCGACGACGCGCGGCTGCTCGCCGCGTTGCGCCGGCTGCTGCCCGGCAGCGGGCAGGCGCCCGGCGGCGAACCGCTGCGCTGGGTGCGCGCCAGCGCCGGCGAACTGGTGCACCAGGTGGCCGTGGACGATGTGCTGTTCTTCCGCGCCGACGACAAGTACACCTGCGTGCAGACCACCTCGGGCGCCGAGCACCTCATCCGCACCGCCATCCACGAGCTGGCCGCACAGCTCGACCCGCGGCAGTTCGTGCAGGTGCATCGCTCGACCATCGTCAACCTGAACCATCTGGCCGGCACGCGGCGCGACGAGGCGAGCCGCCTGTTCCTGCGCATCCGGGGCCACGCCACCGAGCTGGCCGTCAGCCGCGCCTACGTGCACCTGTTCAAGGCGATGTAGCGCCCTTCGGGCCTGCCGCGCCGATCGCCGCGGGAAGGGCCGCGAGGCACAGGTCCGAAAACGGCCAGTCGGCAACCGCCCGGCTTCTATCATGGCCGCCATGCCTGCGCTGCCCGCCACTGCAACGTTCACCGCCGCGCCGCCCCCGGGCGGCGACCGGGGCCTGTACGCCGCGGTGAAGGCGCGCGATGCGCGCTTCGACGGCCGCTTCTTCGTCGGCGTCACCAGCACCGGCGTGTACTGCCGGCCGGTGTGCCGCGTGCGCACGCCGTTGATGCGCAACTGCCGCTTCTTCGGCAACGCGGCCAGCGCCGAGCAGGCGGGCTTTCGCCCCTGCCTGCGCTGCCGGCCCGAGCTGGCGCCGGGGCTGGCCTTTGCCGACTCCTCGCGTTCGCTGGCGCAGGCCGCGGCGCGCCTGCTGACCCAGGCCGTGCTGGAAGGGCAGGAACTGAAGCTGCCTGCGCTGGCCGCGCGGCTGGGCGTGACCGACCGGCACCTGCGGCGCATCTTCGCCGCCGAGCACGGCGTGAGCCCGCTGGACTTCGTCACCACGCAGCGGCTGCTGCATGCCAAGCAGCTGCTCACCGACACCGAGTTGCCGGTGACGCAGGTGGCGCTGGCCAGCGGGTTTGCCAGCGTGCGGCGCTTCAACGCGGCATTCGCCGAGCGCTACCGCCTGAGCCCGAGCAGCCTGCGGCGCGATCGGGCTCCCGTGACACGCCGGTCGGCCCTGCCCACCGGAACCGCGCAGCCCGCACCCGCGGCTGCCCCGCCCCCGCGAGCGCGCACCGCGCCGGCGCACGCGCTGCCTGCCAACGAGGTCGCGCCAACGGGTCCCACCGTGCGCCTGGGCTATCGCCCGCCGTACGACATCGCCGGCGTGCTGCGCTTTCTCGCGCGGCGCGCGCTGCCCGGCCTCGAGCATGTCGACGAAGCCAGGCTCACGGCCGCGCGCACGCTCGGCTGGAACCACGGCGGCCGGCGGCTGGGCGGCTGGTGCGTGGCGCGCTTCGTGCCCGCCCGGCACGAGGTCGAAGTGGAGGTCTCGCCGGGCCTCGTGCCGGTGCTGGGCGCCGTGCTGCAGCGCCTGCGCCAGGGCCTCGATCTCGATGCCGACCCGGCGCTCATCGATCCGGTGCTGGCCGCGGTGCCGGGGCCGGCGGTGCCCGGCGTGCGCGTGCCCGGCGCGATGTGCGGCTTCGAGTCCGCGGTGCGCGTGGTGCTCGGCCAGCAGGTCACGGTGGCTGCGGCGCGCACGCTCAGCGCGCGGCTCGTGCAGGCGCTGGGCGAGCCGCTCGAAGGCGCTGCGCATGGCCTGAGCCGCCTGTTCCCCACCCCCCGCGCGGTGGCCCGCGCGAGTGCCGAGGACATCGGCCGCCTGGGCATCGTGCGCCAGCGCGTGCGCGCGTTGCAGGCCCTGGCCACCGAAGTGGCCGCTGGCCGCCTGCGGCTGGAAGCCACCGCGCCGCTGCAGGACACGCTGGCGCAGCTGCGCGCGCTGCCCGGCTTCGGCGAATGGACCGTGCAGCTGATCGCCCTGCGCGCGCTGGGCTGGCCCGATGCCTTTCCGGCCACCGACATCGGCGTGCTCGATGCCCTCCGGCCGCGCTTCGGGCGGCGCGACGCCAAGGCCGCCGAGGCGGCCAGCGACGCCTGGCGCCCGTGGCGCGGCTACGCGGTGATGAAACTGTGGCGATCACTGGAGAACGACGCATGATCCATCCGATCACTCGCTCCCGCACCCCGCCGCGCCGCGCCGCGCCGGGAACCAGCCTCGCGCGGGCCGCCGAAGCACGCGCGGCAGCGGTCGTGGCGCAGGCGCGCATCGACACGCCGCTGGGCCCGATGACCGCAGCGGCCACGCCGCAGGGCCTGGCCGGCCTTTGGTTCGACGACCAGCGGCACCACCCCGGGCCGTTGCGGGCCCCGGTGGACGAGGGCAACCCTTTCATCCAGCAGGCCAGGCGCGAGCTGTCTGTGTACTTCGCGCGTCAGGCCGGCGGCGCCCGCCGCCCGGCGTTTGCCGGCTTCACAGTACCGCTCGATCCGCAGGGCACGCCGTTCCAGAAGCGCGTATGGCAGCGTCTGCTGCACATTCGCGACGGGCAGTGCAGCCACTATGGCGAACTCGCGCGCAAGCTCGGCAGCCCCGAGGCGGCACGCGCGGTGGGTGCAGCCGTGGGGCGCAACCCGATCTCCATCATCGTGCCCTGCCATCGCGTGCTCGGCCGCGACGGCTCGCTCACCGGCTATGCCGGCGGGCTGGCACGCAAGAGTGCGTTGCTGCGGCTGGAAGGCGCCCGGATGGTCGCCGACGAGACCGGGCGCGCCGCGGCCTGACCGCCGCGCACCGAACCCACCTCAAAGCGCCGGCCCGGTGCGCACGGCACGCACCCGGGCTGGCGGCACACACATCACCTCCCGATGAAACCGCGCGACCTTGCCGAACTGCTGCTGCTGGGCGCGCTGTGGGGCGCCTCGTTCCTCTTCATGCGCATGGGTGCGGTGGAGTTCGGGCCCTTCGCGCTCGTGTTCCTGCGCGTGGCGGGCGCGGCGGCGCTGCTGCTGCCGCTGCTGGCTTTGCAGGGGCACTGGGGCGCGCTGCGCACGCACTGGAGGCCGATCGCGCTGATCGGCGTCATCAACTCTGCGCTGCCGTTCCTGTGCTTTGCACTCGCGGCCTACGTCCTCAGCGCCGGGTTGATGGGCGTGTTCAACGCCACGGCGCCGATCTGGACGGCGCTGATCGCCTGGGCCTGGCTGGGCGAGCGGCCCGCGGCCATGCGCGCGCTCGGGCTGGTGGTGGGCCTGGCCGGCGCGGCCGGGCTGGCCTGGAGCCGCGCGGGCCTCAAGGGCGACGCCGCCGTGGTCACCCCGTTGGTGGGCGCAGCGGCGTGCATCGCTGCCACCGTGCTGTACGGCGTGGCGGCCAACTACTCGCGCCGGCGGCTGGCCGGCGTGCCGCCGATGGCCACGGCCGCCGGCAGCCAGACCGCCGCCGCCCTGGTGCTGGTGGCGCCAGCGCTGTGGGCCTGGCCTGCGCAACCGGTGAGCCCCGCGGCGTGGGGCAGCGCCGTGGCGCTGGCGGTGCTGTGCACGGGGCTCGCCTACATCCTCTACTTCCGCCTCATCGCCCACACCGGCGCGACGAATGCGATGACGGTGACCTTCCTGATCCCCGTCTTCGCGATGGCCTGGGGCTGGCTCGTGCTGGGCGAACGCCCTGAGTTGGACATGCTTGCGGGGGCCGCGGCGATCCTGGTCGGCACGGCACTCACGCTGGGGCTGATGCGCAGGCGCGCGGCTCCGGCAACTGCGCCCATCAAGCCCTGAACCTGCCCCGCAAAGCAGTGACGGGAAAAGGCAAGGCCGCCGGGCGATGCGCCGCGGCGGCCCCTTTCTTCGCCGTGGCGGCGAGCGCCGCGCTTACCTGAAGCGCCGCAGCGGAACGGTGTGCATGTCCCCGGGCAGCCGCTCGAGGTAGTCGGCGATGGCTTTCAGTTCGGCGCGCTTGAACTGCTTGACCTGCGCCTGCATCACCGGGTTGGCGCGGCCGACGTTCGGGTTGCCCTCGGTGCCATAGGCACGCAGCGCGGCATACAGGTAGTCGGCGTACTGGCCGGCGATCTTCGGGTAGGCGCCGTCGATCGGCTTGTTGAAGTTGGCGCCATGGCACGACGCGCAGGCCCCCTTGGTCAGCAGCGCGGCCACGTCGGCCGGGGCGGCCGGCGCGGGCGCATCGGCCACGGTCTTCACCGACGACGCGCCGTGCTTCTCGTAGAACGCGCCCAGGTCGGCCATGTCCTGGTCGGACAGCGAACCGGCAATCGCGCGCATCGTGGGGTGCTTGCGCTCGCCCTTCTTGTACGCGGCCAGCGACGCCGCGATGAACTTCTGGTTCTGCCCGGAGATGAGCGGCACCTTGTAGACCTCGGGGAAGCTCGCCTGGTAGCGCGGGATGCCGTGGCAGCCGATGCACATGGCGGCCTTCTTCTCGCCCGCGGCGGCGTCCTGCGCCTGCGCCGGAGCGGCCACACCGAGCGAGAGGGTCAGCGCACCCGCCCACAGCAAGGGCGCGGCCAGCAGAGTCTTCAGGGCTTGTTTCATCATCGTCGAGGGGGTTGTCCTGCAAGCCTCGCCACCACGGGGTGCAAGGCGGGCAAATCGGGCTTGCCGGGGCTTGTTGTAGGCGGCTGGCGGGCCTCTTCGGGCCTTGCATACGGGGCCTTCTGCGAGGCGGCGGCGATTATAGGGGGCCCCTTA
Organism: Rubrivivax sp.; assembly: GCA_016788525.1. Classification (GTDB taxonomy): domain Bacteria; phylum Pseudomonadota; class Gammaproteobacteria; order Burkholderiales; family Burkholderiaceae_C; genus Rubrivivax. The sequence continues at coordinate 28,038 of JAEUPD010000110.1, forward strand.
TACTGCCCCGAGCCCGCCCGCACGGCGGCACAACGCGGGGCATCATCAGCGCATGAAGTTCAAAGGCACCGACACCTACGTCGCCACGCAAGACCTGATGCTCGCGGTGAACGCCGCCATCACGCTGAAGCGCCCGCTGCTCGTCAAGGGCGAGCCGGGCACGGGCAAGACGATGCTGGCCGAAGAGGTGGCCACGGCACTGAAGATGCCGCTCCTGCAGTGGCACATCAAGAGCACCACCAAGGCGCAGCAGGGGCTGTACGAATACGACGCGGTCAGCCGCCTGCGCGACAGCCAGCTCGCGGATGTGACGAGTTCCGAGAAGGTCAAGGACATCCGCAACTACATCGTGCGCGGGGTGCTCTGGCAGGCCTTCACGTCCGAGCAGCCGGTGGCGCTGCTGATCGACGAGATCGACAAGGCCGACATCGAGTTTCCCAACGACCTGCTGCGTGAACTCGACCGCATGGAGTTCTACGTCTACGAGACGCGCGAGCTGGTCAGGGCGCGGCACCGGCCGGTGGTGTTCATCACCAGCAACAACGAGAAGGAGCTGCCCGACGCCTTCCTGCGCCGCTGCTTCTTCCACTACATCAAGTTCCCCGATGCCGAGACGATGAAGAACATCGTCGACGTGCATTTCCCCGGCCTGAAGAAGGAGCTGCTGAGCGCGGCGATGAAGACCTTCTACGACGTGCGCGGCCTGCCGGGGCTGAAGAAGAAGCCCAGCACCTCCGAGCTGCTCGACTGGCTGAAGCTGCTGGTGGCCGAGGACATCCCGCTCGAGGCGCTGCAGAGCAAGGACGAGAAGGTCTCGGTGCCGCCGCTGGTCGGCGCGCTGCTGAAGAACGAGCAGGACGTCACCTTGTTCGAGAAGCTCGTCTTCATGCAACGGCACAACCGATGAAGGGTCGGATCTTCCTGCTGCGCGGCCCGATCTCGGGCCTGCGGCCCGGGCCAGAGGTCGGGGCCTTCGCCAGGCGCGAACAGTCCCCGGGACTGTTCGCGTCCGGGCTCGGTGCATCGCCGTACGGATGTACGGCTGCGCTCCTCGACCCGACCTCGGCCGGCTCGCGACGGAATCGCCAACCCTTCATGCAGAGCTGGTCATGCAGAAGGCCATCGTCCAGCCGGTGACGCTGAGCGGGCAGCATGTGACGCTCGAGCCGCTGGCGCCCGGGCACGGACCGGCGCTGGCCGAGGCGGTGAAGGACGGCGAGCTGTGGCAGCTCTGGTACACCGCGGTACCCTCGCCCGAGGGCATGGCCGCCGAGATCGGGCGCCGCCTCGGCCTGATGGCCGCCGGCAGCATGCTGCCGTTCACGGTGCGCGACGCCGCCGGCGCCGCGGTGGGCATGACCACCTACATGAACATCGACAGCGTGCACCAGCGGGTCGAGATCGGCTCGACCTGGTACGCCCGCAGCGTGCAGCGCACGCCGCTGAACACCGAGGCCAAGCGCCTGCTGCTGGCGCATGCGTTCGAGACGCTGGACTGCATCGCGGTCGAGTTCCGCACCCACCGCTTCAACCAGCAGAGCCGGCGCGCGATCGAGCGGCTGGGCGCCCAGCTCGACGGCATCCTGCGCAACCACCAGCGCGCGTCCAACGGCACGCTGCGCGACACCGCGGTCTACAGCATCACCGCCGACGAATGGCCCACGGTGCGCGCGCACCTCGACTTCCAGCTCGAGCGAGCGCGCTGACCCGGCAGGCCGGGCCCGGGCGGCCCGAACGAGAACGACACAAGGAGACGGCATGGCCCGCAAGAAGCCCATCACGGCAGAGGACCTGTGGCGGCTGGAGCGGCTGGGCGCGCCCAGCCTGTCGCCCGACGGCGCGCAGGTGGTGTGCGCGCTGACCCGCTACTCGACCGACGACGGCCAGGCCCGCAGCGCGCTGTGGCTGCTGTCGACGCTGGGCGGCGCGCCGCGCCAGCTGACGCAATGCGGCGACAAGGACGGCGCACCGCAGTTCGCGCCGCGCGGCGAGCACATCGGCTTCGTCGCCAGGCGCGAGCAGCAGGGCCGCAAGGACGAGACGCCGCAGTTCTACCTGATCGCCGCCGACGGCGGCGAGGCGCGGCGCATCGGCGACGTGGCCACCGGCGTCGACGCCTTCCGCTGGTGCCCCGACGGCCGCCACATCGTCTTCGTCTCCTGGGTCTGGCCCGATCTGAAGGGCGCCAAGGCCCAGGCCAAGGCGATGAAGGATTTCAAGGCCCGCAAGGAAACCGGCATCGCCACCCGCGAAGGCGTCTACCGCTACTGGGACCGGATGCTGCCGGCCGGCCGCGTGCCGCACCTGCACCTGATGGACGTGGCCAGCGGCAAGTTCCGCGACCTGTTCGAGGGCACCGCCTACGAACTGGTGCGCGCCGACCCGGACGCCAACAGCTTCGACGTCTCGCCCGACGGCAAGCGGATCGTGTTCGCCTACGACCCGGCGCCCGAAAAGCGCATGGACGGCCGCTTCGCGCTGGCCGAGCTCGAGCTGAAGAAGGGCCGCTTCGAGACCATCGCGCACGACGTCGGCTGGGATTTCAACGCGCCGCGCTACAGCCCCGACGGCGGCCGGATCGCGTTCACCGCCAGCCACCAGGCGATCAAGCACACGATGCCGGCGCAGCTGGCGGTGGTCGCGCCCGGCCAGCCGGTCGAGGTGGTCAGCGCCGAATGGGACCATGCGCTGGCCGCGCCGCTGCACTGGGAGGCCGACGGCCAGGCGGTGCTGTTCTGCGCCGAACAGCAGGGCCAGCGCCACCTCTGGCGCTTCGACCTGGCCGACCGGCGCGCCGAGATCGTCGTGCGCGGCGGCGCGGTGCAGGCCTTCGACAAGGCCGCCGGCACGCTGGTCACGCTGGCCGACGCGGCCGACCGCCCGGCGCGCCTGCATGCCCACCTGCCGGGTGCGCCGGCGCGGCGCGTCGAGTCGTTCAACGACGCACTGATGGACCGCCTGTCGCTGGGCCGGCACGAGTCGATCGAGGTCAGCGGCGCCCGGGGCGACCCGGTGCAGGTCTGGCTGTTCTACCCGCCGGACTTCGACCCCAGGCAGTCGTATCCGCTGCTGCAGGTGATCCATGGCGGGCCGCACACCGCCGCCGGCGACCACTGGCACTACCGCTGGAACAACGCAGTCTTCGCCGCCCAGGGCTATGTGGTCGCGGCGGTCAACTACCACGGCTCGTCGGGCTTCGGCCATGCCTTTCTCGACAGCATCACCCACCGCTGGGGCGAACTGGAACTGCAGGACATCGAGGCCGCCACCACCGAGCTGCTGCAACGCCCGTACATCGACCCGAAGCGGGTCTATGCCGCCGGCGGCAGCTACGGCGGCTACATGGTGGCGTGGATGAACGCCAAGCTGCCGGCCGGCCGCTATGCCGCCTATGTCTGCCATGCCGGCTGCTTCGACTGGACCGCGATGTTCGCCGACGACGCCTGGTCCTGGCATGCCAAGGAACTGGGCGGCTGGTACTGGGACGACCTCGAACGCGTGCAGGCGCAGAGCCCGCATGCCTTCGCGGCGACCATGCACACGCCCACGCTGGTGATCCACGGCGCGCTGGACTACCGCGTGCCCGACGCCCAGGGCCTGGCCCACTACAACACGCTGAAGGCACGCGGCGTCGATGCCCGGCTGCTGTGGTTCCCCGACGAGAACCACTGGGTCACCAAGCCGCACAACAGCCTGATGTGGCACCGCGAGTTCTTCGGCTGGCTGCAGCGCCATGGCGGCGTGCCGGGCGCCGAGCGCAAGGGCAAAGGCAAGGGCAAGCGGCGCTGAGAGGACGCCGGACGGGCGCTGGACAGGCGCCGAGCGCGGCCGCGGTCAGGCCGACTTCACCGCCGCCAGCGTGTGCGTCACCGGCGCGAGATGGACCCGGTCGCGACCGTCGCGCTTGGCCGCATACAGCGCGGCGTCGGCACGGCCGATCAGCGCATGCAGGCTGTCGTGCGGCCCCAGCCACTCGGCCACGCCGATACTGGCCGTCAGCGTCAGGCGGCCGCCGTCGGTGGCCAGCGGCAGGCTGCGCACCCGCTCGCACAGGCGCTCGGCCAGCGCCTGCGCTTCGGCGGCCGATGTCGCCGGCAACAGGGCCAGGAATTCCTCGCCGCCCCAGCGCGCCAGGTGGTCGATATCGCGCAGCTTCGACGCCATCAGCGCCGCCAGGTGCAGCAGCGCGCGGTCGCCCACGGCATGGCCGTGGCCGTCGTTCAGGCGCTTGAAATGGTCGATGTCGATCATCAGCACCGCCATGCGCGCGGCGCCGCGCGCGGCGCCAGGCACGGCGAGGCGGCGCACCCGCTGCTCTTCCTGGGCCAGCAGTTCGTCCATCGCCCGCCGGTTGAGCAGCCCGGTCAGCGGGTCGTAGCGCGACAGCCGCGCCAGCCGTCCGACCAGCCGCGAGACCAGCAGGCCCACCAGCATCATCTGCAGCAGCAGCGCCGCGACCAGGCCGGTGGCCGACGAGCCGAGATTGAGCACCGTGTTCTGCTCGACCTCGGCCATCACCGTCTCGGGCGACAGCAGCGCGCGCACGCTGCGCAGCGCCAGCATCGCGCCGGCCAGCAGCATCGGCGAGGCGTACAGCCCGCTCCAGCGCCGCTGCAGGTGCTGGCGCACATGGCGAAAGACGTCGACCGCCGACCACAGGTAGAGGCCGGCCCACAGCGCCGAAACGACGGTGATGCGCAGCCACACCCAGGCCGCATCCATCGCCAGCCAGGCCAGCACCGCGGTGATCGCCAGCACCAGCACCTGCACGCCGGTCCAGGCCCGCTGCCCGGTGTAGGCCCACAGGCCGCGCTGCAGCGCCAGCGTGGCCGCCACCACGGCGACGTTGCCGGCGGCGCGCAGCGGCGGATGGCCGTGGTGCATGGCCAGCACGATCATCAGCAGCCCCAGCGCGCTGGCGCTGGCGTAGGCTGCCCACCAGCCGGTGGCGCGCCGCTCGCCCGGCAGCACCACCGCGGCCGCGACCCAGGCCGGCGCCAGCACGGCGTACTGCAGCGCGACCAGCAGCAGCACCACCTCGGCGGTGCTGAATGCGGCGAGTTGCAGGGCCAGCAGATCCATGGCGACGGATTGCAGCACAGCCTGGGCGCTGCGGGGGCGACATCGGTCCCCCCCGGAAGTGGGTATGCTTGGCTGCCGGGCCACCGCGGCCAGGGAAGGACCGCCCGATGCTGATCAACTTCTTCTACACGCTGCGCGCGGCCAAGCTGCCGGTCTCGGTGAAGGAATTCCTCACCCTGCTCGAGGCGGTGAAGGCCGGCGTGATCGACACCTCGGTCGACCAGTTCTACTACCTGGCGCGCTCGGCGCTGGTCAAGGACGAGGCGCATTTCGACAAGTTCGACCGCGCCTTCGGGGCCTATTTCAAGGGCGTCGAGATGCTGGCCGACTTCACCAAGGAAGTGCCGCTGGACTGGCTGCGCAAGAACCTGGAGCTCGAGCTCAGCGCCGAGGAGAGGGCCAAGATCGAGAAGATGGGCTGGGACGAGCTGATGGCCACGCTGAAGAAGCGCTTCGAGGAGCAGAAGGAGCGCCACGAGGGCGGCAGCAAGTGGATCGGCACCGGCGGCACCAGCCCGTTCGGCGCCTACGGCGTCAACCCGCAGGGCATCCGCATCGGCCAGGAGAAGGGCCGCAACAAGAGCGCGGTGAAGGTCTGGGACCAGCGCGCCTACAAGGACTACGACGACTCGCTCGAGCTCGGCACGCGCAACATCAAGGTCGCGCTGCGCCGGCTGCGCCGCTTTGCCCGCGAGGGCAGCGAGCTCGAACTCGACCTCGACGACACGATCCACTCGACCGCCGCCAACGCCGGCCTGCTCGACATCAAGATGATCCCCGAGCGGCACAACAAGGTGAAGGTGCTGCTGCTGATGGATGTCGGCGGCACGATGGACGAGCACATCCACCGCGTGGAGGAGCTGTTCTCGGCGACCAAGACCGAGTTCAAGCACCTCGAGTTCTACTACTTCCACAACTGCGTCTACGACTTCATGTGGAAGAACAACAGGCGCCGCTTCAGCGAGAAGACGCCGACCTGGGACATCATCCGCAAGTACAACAAGGACTACAAGCTGATCTTCGTCGGCGACGCGACGATGAGCCCCTACGAGATCCTGCAGCCCGGCGGCAGCGTCGAGTACAACAACGAGGAACCGGGCGCCGAGTGGATCCAGCGCCTGACCAACGCGTTCCCGAAGTACGCCTGGATCAACCCCGAGCCGCAGGGTGTGTGGCAGTACCGGCAGAGCATCTCGGTGATGCAGCAGCTGGTCAACCACCGCATGTTCCCGCTGACGCTGGCCGGCCTGGAAGGGGCGATGCGCCTGCTGTCGAAGTGACGCCCCCGTGATCCGCGGTAGGGCATGAACGCGCCGCAGCGGCGCCGCAGGGCCGTGCCGTGGCGCGGGCCCGGTCGCAGCGCCCTGGTCGCGCTGCTGCTGCCGTGGCTGCTGATCGCCGGCGGCTGCAGCCAGCTCCAGCCCTTGATCGCCGGCCCGGCGGCGGTCGCGGTCCCGGTCGAGCTGACGATCGAGGCCCCGGATGCGCTGAAGCCGCTGCTCGAGAAGCACCTCGACCTGGCCAGGCTGCTGACCCTGCCCGCCGACGAGGCGCCCAGCGGTGCCGAGATCAACCGCCTGGTCCGCGCCGCACCCGCGCAGGCGCGCGAGCTGCTGCAGACCGAGGGCTACTTCGATGCCCAGGTCAGCGTCCGGCGCGAGAGGGTCGCGCCGGCCGGAACGGCCGCCGCCGAGGCGGCCGCCGCGGCGAGCGCGCCGCCGGTCGCCGCCGTCGACGGCGCGGCCGCCGCAGCCGCCG
>JAEUPD010000111.1 GCA_016788525.1 Rubrivivax sp.
CGACAAGCCCATCATCCTGGCGCTCGCCAACCCCGAGCCGGAGATCCGGCCCGAGCTTGCCAAGGCGGCGCGCCCCGACTGCATCATCGCCACGGGGCGCAGCGACTACCCGAACCAGGTCAACAACGTCCTGTGCTTCCCGTACATCTTCCGCGGCGCGCTCGACTGCGGTGCCACCAAGATCACCGAGGCGATGAAGCTGGCCTGCGTGCGCGAGATCGCCGATCTCGCCAAGGCCGAGATCAGCGACGAGGTGGCCGGCGCCTACGCCGGGCAGGAGCTGCGCTTCGGCCCCGACTACCTGATCCCCAAGCCTTTCGATGCGCGGCTCATCCTGCGCATCGCGCCGGCGGTGGCCAAGGCGGCGGCCGAGTCGGGCGTGGCGACGCGGCCGATCACCGACTTCGCCGCCTACCGCGAGTCGCTCACGCGGTTCGTGTACCAGACGGGCATGTTCATGCGCCCGATCTTTGCCGCCGCCAAGGCGCGCAACGCGAACCGGCCGGTGCGTGTGGTCTACGCCGAGGGCGAAGACGAGCGCGTGCTGCGCGCCGTGCAGGTGGTGCTGGACGAGGGGCTGGCCAAGCCCATCCTGGTCGGCCGGCCCGAAGTGGTCAAGAAGCGCATCGAGCGCGCCATGCTGCGGCTGCAGGTCGGGCGCGACTTCGAGATCTGCGACCCCGAGAACGACCCGCGCTTTCGCGAGTACCACGAGCTGTACCGCAGCCTGATGGCACGCGAAGGGGTCACGTCGGAGGCCGCCAAGGCCGCGGTGCGGCGCTCGAACACGCTCATCTCGTCACTCATGCTTCGCCGGGGCGAGGCCGACGCGATGCTGTGCGGGCTGGTCGGCCGCTTCGACGGGCACCTCGAACATGTGCGCAACGTCATCGGCCTGGAGCCCGGCGCCCGCACGTTCGCCACCGTCAACGCGCTGATGCTGCCCAAGCAGACGCTGTGCATCACCGACACCTTCGTCAACGAGGAGCCCAGCGCCGAGGAACTGGCCGACATCGCGCTGATGGCGGCCAACGAGATGCAGCGCTTCGGCCTGCCGCCCAAGGTGGCGTTCCTGTCGCACAGCATCTTCGGCAGCTCGCAGCGCGCCAGCGCCCGGCGCATGCGCGCTGCGCGCGACCTGTTCGTGCAACGCGCGCCGCACATCGAGTGCGACGGCGAAATGCACGGCGACGCGGCCCTGTCCGAAGAGGTTCGCGCAGGCTACCTGCCCGAGACCACGCTCAAGGGCAGCGCGAACCTGCTGGTGCTGCCCAACCTGGATGCCGCCAACATCCTCTTCAACGTGCTGAAGATGACCGGCGGCCACGGTGTCACGGTGGGCCCGGTGCTGCTGGGTGCGGCCAAGCCGGCACATGTGCTGACCCCCAGCGCCACGGTGCGGCGCGTGGTCAACATGACGGCGCTGGCGGTGGCCGACGTGACCGCCGGCGGCCACGGCTGAGCACCGGGCCGGCGCGGCCGCCGGCCGCACCGCGTGGGGCCGGTTCAGAACTCCAGGCGAAGCGAAGCCGCCGGCCCGCGTGCTCGGATGCGCAGGTCGACGTTGTCGAACAGCGGGTCGCTCCACGACGCGATCGACGTGCGCTGCCACGCGTAGCCCAAGCGCAGCGCCAGCGGCGGCACGGGGCTGAGCACCAGCGCCGCCTCGTGCCGGTAGTGCTCGGCCCGGTCGGTGAGGCCGGCGGCTGCCAGCCGCGCTTCCACCGCCAGCATCGGCCCGAAGCGCCAGCGTGGGGTGATGCTGCCGTAGGGCAGCGTGTTGGAGCGCGCGAAGGGCTGCGTGCCCAGCACGCCGCTCTGAGGGCGCAGCTCGTAGTCCACGTCGAGCTTCATGCCCCCCGCGCTGTAGTCGAACTCGAACGACCGGCCCGCGGACAGGCGGTCGGCGTAGCCGAAGTGCCAGGCCACCACCTTGGCGTTTTGCAGCAGCGTGTCCGGGCCGGCGATCGACTGGGCGCCCACTGCCAGGCTCTGGCCGGCGGCCAGCGCCTGCGGGCCCTCGGCCCGGTACTGCTGATAGCCGAGCTCGAAGCCGCGCGACGGCGCGCCGCCGGCGCGGGCCCAGGTCGGCGGGCGAAGCGCCGCATGGAACGCCGCGTCGCGGGCGCCCGTGTCGCGCAGCAGCAAGCGCTGGGGTTCCGTGGCGCAGCCGGCCAGCAGCGCCGTGGCGGCCAGCGCGATCGATGCGGCCATGGCGGGCCGTGCGTGATGGCGGGGGCGCATGGAAGGCACACGGAGTGGGAAGTGGTGCATCGACGGGTCCCGGCCAGGAGGTGCGGGGCGATCATAGGCATCCGCCTCTGTGCAGGGCATCGGCCGAAGGGAGGGCGCCCGCGGCCAGGCCCCGGTGAACCGCGGCGGCGTCCCCGTCTCGGGCTACATTGCGCCGCACCGTGAGTTCCGTGCCGGCTTCCACCGCGTTGCCCTCGTCCCCGGGCGCTGCCGCTGGCGTGGCGCTGCTGCCCGAGGCCGACGTGCGCGCCCTCAGCCTGGTGCGTGCCTGCGAGACGGGCACGGCCGACGCGGCGCTGTGGTCGCCCGAGGACGAGGCCTGGGCGGGCCGGCTGGCCGACGAGACCACCGCGCGCGGCGCGCCGGCGGGCGCCTGGCTGGCCGAACGGGCCCGCCACGCCGTGCAACGCATCGTGCCGCGCCGCACGAGCCTGGCTCGCCTGTACTTGCGCCGTACCGGCGCCACCCGCGGGCTCGGGCTTGCGGTGCTGGGCGGATTCGCGCTCGGGATCGCCACCGATCTGCTCGGGGCCGGGCAGCGCCTTCAGCTCCTGGCCGCGCCGCTGTGGGTGGTGGTTGCATGGAACCTCGTGGTCTACCTGTGGTTGGGCCTGGCGGCGCTGCGCGGCGCCCCAGTCGGGGGGCTGCGGCGCCTCGTCGAACGTGGGCTGCGCGCTGGCCGGGCCGCGCTCGCAACGCCGGGGCAGGCTGTCGCCCCGGCCGACGCTGCGCAGCGCGGCGCCGGGGATGGGCGATCGCCCGAGCAACGGTTTCTGGCGTTGTGGGGGGCCGCGGCTGCACCACTGCTGGCGCGTCGTGCGGCAGTGCTGCTGCATGTCGCGGCCATCATGCTGGCGCTGGGCCTGCTCGCCGGCATGTACGCGCGCGCGCTGGTGCTCGAGTACCAGGTGGGCTGGCAGAGCACGTTGCTGACGCCGCGGCAGGTGCATGGTCTCGTGTCGGCGCTGCTCGCCCCGGCCAGCGCGCTGACCGGCATCGCGGTGCCGGGCCCCGACGCGGTTGCGGCGCTGCGCACCGATGCGTCAGGCGCACCCTTTGGCGCGGCCACGGTGGCCGCGCCCGGCGCAGCGCTGCCCTGGCTGCACCTGTGGGCGGCCACGCTGGCCTGGGCCGTGCTGGTGCCGCGCCTCGTGCTGGCCGCAAGCGCCGCCGCCGGAGAGCGGCTGGCATCCAGGCGCCTGCGGTGGCCGCTGGACGATGCCTATGCGCGCCGGCTGTTGCAGGGGCGGCGCGATGCCTCGGCGGCGCCGGCGTCCGTCATCGTGCTGCCGCATGGCCTGGTGCCGGCGCCCGAGGCGGTGCTCGCGCTGCAGGCGGTGCTGGCGGGTGCCGGGTCGCGCCCGGTCGACCTGCGCATGGCCGCACCCACCGCCTACGGAGACGAAGAGCAGCTCGCGGCGCGCCTTGGCGCCGTGGTCGGCGCGGCACCGGGTGGCCGCGGGCAGGCGGCCCGTACCCCTGGTGCGATGGGAGCGCCAGACGCGGCCACCGGCGGGCCTGGCGCATCGCCGGGCCTGCCCGCCGCGACGCTGGCCTGGTTCGACCTTGCCAGCACGCCCGAGCCGCAGGCGCAGGGGCGCTTCGTCGCCAGTCTGCGCGCGGCCACCGGTGGCCCGTGCGCGATGCTGGTGGACGAGTCGAGTTACCGCCAGCGCATGGGTGCCGGTTCGGCGCGGCTGGCCGAGCGGCGCAGCGCCTGGCGGGGGCTGGCCGACGAGGCGGGCGTCGGGCTTGCGTGCATCGACCTGGTCGCCGCGGCCGCCGAGCCCGCCGGGGCCGTCGCCGCGCGCGGTGCGCTTGAAGCCGCGTGGTCGGGCCGCGCGGCGACGGGGGTTCCCGCAGCCACCGCGGCCGGCCAGGCATCGACCCGCACACCATGACCACCGTCACGCTGAGCCTCGTCTCGCACACCAACGTCGGCAAGACGACGCTGGCGCGCACACTGCTCGGCCGCGACGTGGGTGAGGTGCGCGACGCACCGCATGTCACCGAGTTCGCCGATGAGCACCTGCTTGTCGAGTCGCCCGAGGGCCACCGCCTGATGCTGTGGGACACGCCCGGCTTCGGCGACAGCGTGCGGCTGGCGCGCCGCATGCGGCAGTCCGCCCAGCCTCTGGGCTGGCTGCTCGGCCAGGTGTGGGACCGCTGGCGTGACCGCGCCTTCTGGATGAGCCAGCAGGCGCTGCGCCATGTGCGCGAAGGCAGCGACGTGCTGCTGTACCTCGTCAATGCCAGCGAACCCGAGGCCGGCTACCTGGCCAGCGAGATGCAGCTGCTGGCCTGGACCGGCAAGCCCGTCGTCGTGCTGCTCAACCAGCTCGGCCCGCCGCGCGCGCAGGCAGAAGAACAGCGCGAGCAGGATGCCTGGCGCGAACGCCTCGCGCCATGGCCGATGGTGCGGGCGGTGCTGCCGCTGGACGCCTTCGCGCGATGCTGGGTGCACGAGGCGGTGCTGCTGCACGCCGTGCGCCAGGCACTCTCGGGCGATGTCCCGCGCGCCGCGGCGATGCAGACCCTGGCCTCGGCCTGGCAGGCGCGGCGCGAAGCGCAGTTCGATGCGGCCATGGCCGAGCTGGCCGCCGGGCTGGCCCGGGCGGCCGCGGCGCGCGAAACGGTGCCCGAGCCGGCGGGCCTCAGCGAACGTCTGCGTGACCTTGGCGCGCGGCTTCTCGAGCCCGGGCAGGAAGATCCGGTTCAGGCGGCACGCGCGCGCCTGGCCAGCGCGCTGGACAGCGAGGTGCGTGCCAGCACCGGGCGGCTGCTCGCGCTGCACGGCATCGCGGAGGGGCGGCAAGCCCCGGCCCCGGTTGCCGCGGGCGCGGCGGCCGGGCCTGCGTCGGTGCGCGACGATCCGGTGGCGCAGGTCATCGCGCGTGTCGCGGCGCAGGTGCAGCAGCACCGCCGCGTGCCCGAAGGCCGCTCGGCGGTGCTGGGCGGCGCGATCACCGGCGCGCTGGCCGGCTTGAAGGCCGACGTCGCCACGGGCGGCCTCACCCTGGGCGGTGGCCTGATCGCCGGAGGCATCCTCGGGGCGCTCGGCGCTGCCGGGCTGGCGCGCGGCGTCAACCTCGTGCGCGGCACCGACCGCAGCTGGGTGGCGTGGGAAGCCGCGGCGATGCCCGCGCTGACCGAGGCCGCGCTGCTGCGCTACCTGGCGGTGGCCCACTATGGCCGCGGCCGTGGCGAATGGGCCGAGGCCGAGGCGCCGGCACACTGGCCCGCCGCGGTGGCCATGGCGCTGGCCCCACGCGCCGAGGCGCTGGCGCGCCTGTGGCACAGCCGCGCTGCGCGGGAGGACGAGCCCGCGGCAGCGGCACGCCTGGCCCTTGCCGTGCAGCCGCTGCTGGCCGCCGCGGCACGCGACGTGCTGGTTGCGCTCTATCCCGCGCTCGGGCCCGGCTCGGATAATCGCCGCGCATGAAGATCCTCATCCTCGGCGCCGGCCGTGTCGGCGAGAGCGTGGCCGAGAGCCTGGTGTCCGAGCGCAACGACATCACCATCGTCGACACCGACCCCATGCGCCTGCGCGAGCTGCAGGACCGGCTTGACCTGCGCACCGTGGCCGGCAACGGCATCCAGCCCAGCGTGCTGCGCGAGGCCGGCATCGAAGACACCGACCTCTTGATTGCCTGCGCGCCGATGGACGAGACCAACCTCGTGGCATGCAAGGTGGCGCACGAGATGTTCAACGTGCCCACCACCATCGCGCGTGTGCGCAGCCCCGAGTTCGAAGACGGCAACCCGCTGCTGGACAAGAAGGGCTTCGCCGTCGACAAGGTGATCTGCCCCGAAGAGAGCGTCACCACCTACATCAAGAAGCTGATCGAGTACCCCGAGGCGCTGCAGGTGCTGGAGTTCGCCAACGGCCTGGTCAGCCTGATCGCCGTGCGCGCGGTGGCCGGCGGGCCGCTGGTGCAGCACAGCCTGGCCGAGATTCCCAATCTGATCCCGGGGGTGGAGATGCGCATCGTGGCCATCTACCGGCAGACGCCGGGGCTGGCCGGCCAGGAACGCGCCATCACCGATCTGGACGGTGCGACCCGCATCGAGCCCGGCGACGAGGTGTTCGTGCTCGCGGCCACCGAAGACATCCGCACGGTGCTCGGCGCGCTGCGCAAGATGGATCGCCCGGTGCGGCGCATCATGCTGGCCGGCGGCGGCAAGGTGGGCCTGCGGCTGGCGCGACAGATTCATGCCGACTACCAGATCAAGATCATCGAACCGTTGCGCGCGCGCTGCGAGTACCTGGCCACGCAGCTGCCGGCCGAGGTGCTGGTGCTGCAGGGCGACAGCACCGACGAAGAGCTGCTCGGCGACGAAAACGTGCAGGAGATGGACCTCTTCATCGCGCTGACCAGCGACGACGAGGACAACATCATGAGCAGCCTGCTGGCCAAGCGCATGGGCGCCAAGCGCGTCATCGGCGTCATCAACCGCAGCGCCTACGCCGAACTCGTGCAAGGCACGCAGATCGACATCGCGATCTCGCCCAGCCACGCCGTGCTGGGCGAGCTGCTGGCCTACGTGCGCCGCGGCGACGTCGAGGCCGTGCACAGCCTGCGCCGCGGCGCTGCCGAGGCGCTGGAAGCCATCGTGCGCGGCGACGCCAAGACCTGCAGGATGGCCGACCGGCGCGTGGACGAACTGCCGCTGCCCAAGGGCGCGCAGATCGGCGCCATCGTGCGCGGCCTGCACCTGGCCGACGGCAGCGAGGCCGAGAACGCCAAGCCGCGCGTCATCATCGCGCACCACGACACGCGCATCCTGCCGCACGACCACGTCATCATCTTCGTGCCACGCAAGCGCATGGTCCGCGAGGTGGAAAAACTGTTCCAGGTGTCGGCCACGTTCCTATGACCTCGCCGCCAGCAATCCCTGAGCCGCGGCTCCGAGCGATCGGACTCGTGGCGATGCAGGTGGTGAAGCCGCGATGAGCCCGTTGGCCGTCGTGGCGATGGTCGGCCGCATGGTGGCGTTGTTCGCGCTGCTGATGGGGGTGCCGCTGGCCTTCGCGTTGTCCGAGCACGACCCGGCCGAAGGGGCGTTCCTGAAGGCGGCCGCGATCACGCTGAGCTGCGGTGCGGCGATGAGCCTTGCGACCCGGCGCTTCCGCACCGAGCTGCAGCCGCGCGACGGCTTCCTGCTCGTCACGCTGGCGTGGACGCTGCTGCCGGTGTTCGGTGCGTTGCCGTTGTTGCTGGCGATCCCCGGCCTGAGCTTCACCGACGCCTACTTCGAGGCGATGAGCGGCCTCACCACCACCGGTGCCACGGTGCTCACCGGTCTGGAGCGGCTGCCGTTGAGCGTGAACGTGTGGCGCTGCTTCATGGTGCTGATCGGCGGCATGGGCATCATCGTGCTGGTGGTGGCGATCCTGCCGCTGCTGGGCGTCGGGGCCTCGCAGCTGTTCAAGAGCGAGACGGCGGGGCCGCTGAAGGACCAGAAGCTCACGCCGCGCATCGCCGAGACGGCGCGCGGTCTGTGGATGGTGTACTTCGCGATCTCGCTGGCGTGCTTCGTCGCGTATCGGGTGGCCGGCATGGGCTGGGCCGACGCCTTCATGCACATGTGCACGACGATGGGCCTGGGTGGCTTCGCCGCCTACGACGACAGCTTCGCGGCCTTCAAGTCAGCAGCCATCGAATGGGTGGCAGTGGTGTTCATGCTCCTGGCGGGCGTCAACTTCTCGCTGTACTTCCTGGTGTGGAAGAAGCGCTCGCTGAGTGCGCTGTTCACCGACCTCGAGGCGCGCACCTACCTGGCGCTGATGGCGGGCTCGGTGCTGCTGGTGGCGCTGTATCTCAGCGTGCACCATGTCTATCCCAGATTCGAGGACGCCCTGCGTTACGCTGCCTTCAACGTGGTCTCCATCGCCACCACCACCGGCTTTGCCTCGGTGGACTATTCGCTGTGGCCGATGTTCGCCCCGGCCTTCATGCTGTTCCTGTGCAGCTTTGCCACCTGCGCGGGCAGCACGGGGGGTGGCATCAAGCTCATCCGCTCCATCCTGATGCTCAAGCTGGCGCGGCGCGAGCTGACACGCATCGTTCACCCCCGCGCGGTGGTGCCGGTGACGTTGCACGGCGGGATCGTGCCCACCCAGGTGCTCTTCTCGCTGCTGGCCTTCATGCTCGTCTACGGCTCGATGATGGTGGCAGTGACGATGGTGCTGCTGTTCTCGGGCATGGACCTCGTCAGCGCCGCCACCGCGACGATCGCCTGCATCAACAACACCGGCCCGGGACTGGGCCAGGTCGGGCCGAGCGGCAACTACCAGGGCCTGACCGACTTCCAGACCTGGGTGTGCAGCTTCGCGATGATGGTCGGGCGGCTGGAGCTGCTGTCGGTGCTGGTGTTGTTCACGCCGCAGTTCTGGAGGAAGTAAGTGGCTTCGTGCGCGTTCACGTCGCTTGCTTGGGGGCGGCGCTCGGGCTCACCCCACGAGGCACCAGGATCGCTCACCGAGCGCTCGTAGACCGCAGCGCCTGCCGGACCGGGCCATCGGGGTGCCCCGCGCAGCGAAATCAAGGATGCCGCCGAGGCGCTGTCGCCGCCGACCTCACTCGCGCCACGAGCCGTCGTCGCGATCGACCAGCCGCACCATGGCCGCGAACGTGTCGCTGCCGAACTCGGGTTCGGCGTTGACCTTCTTCGCATCTTCCTGGCACGCCAGGCGGATGTCGTCGCTGATCGGCACCGTGGGCCCGAGTGCCGCGCCGGCCAGCTGGATCTCGCAGGCACGCTGCAGGATCCACAGTGTGTAAAAGGTCACCGGCAGCGCCGGCCCCCAGGCCAGCAGGCCGTGGTTGCGCAGGATGGCTGCGGGCTTGGGCGGCGTGCCGCTGCGCCCGCCGCCGATGTGCGCCACCAGGCGCGGCCCTTCCTCGCCGCGGACGGTGATGCCTTCGAAGTCGTGATAGGCCACCCGGCCCCACAGCTGCGCGGCGTAGAAGTTGTCGTGGGTCAGGCCGAGCCTGGAGCTGGCCACCGCCATGCCGGCCGTGGTGTGGGTGTGCATCACGCAGTGTGCGCCCGGCACCCCGGCATGGATGGCGCAGTGCGGCGCCACGCCGGCGGCGTTCACCGGCGCGCCGGCGGGGCTGACGGTGCGCCCTTCGAGGTCGACCTTCACCAGATTCGACGCCTTCACTTCCGTGTAGTGCAGGCCGAAGCGGTTGAGCAGCAGGTGCCCGGGTGAATCGGGCACCCGCAGCGAGATGTGGTTGTAGATGAGCTCGGTCCAGCCCAGCAGGTGGAAGACGCGGTAGCAGGCGGCGAGTTGCTGGCGCGCGGCCCACTCGGCCGGCGAGCAGTCGGCGGCGTGCACCGGGGCGATGTCGTGGGCGATGGAACTCACGGGGCTTCTCCTCGAGGCGGGTCTGGTGTCGGTGGGCTCGGTGCGGGTGCTGCCGCGCTGCGGTGGTCGTTGCGGGAAGTGGCCGGCGGCAGGTACAGATGGTCGGCATAGGTGGCCAGCCACTGCGGACGGAAAGCCACGAAGACAGCCACGATCATGCCGGTGATGACCGCGTCGCCCCAACCCGCCAGCCAGCGGGCGAGCAGCAGGTCCTCGAGCGACAGGCCCCCGGGCACCGGCTGGGCCAGCGCCTGGGCGGTGCCGGCAGCCATGTTGGCCAGCACCGTGACGACGAATCCGCGGGCCAGGATGTAGACGAACAGGTGGCGCGGCAGCCAACGGCGCACCGCCGCGCCGAGCGCCAGCGCCATGCCGGCCGGCAGCGTGCCCAGCCACAGCAGCCGCTCGAGCGCTTCGGCCAGCGACAGCTGCGCCAGCCACGCCGTGGCGGCAGCCGCCGGCACGAAGGCCAGCGTGGCCAGCGGCCAGCCGGCCATCAGCAGCAGCAGGCAGGCGCCGGGCAGCGGCTGCACCGCAGGCACGGCGCTCAGGCGGTCGGCACTCCACAGCCACGGCAGCGCCGCACACCACGCCAGCCATGGCCAGGGTGGCGCTGCTCCGTGCAGCAGGCGCCACGGGCGCAGCACCAGCGCCGTGGCCACCGTGGCCAGCACCACCGCGCCGGCCATCCACGCCAGCCCGCCCGCGCTGGCCGAGGTCGCGGCAGCGCTCGAGGCACCGGCCAACAGGCCCGCGGACGAGATGAGGGCGGCGTTCACCATGCCGCATCCTACAAACCCGAGGGGCCGATGTCCGAGCCGTGCGCTGCGTGGGCATCGCACGGTATGCTGGCCCGGCCACCCACCACCACCCGTCACTGCGCGCCGGCACGTGCCGCCACGCGCCTCCACGCGCCTCCACGCGCCAAGCAGGAGCCACGCCATCGTGAACGCCGCCCCGATCCAGTTCTGGTTCGACTTCTCGTCGCCTTACTCGTACATCGCCAACGAGTGGATCGACGCACTGGCTGCGCGCCACGGCCGCACGGTGCAGCGCCATGCCGTGCTGCTGGGCGTGACGTTCCAGGTGGCCGAGCTGAAGAGCCCGGTGGCCTACCCGCTCAAGGGCGCCTACTCGATGCGCGACTTCGCGCGCTCGGCACGCTTCGAGGGCCTGCCCTTCAAGATGCCCGAGAGCTTTCCGCTGCCCACGCAGAATGCGGCGCGCGTGTTCTGGTGGCAGCACGACACGGTGTCGCCGCAGGCCGCGGCCGACTGGGCGCGTGCGGCCTTCCGCGCCGTGTTCACGCGCTCCGTGGCAATCAACGACCCCGCGGCGCTGAAGGCGCTGGCGGCCGAAAGCGGGCTCGATGCCGCCGAGGCCGAGGCCGTGTGGAACGACCCGCGCTGGAAGGCGCGGCTCAAGAGCGAGTGCGACGCGGCGGTCGCCGCAGGCATGTTCGGTGCGCCGTGGATCGTGGTGGACGGCGAGCCGTTCTGGGGCAACGACCGCAAGGCGCAGGTCGAACGCTGGCTGGCGCAAGGCCCGTTCTGAGGGCCCTTGGTCGGGCCCCAGGGGCGCGGCGGATGGTACGCTGGCCCCATGCCGCGCGTGCTGGGGT
This sequence comes from Rubrivivax sp., assembly GCA_016788525.1. Classification (GTDB taxonomy): domain Bacteria; phylum Pseudomonadota; class Gammaproteobacteria; order Burkholderiales; family Burkholderiaceae_C; genus Rubrivivax. The sequence goes on from JAEUPD010000111.1 coordinate 11,253, forward strand.
GAACACGCTGCGCGCGCCGATGCAGAACCGAACGAACCGCCGGAGAACCGCATGCCCACAACGCCGCTGAAGAAGACATCCAGGCAACTCGTCGACGAGGCCATGGCGCTGGTGCGCACGCTGAACCTCGACGAGGCGCGTGCGGCGCACGCCGAGGGCCGCGCGCTTTTCGTCGACCTGCGCGACGTGCGCGAGCTCGAACGTGAAGGCGTGGTGCCAGGCGCCGTGCACGCGCCGCGCGGCATGCTGGAGTTCTGGGTCGACCCGGCGAGCCCGTACTTCCACATGGCCTTCGAAGGCACGAAGGAAGGCCAGCCGATGGTGCTGTTCTGCGCCGCCGGCTGGCGCTCGGCGCTGGCGGCCAGGTCGCTGCTGGAGATGGGCTTCGACAACGTCAGCCACATCGACGGCGGCTTCACCGCGTGGAAGGCGGCCGGCGCGCCGGTGGCCGACAAGGCGCCACCCAAGCCGAAGGCCTGAAGCCGCTGCGCGAGGTCGGCACGGCCAGCCGCCCCAGCGGGATGCGCGGCGCTTCGCGTGCCGCCATGAGGGCGCGCCTGCGCGGCAACTCGATAATGGTCCTGAGCGTTCGGCCGGCCCGGGCGCAGGGCGCTGGCCATCACGGCGCCGCCCGTCAAGACGAGGAGAAAGCCCCGTGCCCGCGCTGAGTTCGAAACTCAACCCCCGCTCTGCCGAATTCAAGGCCAGCGCCGACGCGATGCGGCTGCTGGTGGGCGACCTCAATGCGCAGCTGGCCAGGATCTGCGAAGGCGGCGGTGCCGCAGCGCTGGCCAAGCACACCGCGCGCGGCAAGCTTCCCCCGCGCGAGCGCGTGGAGATGCTGCTCGACCCGGACGCGCCGTTCCTCGAGATCGGGCCGCTGGCCGCGCTGAACATGTACGGCAACGAGGCACCGGGCGCCGGCCTCATCGCCGGCATCGGGCGGGTCAGCGGCGTCGAGTGCGTGATCGTGTGCAACGACGCCACCGTCAAGGGCGGCACCTACTTCCCGCTGACGGTGAAGAAGCACCTGCGCGCGCAGGAGATCGCGCGCGAGAACCGGCTGCCCTGCATCTACCTGGTGGACAGCGGCGGCGCCAACCTGCCCAACCAGGACGACGTGTTCCCCGACCGAGAGCACTTCGGCCGCATCTTCTACAACCAGGCCAACCTGAGCGCCCAGGGCATCCCGCAGATCGCGGTGGTGATGGGCAGCTGCACCGCCGGTGGCGCCTACGTGCCGGCGATGAGCGACGAGACGATCATCGTCAGGAACCAGGGCACCATCTTCCTGGGCGGCCCGCCTCTGGTGAAGGCGGCCATCGGCGAAGTGGTCAGCGCCGAAGACCTGGGTGGCGGCGACGTGCACACGCGGCTGTCGGGCGTGGCCGATCACCTGGCCGACAACGACCTGCACGCGCTGGCGCTGGCGCGTTCGGTGGTGGCCAACCTGAACTGGGTGAAGTTGCCGCAGCTGCTGACGAGGCCGCCGCGCGCGCCGCTGTTCGACCCCGCCGAGCTGCAAGGCGTGATCCCCACCGACCCGCGCAAGCCCTACGACGTGCGCGAGGTCATCGCCCGCATCGTCGACGCCAGCGAATTCGACGAGTTCAAGGCGCGCTACGGCACCACGCTGGTGACCGGCTTCGCGCACATCGAGGGCCTGCCGGTGGGCATCGTCGCCAACAACGGCATCCTGTTCTCCGAGAGCGCAATGAAGGGCGCGCACTTCATCGAGCTGTGCTGCCAGCGCCGCGTGCCGCTCGTCTTCCTGCAGAACATCACCGGCTTCATGGTTGGCCGCAAGTACGAGAGCGAGGGCATCGCCAAGCACGGCGCCAAGATGGTCACCGCCGTGGCCACCGCCACGGTGCCCAAGTTCACGATGATCATCGGGGGCAGTTTCGGCGCCGGCAACTACGGCATGTGCGGGCGCGCCTACAGCCCGCGCTTCCTGTGGATGTGGCCCAACGCGCGCATCAGCGTGATGGGCGGCGAGCAGGCCGCCAGCGTGCTGGCCACCGTCAAGCGCGACGGCATCGAAGGCAAGGGCGGCACCTGGAGCGCCGACGAGGAAGCGGCCTTCCGCCAGCCCATCCTCGAGCAGTACGAGCACCAGGGGCACCCGTACTACGCCAGCGCGCGGCTGTGGGACGACGGGGTGATCGATCCCGCGGACACGCGGCGCGTGCTGGCCCTGGCCATCAGCGCGAGCCTGAACGCGCCGATCCCGGATGTGCCGCGCTTCGGCGTTTTCCGGATGTAGTGTACGATGTGTGCGCCTTGCATCCACTTGTACACATCATGCGCACCAACATCGACATCGACGACGATCTGATGGGCCGCGCCATGCAGGCCGGGCCGTACAAGACGAAGAAGGACGCGGTCGAGGCTGGATTGAAGTTGCTGGCGCGTCAGGCGGCCTATCGCGAGATCCTGAAGTGGGAAGGCAAGCTGCGCTGGGAGGGCGACGAGGCGGTCGACTGGACGCGCCCGCCCGAACCCGAGCCCGTGAACGCCACCAAGCTGGTGGCGGCGGAGCCTGCGCCGCCCCGTCTCGTCGCGGATGCGAAGGCGCGCACGCGCGCCAAGCCGCCGGCGCCGCTGCCGGCGCCGCGGGCCGCGGGGCGCCGCAGCGCCGCGGCCCAGCCCGCTGGCGGCAGCAAGGGCCCCGCCCGTGCTGGTCGTTGACTCCTCGGTCTGGATCGACTTCTTCAACGCCCGGCGGAGCCCCGGGCGCGAGATGCTGCGCAGTCTGCTCGACCAGGGCGAGGTGCGCATCGTCGTGCCCGACCTCGTGCTGTTCGAGGTGCTGCGCGGCTTTCGCCTCGAGCGCGACCTGCGCACGGCGCGTGCGCTGTTCGCCGAACTGTCGGTCGAGGCGGCGCTGGAGCCGGGGTTGGCGCTCGAAGCGGCCGAGCACTACCGCAGCCTGCGCGCGCGCGGCCACACGGTGCGTAGCCCGATCGACGTGCTGCTGGCGGCGTTCTGCATCGACCGCGACTACGCGCTGCTGCACAACGACCGCGACTTCGTCGCGCTGGCGGCGTTGCGCGGATTGCGGGAGTGGCGCCAATAGCCGCCGCGGAGCGAAGGCGCGGGCCCGGCCATGGACAACATCTACCTCACCGCCGAACACGAGCTGCTGCGCGAGCAGGTGGCGCGCTTCCTCGCGCGCGAGGTGGAGCCCTTTGCCCAGGCCTGGGAGCAGGAAGGCCGGGTGCCGCGCGATGTGCTGCGCCGCATGGGCGAGGCCGGGCTGCTGGGGCTGGCGTTCGAGCCGCAATACGGCGGCGGCGGCGCCGACGCGCTGACCAACCTCGTGTTTGCCGAGGCGCTGTCGGCCAGCCTGTGCCACGGCTTCGTGGTCACCGTGCTCGTGCACACCGACATGGCCGGCCCGCACCTGCACCATGCCGGCAGCGCGGCGCAGAAGGAACGCTGGATGCCCGGCATCACCGCCGGCCGCACCATCACCGCGGTGGCCATCACCGAGCCGGGCGCCGGCTCCGACGTGGCCGGCCTCACCACGCGCGCGCGGCGTGACGGCGACGGCTGGGTGCTCGACGGCAGCAAGCTCTTCATCACCAACGGCGTGCTCGCCGACCTGTACTTCGTCGCCGCGCGCACCGGTGCCGGGCGGCACGACGTCTCGATGTTCGCGGTGGAGCGGGGCACGCCCGGGCTGCGCGTCGGCCGCGCGCTGGAGAAGACCGGCTGGCGCGCCAGCGACACCGCCGAGATCTTCTTCGAGAACTGCCGCGTGCCGGCCGGCCACCTGCTCGGCGAGGAGGGCAAGGGCTTCCAGGCGGTGATGCGCAACTTCCAGACCGAGCGCATCGCCCTGGGCGCGATGGCGGTGGCGGCCTGCCGGCGGGCCATCGGCCTGACCCTGGAGCATGTGAAAACGCGCCGCGCCTTCGGCGACGTGCTGTGGGCCAAGCAGGCGGTGCGGCAGAAGATCGCCATGCTGGATGCCCGCACGCGAGCGGCGCGACAGTACCTGTACCACTGCGCGTGGCGCGTGACGCAAGGGCACGACTGGAACGCGGTGGTGCAGGACGTCTCGATGCTCAAGGCGCTGACCGGCGAGCTCGTCAACGAGGTCGCCTACGCCTGCCAGCAGCTGCATGGCGGGATGGGCTTCATGACCGGCACGCCGATCGAGCGGCTGTGGCGCGACGCGCGCGTGCTGGCCATCGGCGGCGGCGCCACCGAGGTGATGCTCGACGAGGCCGCCAAGCGCTACTGAAACCGGACGAGACTGCGCATGACCACCCCCACGCTCGACATCCGCCGCCCCGGCCCGCATGTGGCCGAGGTGTGGCTCAACCGGCCCGAGGTGCGCAACGCCTTCAACGACGGCGTGATCGCCGAGCTCACCGCGGCATTCCGCGCCCTGGGCGCCGACCCCGGCCTGCGCGCCATCGTGCTCGGCGGCCACGGCAAGGCCTTCTGCGCCGGCGCCGACCTCACGTGGATGAAGGCGATGGCCGGCTACAGCTGGGAGCAGAACCGCGCCGACGCCGAGCGCCTGGCCGAGATGCTGTGGACGCTGTACAGCTGCCCGCTGCCGGTGGTCGGCCGCGTGCAGGGGGACTGCTACGCCGGCGGCATGGGGCTGGCGGCGGTGTGCGACGTGCTCGTCGCCTCGGAGGCGGCGACCTTCTGCCTCAGCGAAGCGCGCCTGGGCCTGCTGCCGGCCACCATCGGCCCCTACGTGGTGCGGGCGATGGGCGAGCAGGCCGCGCGCCGCTACTTCGTCACCGCCGAGCGGCTGGGCGCGGCTCGCGCGGCGGCGCTGGGCTTCGTGCACGAGGTGACCCCGCCCGAAGAACTGGACGCGAAGGTGGCGGAGATCGTCGCCGCGCTGGTGGCCAACGGCCCGGCGGCCGTCAAGGCGTGCAAGCGGCTCGTGCAGGACGTGGCCGGCCGGCCCGTCGACGCGGCGCTGCGTGCCGACACGGCGCGCCGCATCGCCGACATCCGCGCCAGCGCCGAGGGGCGCGCCGGCATCCAGTCGTTCCTCGCCAAGGAGAGCCCGCCATGGACCTCCCGACCGTGACGAACCTGGGCACGCAGATCGGCAGCCAGCTCGGCTCGCAGATCAACGCGCTCGACCTGGCGCAGCTGGCCGCACTGGCCGCGGCGCTGGGCTGGGCCAGCGGCCTGAGGCTGTACGCCGTCGTCTTCATCACCGGTGCCGCGGGCTACCTGGGCTGGATCCCGCTGCCCGAGGGGCTGAAGATCCTGCAGCACCCGGTGGTGCTGGTGGCCAGCTTCGTCATGTTCGCGGTGGAGTTCGTGGCCGACAAGATCCCGGGCGGCGACAGCCTGTGGGACGCGCTGCACACGTTCATTCGCATCCCCGCCGGGGCCGCGCTGGCCGCCGGCGCCTTCGGCGGCGACAGCACCGCGTGGGCGCTGGTGGCCGCTCTCCTGGGCGGCACGCTGGCGGCCACCTCGCACGCGGCCAAGACCACCACGCGCGCGGCGGCCAACACCTCGCCGGAGCCCTTTTCCAACGTGCTGCTGTCGCTGGCCGGTGATGCGTTCGTGCCGGCGCTGCTGTGGCTGGCGGTCAGCCACCCGATGGTGTTCTGGCCGGTGCTGGGCGCGGCCGTGGTGCTGTCGCTGGTGCTGGTGTTCGTGCTGTGGCGCTTCCTGCGTGCGGTGCTGCGGCGCTTGTGGGGCGCGGCGCCGCCGACGCCGCCTCATGCCGGCGCGGCCGCCTGATGGCCGGCCACCCGCTGACCGTGTGCCGCGCCTGTTTGCCGAGTTTGTCTTGCCACACTTGATTGCCACGTTCGTTTGCCCGTGACCGAGACCTGCCCATGTTCAAGAAGATCCTGATCGCAAATCGCGGCGAGATCGCCTGCCGAGTGATGGCCACCGCGCGGCGGCTGGGCGTGCGCACCGTGGCCGTGTACTCCGACGCCGATGCCCGGGCGCGCCACGTGCTGCAGGCCGACGAGGCGGTGCATGTGGGCGGCGCGGCGGCACGCGAGAGCTACCTGCAGTGGCAGCGCATCATCGACGCGGCCAAGACCACCGGCGCGCAGGCCATCCACCCCGGCTACGGCTTCCTGAGCGAAAACGAGGACTTCGCGCGCGCCTGCGCCGGTGCCGGCCTGGTCTTCATCGGCCCGCCACCCGAAGCCATCGCGGCGATGGGCAGCAAGAGTGCCGCCAAGTCGCTGATGGAGAAGGCCGGCGTGCCGCTGGTGCCCGGCTACCACGGGCAGGACAACGACCCGGCGCTGCTGGCGCGCGAGGCTGCGCGCATCGGCTACCCGGTGCTCATCAAGGCCAGCGCCGGCGGCGGCGGCAAGGGCATGCGGCGGGTGGACCAGGCCGCTGATTTCGCGGCGGCGCTGGCTTCGTGCCAGCGCGAGGCCAAGGCCAGCTTCGGCGACGACCATGTGCTGGTGGAGCGCTACGTCACGCGCCCGCGCCACATCGAGATCCAGGTCTTCGGCGACAGCCATGGCAGCGTGATCCACCTCGGCGAGCGCGACTGCAGCGTGCAGCGCCGGCACCAGAAGGTGCTGGAGGAGTCGCCGGCGCCGGGCCTTTCGCCCAGGCGCCGTGCCGAGATGGGCGCGGCCGCGGTGGCCGCGGCTAGGGCCGTGGGCTACGTGGGCGCGGGCACGGTGGAGTTCGTCGCCGAGGAGCTCGACGACGGCGACATCCGAGCCTATTTCATGGAGATGAACACGCGGCTGCAGGTCGAGCACCCGGTGACCGAGGCGGTGACCAGCCTCGACCTCGTGGAGTGGCAGCTGCGCGTCGCCGCGGGAGAGCGACTGCCGCTGACGCAGGAGCAGGTGGCGATGCGTGGCCACGCCATCGAGGCGCGCATCTGCGCCGAGAACCCCGACAAGAGCTTCCTGCCGGCCACCGGCACGCTGGAGGTGGCGCGCTGGCCCGAGCACGTGGCCTTCACGCGCCACGAGGCGCTGCCGCGCGTGGACAGCGGCGTGGGCGAGGGCGATGCAATCACGCCGTTCTACGACTCGATGATCGCCAAGCTGATTGTCTGGGGCGAGACGCGTGCGCAGGCGCTGGCGCGGCTCGATGCGGCGCTTTGCCGCACCCACATCGTCGGCCTGAACACCAACGTCGCCTTCCTGCGCCGCGTGGTGCAGACGCACGCCTTCGCCACCGCCGACCTGGACACCGCGCTCATCGAGCGCGAGCGCGCGGCGTTGTTCGGCAACGCGCCGTTGGCCCCGCCTTGGGTGGCCGCCGGCGTTGCCGCCCACGTGCTGGCCGAAGAGGTGGGCCAGGAGGGCGCTGATCCCTGGTCGCGGCGAGACGGCTGGCGGCTGCACGGTGGCGCGCGCCGCCGCCTCGGCCTGGAGCTGAGCGGCGAGCCGCTCGCCGTGGTGCTCGAGCGGCTGCACGACGGCGCCACGGTGCTCTCGATCGGCGCGCAGCGCTGGCCGTTTGCGGCGCGCGCGCTGGGGGCCTCGCGCCACGAGGTGATGCTGGACGGGCAGCGCAACGTGCTGGCGGTGTACGCGCAGGGCGAGCGCTATGCCGTCTTCGCCGACACCGGCAGCGCACTGGTGGCCGAGCACGACCCGATCACGCACGCCGGCGACCATGCCGGCGAGAGCGGGCGGCTCACCGCGCCCATGCCGGGCAAGGTGGTGGCCTTTCACGTCAAGGCCGGCGACACCGTGCAGCGCGGCCAGGCGCTGGCAGTGATGGAGGCGATGAAGATGGAGCACACGCTGCACGCGCCGCGCGATGGGCGTGTGCTGGAGCTTCTCTATGCCGCCGGCGACCAGGTGGTCGAAGGCGGCGAGCTCTTGCGCCTGAGCGAGTAAGCCTGGCGGGCCGCCCGGAAAGCGGCGGGGCCGCGCCAGGCAGCAGGGCCGTGGGGCCGCAGAGCCGCAGAGCGGCAGAGCGGCAGAGCGGCAGAGCGGCAGAGCGGCAGAGAGTCCGGTCCGATCGGCGATGGGTCCGCGGTAGCCGGGCGGCGCCGGCGAACAAAGGTCGCGCCGCCTGCTGCCTCAGCGGGCGCCGGCGCGCAGCGCCGACAACCAGCCGCCGCGCCGCGCCGCGGCGCGCTGCTGCTCGAGCTGGTGGCGCACCAGCATCGCCGGCGTCGGCAGTTCGCCGATGTGGTCGCGCTGCGAGTCGTAGGTGGAACTGCCACCGAAGCCCGAGGGGCCGAAGCCGCTGTCCAGCCCGAACCCCGACGGTGCCACGCCGTCGGTGGGCATCTCGGCCGCGGCCCGGCGGAACCAGGTGGCCAGCTCGGCCAGCTCGGCCATCGCGCCTTGGCGATGCGCGTCGCACACCAGCAGCACGTCGCGCATGTACAGGCGCTCGGTGAGCATGCGTTGCGCATCGACCCCGAGGCCGAGCTCTCGCTCCAGCAGTGCGCCGATGCGCGTGGCGATCTTGAGGCAGCGGCGAGCGTTCATGGTGTTCTCTCCCTTGGCGCCGAGTTCGGCCAGTGTGCGGCGGGGGCGTTGAGCTCGCCACCCCCGTCAGGGCGTGAGTTCAACGCCACACGGCGGCGGTGCGACGGGAAAAATCACCGTGCGTACGGGCCATGCCGGCCCGGTGTGAACAAACGCATGCGGCGGGCTGCCGGGCCCGACCGGGGCCTCGAGCCGCGTCGCCCGCGGTCGTTGGCCCGACGCGACTGCGCGTCAGCCCGCCTCACCGTGGAATACCAGCCGCTGCAGTGTCCACGTGCGTTCGGTCGAGCCATCGTTGCCGATGTCCAGCGCGATGCTGACGGTCGTGGCGCCGTAGGTCACAGACCACTTGTCGCCGCCGGCCACGAGGCTGAAGCCGCCGGAGACGGCGAGACCGTCGCTGCCGATCACCAGCGTGCCGAGGGTCGCCACGCGCAGCGTTGCCGAGGGCCGCCGCGGCGTGCTGGCGAAGAGTTCCAGGCGGCCGTTGTGGGCGCGCGCAACCGGCTGGCCGCTGCTGCTGAAGGTGTCGGCGACCGTCCAGTCCATGTCTCGCAACTCGTAGCGCGCCTGCCGGGTGTTGACCGTGCTGGTCAGAACCGCCAGCGGCGTGGCGAAGCGGTTGGCGCGCGTGGTTCCGCCGGCAGCGTCGGTGCTCACGCGCAGCTGGTGCTGCCACCGGCCGTCGAGCACGAAGCGGCCCTGCGGTGTGGTGGCGGTGAGCGCCGTGGCGGTGGTGGCGAGGTCGAGGCCGCTGGCGTCGGCTGCGTTCACCACCAACCGGGCCGCGCCGTCTAGCACCACGCCGGTGACGGCGGTGGCGCAGGCGCTGTAGGTGATGTCGTAGGTCTCGCCCGCATCGAGCCGGCCGTTGAGCAAGTCGGCCAGCGGCAAACCGCTGGCCACCCAACTGACGCTGCCGCCCAGCGCGCAGGGCACCGTGGTGGTGGGTGTTGTCGCTTGCGTGGCGGCGCCGGTGCCATCTTCGCTGCCAGCCGCCTTGGCCGCCGCGGCAGTGGTGGTGGTCAAGGCGGTCTGCAGCGTGGTCGTGGCGGCGTTCAGCGCCGTGCCGGCGGTGACCGGCATCGTCGCCGCATCGGCGGCATAGCCCTGGGCCGTGTCGTCGCTGATGCCCGAGCGGTCGTCGTCGCCGCCGCCCCCGCAGGCGGCCAGGGCCATCAACGACATGGCAGCCAGTGCGCGGGCCGAGCCGGTTCGGTGGACGAGAGATCGATGGGTCATGGGTTGCTCCCGCAAGTCCTTGGCAGCGCGGCCGGCGCGACTGGCGTCTTGCCGCGGGTGGTTGCCACCACGACGGGTGTGGCGGTGAAGGCATTGCAGCCGCGGCGAGCAGTTCCAAGGGCGTCGTTCGATGCCGAATCGTTTCAGCGCCGACACATTCGGCGCGTGCCTGGGCGCGGCTGCCTACACTGGCCGGCGACATGGCCCCCAACCCCGCCCCGCGCTCGTCGCCGGCGCCCGCCTCTGCGCCGGCCACGGCGGCGGCCGCCGGCCGCCTGCGCGTGCTGCTGATCGACGACGATGTCGAGCTGGCCGGCCTGATCGCCGAACTGCTCGCGCGCGAGGGCCTGGACACCTGCCATGGCGCAAGCGCCGCCGAAGGCCTGGCGCTGCTGGCGCGCGAGCGCCCTGACCTGCTGCTGCTGGACCTGATGCTGCCCGACGCCAACGGGCTCGATCTATGCCGGCGCCTGCGCGACGAAGGCGCCGAGCTGCCGATCCTCATGCTCACGGCCCGCGGTGACCCGATCGACCGCGTGCTCGGCCTGGAGATCGGCGCCGACGACTACCTCGGCAAGCCGTTCGAGCCGCGCGAGCTGGTGGCGCGGATCCGCGCGCTTGCGCGCCGCCAGCGCGCCGCCGAACGGCGCAGCACGCTGCGCTTCGGCCCGCTGGTGATCGACCTGCTGGCCCGCCGCGCCGCGGTGGCCGGCGAGGCGCTTGCGCTCACCAGCACCGAGTTCAAGCTGCTGGCCGCGCTGGCCGCCCAGCCCGGCCGGCCGCTCACGCGCGAGGCGTTGTCGGCGGCTGTGCAGCCGGGCAGCTACATGCCGCTGGTGCGCGCGGTGGACGTGCAGGTGGCGCGGCTGCGCAAGAAGCTGCGCGCGGCGCCGGGCGCGGCACCACCGGGCGGCGGTGCCGAATGGATCGAGACGGTGCGCGGCGAAGGCTACGTCTTCACCGGGCGGCTCGGCTGAAGTCGGTTGCTGCGCGCGCGTAGTCACTCGCTGCCACCCAGCCTATGCCGCCCGCCATGCCGCCACCCATGCCGCCTCCCATGCCGCGCTGGCGCGACACGCTGTTCGCCAAGGTGCTGATGCTGGCGCTGGGGGTTGCGCTGCTGGTGTTGTTCCTGTTCGGCGCGCTGGCGATGCAGCAGTTTTCCCGTGCGCAAGCGCGTGCCACCGCGCCGCTGTGGGCCGCGGCGCTGCGGCCGGCGCTGGGCGGCGAGGTGCAGCTGCCCGCCGAACTGCCCACCATGACGACGATGAAGCTGGTGCCCGGCCCGCCGCCGCCCGATGCGGCCGAACTGCGCCTGTACCCGCGCTTTCGCTTCATTGCCGAAGAGCTGCGCGAACTGGGCATGCCGGTACGTGAGGTGCGCATCAGCGGCCGCACCGGCAACGCGATCACCTGGCTCGGTTTTGCCACCGCTGGCCGCCGCGACGAACTGCGCTGGATCGGCGTGCGCGGCGAGTACGAGGGCCTGGACGTGCGCACGCGGGGCTTCGTCGGCTTTGCACTGGCGCTGCTCGTCATCGGCTGGGCGGCGTGGAAGCTCAGCCGCCGCATCACGCGGCCGGTGAGCGAGCTGCAGCAGGCGATTCAGCGCTTCGGGCGCGAAGGGCGGCTGGCAGGCACGGCGGCGGGCGGTGCGGCCGGCGCTGTGGCCGGCGCCGTGGCCGGTCTCCCCGCCGATCTGCCAGCCGGCACCTCGGCTGGTCCAGCCCGGCGCCCGGGCCCGGCCGGCTGGGGGCCGGGTGGCAACGCGGGTGCGGCGACGAGCCCCGCCGTGTCGCCGGGCAGCGCCGAGGCCGCCCCGGCCGAACTGCGCGAACTGGTTCGCCAGTTCGAGGAGGTGGCGGCCGAGCGCGCCGCGCTGGATACCCAGCGGCGCACGATGCTGGCGGCCATCTCGCACGACCTGCGCTCGCCACTGGGCCGTATCCGCATGGCCGCCGAATTGCTGCCGGCACACGCCGATGGCGTGGCGGCGCGCCGCGACGCCATCGTGCGCAACGTGCAGGTGGCCGACCGCCTGCTCGGCTCGTTCATCGACTTTGCGCGCACCGACGGCGAGCCCTTCGATCAACCGGTGGACCTGGCCGATCTGGTGCAGCGGCTTGGCGCCGAAGAGCCCGACTTGGAGATCGAAGTCGCCTCGGCGGCGGCGCAACAGATCGCCTTCGCCGCCGGGCCCGCAGCGAACTCTGGGGCTTTGGGCCGGGCGGTATTCGTCGTCTCGGCCGCGCACCCGCTGGCGCTGGAGCGCGCACTGCGCAACCTGGTCGACAACGCACGACGGCACGGTGCCCCGCCGGTGCAGGTGAGCCTCGGCCTGCGCAGTGCGCAGTGGGCGGAGCTGACGGTGCGTGACCATGGCTGCGGCATTCCGGGCGCACAGGACCGCGCGCGTCTGCTGCTGCCGTTCCAGCGCGGCGAGCAAGGCCGTGGGACGCCCGGCACCGGCCTTGGCCTGGCCATCGTCGCCCGCGTCGCCGAGCGCTGCGCGGGTCGGCTGTTGCTCGAAGAGGCCGCGCCCGGTCTGCGTGCCGTGCTGCTGCTGCCAGTGCGGCCGCCTCGGCCGTGATGAGCGGCGCGCCGCGCCGCGGCGGCCGCGGCCCACCGCGCGCCGATACACTGACCATCACCATGCTGCCCACCCAAGTCACCCTGGTCGAGGTCGGCCCGCGCGACGGCCTGCAGAACGAGGCCGCGCCCGTGGCCACCGCGCAGAAGATCGAGCTCGTGCACCGCCTGCAGGCCGCCGGCCTGAAGGAGATCGAGGCCACGAGCTATGTCAGCCCGAGATGGGTGCCGCAGATGGCCGACAACGCCGAGGTGATGGCCGGGGTCCGGCGCGCGCCCGGTGTGCGCTACTCGGTGCTGACGCCCAACCTGAAAGGCCTGGAAGCCGCGCTCGCCGATGCCGCGGCGCGGCCCGACGAGGTGGTGGTGTTCGCCGCCGCCAGCGAGGCGTTCAGCCGCAGGAACATCAACTGCTCCATCGCCGAGAGCGTGGAGCGCTTCCGCCCGGTGGTGGCGGCGGCGCACGCAGCGGGCATCAAGGTGCGCGGCGCCATTTCGTGCGCGGTGGGCTGCCCGTACCAGGGCGAAGTCACGCCCGACGAGGTGGAGCGCGTGGTCGTGCTGATGAAGTCGATCGGCGTCGACCACTGCGGCATCGCCGACACGATCGGCGTGGGCACCCCCCGGCGCGTGCAGGCGGTGATGGAGCGCGCGCTGAAGCACTACCCGCTGGTGGAGATCAGCGGCCACTTCCACGACACCTACGGCCAGGCGCTGGCCAACATCTACGCCTGCCTGGAGATGGGCATCCACACCTTCGACGCCAGCATCGCCGGGCTGGGCGGCTGCCCCTACGCCAAGGGGGCCACCGGCAACGTGGCCACCGAAGACGTGGTCTACCTGCTGCACGGCATGGGCATCGCCACCGGCGTGGACCTCGACGCTCTGGTCGACGCCGGGGCCTACATCTCGGGCGTCATCGGCCGCGCGAGCGCCTCGCGCGCGGGCAAGGCGCTGCTGGCGCGCCGCGGCGTGGCGGTGGCCGCCCCGGCATCGGCATGAATGGTGTCGTCGCCTACCCCGAGGGCTTCCAGCGCGTGCAGGCCGCACTGCGCGCGCTGGGCCATGCGCACGAGCCGTTGTGGCTGCAGGCCAGCGCCCGCACCTCGCAGGAGGCTGCCCAGGCGCTGGGCGTCACCGTGGCGCAGATCGCCAAGAGCGTGGTGTTCCGTCGCGCGCAGGGGGTGGAGGCGGGCGAGTCCGATGCCGCCGTGCTCGTCGTCACCTCGGGTGACAAGCGAGTGGACGAGCAGCGCGTTGCCGCGCTCGTCTGCCGTGAAGGCGGCCAGCGGCTTGCCCGTGCCGATGCCGAGTTCGTGAAGGCGCGCACCGGCTTCTCGATCGGCGGCGTGGCGCCGCTGGCGCATCGCGAGCCGCTGGTGCTGCTGATCGACCGCGAGCTCTTCCGCTTCGAGGAGATCTGGGCGGCGGCCGGGCACCCCAACGGCGTGTTCAAGCTCGCCCCGGCCGACCTGCCGCGGCTGACCGGCGGTGCACCGGTGGCCGACGTGGTGCAGCCGCCGGCCGCGTGAGCGCATGGCCACGCCCGAAGCCGCGGCGCGAGCCATCGAAGCCACACCGGTGCCCAGCCCCTGCGTCAACGTCTGCCGCATGAACGCCGCCAGCGGCCTGTGCGAAGGCTGCCTGCGCACGCTGGACGAAGTGGCCGCATGGTCGCAACTGCCCGACGATGCCAAGCGTGCCGTGTGGGCCGAGCTGGCGGCGCGCCGCGCCGCCGCCGGCCCATGAAGCCATGCCGGCTGGCCAGCGGGCCCGCCCGATCTCTCACCGGGAGCTGCCCGTGAAGCGCATCGAGTTCTTCTTCGACTTTGTCTCTCCCTTCGCCTACCTCGCCTTCGAGCGCCTGCCTCAGGCGTTGGAGGGCTGCAGCTACGCGGTCGAGTACCGCCCGGTGCTGTTCGCGGGCCTGCTCAAGCACTGGGGCCAGAAGGGCCCGGCGGAGATGGAGAGCAAGCGCGCGTGGACCTTCCGGCACACGCACTGGATGGCGGTGCAGCAGGGGGTGCCGATGCACACGCCGGCCGAGCACCCGTTCAACCCGCTCGCGCTGCTGCGGCTGGCGCACGCCTGCGGGCCGAACCGGCGCGTGGTGGAGGCGATCTTCCACCACGTCTGGCGCGGCGACGGTGTCGATGCCAACGCCGCGGCGCGGCTGGCCGATCTCACGGCGCGCCTGGCGCCTGCCAGCGACCCGGCCGGTGAAGAGGCCAAGCTTGCCTTGCGCTCGGCCACGGAGTCCGCGTTGGCGCTGGGCGTGTTCGGCGTGCCGAGCTACCTGTGCGACGGCCGGCTGCTGTGGGGCCTGGATGCCCTGCCGATGCTGCGCGCACTGCTGAAAGGCGACCCCTGGTTCGACGGGCCGGCCTGGGAGGCCGAGGGCCGGCCGCGTCAAGGTGTCGTGCGGCGCTGATGTCGGGTCGGGAAAGTCGACGCGGATAGTCTTGTTGCATGGAGCTTCTGCCCGCATTCGTCCAGGCGCTGTGGATCGGCCTGGCCATTGCGGCCCCGGTCGGCCCGATCGGCCTGCTCGTCATCCAGCGCACGCTCGACCATGGCCGGGCCGTGGGTCTGGCCACGGGCCTGGGGGCCGCGGTGGCCGATGCCTGCTATGGCGCCATCGGCGCCTTCGGGGTCGTCGTGGTGATGAATGCGCTCGCCGCGGCTCGCGTGCCGCTGGCACTGGCCGGCGGCGCGATGCTGCTGTGGCTGGCGTGGCGCAGCTGGACGGCGGTGCCGGCCGAGCGTGCCGCTGCGGTCAGCGCGGCGCCGGGGCTGGGCGCCTCGTTCGCAGCGACGTTCGCGTTGACGCTGTCGAACCCGGCGACCATCCTGTCGTTCATCGCCATCTTCGGTGCGATGGGGGCGCGGCAGTCCGCGCCGCCCTCGCCGGCCCCGCTGGTGCTGGGGGTGCTGCTCGGCTCGGCGCTGTGGTGGCTGGTGCTGAGTGCCGTGGTGGCGCGGCTGCGACATCACATCGGCGCCAACGCGCGGCGCTGGGTCGGCCGGGCCTCGGCCTTGCTGCTGGCGGCCTTTGCGCTGTGGCAGTGGGCCGGCCTGCGGCAGGCGGCGGCCTGAGCCGAGGCGCGGCGCGCGCAGGCTCGGCGCCGCTTCAGGCGGTGCAGTGGCCCGCGGTCGCCAGCACCTCGATGCGCTGGCCGGGCTGCGCGCGCAGGGTTGCGGCGGCCAGCAACGCCATGCCGCCGGCCGCGCCTGCGATGCGCACGCGGGCGGCGCCGGCTCAGCGCGCGAACAGCCCCTTGTGCTGTTCGCGCAGCAGGTTCTTCTGCACCTTGCCCATCGCGTTGCGCGGCAGGTCGGGCACGACGAACACGTGCTTGGGCACCTTGAAGTTGGCGATGCGCGCCTTGAGCGCGGCGAGGATCGCGCCGTGGTCGAGTGTGGTGCCGGGCCGCGGCACGACGGCGGCCACGCCGACTTCGCCGAAGTCGGGGTGCGGCACGCCGACCACCGCACTTTCGGCCACGCCCGGCATGTCGTTGATGAAGCCCTCGATCTCGGCCGGGTAGACGTTGTAGCCGCCGCTGATGATGAGGTCCTTGCTGCGCCCGACGATGGTGACGTAGCCGTCGGCGTCGATGCGGCCGACGTCGCCGGTCTTGAACCACAGGTCGGTGGTGAACTCGTCGGCGGTCTTCTCGGGCATGCGCCAGTAGCCCTTGAAGAC
>JAEUPD010000114.1 GCA_016788525.1 Rubrivivax sp.
CGCCAGCAGCGAGCGCGGCGCCACGTGCACGCCGCGCGGCCGGCCGTCCTGGGCGATCGCCTGCAGCGCCAGGTCGAGTGCGGCAAGGTCCACCCGCGGCAGCAACCGGTGGCGCGCCGCCATGGCCAGCCAGCGGCGGGCGACGAGGTACTCGCCGTCGGACTCCACCTGCACACGCAGCGGGCACTCGAGGTGGATGAGCCGCCCTTGCACGTCGACCACCGGAAACGCCGCCAGGCGCACGCGCGTGTCGTCCAGCGCCGCGGCGAGCCACTCGCGCCAGGCGCGCGCGCCGGCGGTGCCGCGCTCGGGCAGGTCGTCGACGATGCATTCGCCGCTGTCCTCGGCCATGGCCAGCGCGGCATCGGCCGCCGCCAGCGCGGCGCCGGCGGCCACGCCGCGCAGGCCGTCGCACCCTCCGATGACCAGGCGCACGCCGGACAGCCGCGCCGCCGGCGCCGTGGCGATGGCCGCCTGGATGGCCGTGGCCGTCTCGCGCGCCGCGCCGGCGGCCGGCAGGCCGAGCGCGAAGTCCTGCCCCGACAGCCGCCCGGCCACCGCGCCCGGCACCCGGTCGGCGTAGGTGGCCAGCACATCGGCCACGGCCATGAGCACACGGTCGGCTTCGGCCCGGCCGTGGCGCTCGTTCAAGCCGGCCAGGTCGGGCACGCGCACCATCAGCAGCGAGGCGGCCGGCGCACGCGCATCGGCCAGAAGATCGGCCAACCGCGCCAGGAAGTGCCCGCGGGCGAGCAGCCCGGTCACCGCGTCGGTCTGGGCCTGCCGCTGCAGTTGCTCCACCTGGGCGGCCTGGGCCGCGAGCTGCTCGCGCAGGCGGCGCACCACGGCATTCAGCGCACGCGCCAGGTCGCGCAGCTCGGGCCAGCGTGGCTCGTCGGTCTCCACCAGTTGCAGACGCTCCAGCGCCTGTGCCTGGGCCACCGTGCGGCGCAACGCACGGTGCCAGCGCCAGACGACCCAGACCACCAACAGCGAAAGCGCGCCCGCCATGGCCAGCAACCACGGCGCGGCCAGCCCCAGCAGCACCGACAGGGTCACGAGCCAAAGGCCGGCAACCCACATCGCAAGTCGGGCAGGAAGGCTCAAGGCGACGGCTCGGTGTGCGCAAGCAGCCCAGGGGCGCACCGGACCGGGACCGGGCCACCGCAGGGTTGCCGCGGCGATTGTGTGGCCAACGTCCCGCGCCGCCGGCCGGCCGGTGCGAGGCACCCCACGATCGTTATGATCGCGCCCGCGCGCCGGCGGGGCCAACCCTTGTCGGCGCCTCGCCCGCCCGCCTCGTTGCGTGTCGGGCCCCGCTGCGCTGCGGCGGGTGCCAGCCCTGCGGGTGATCGGTCAGCCGGCCAGCGTGTTGACAAGCCGATCCCGCCTTCCTTCATTTCAAGAACCCCTGGAGCAACCTCGCATGACTTCACGCCGCCGCTTCATCCAGATCGTGCCCGTGGCGGGCGCCGCGCTGATGGCCGCCCGCACCGCCTCGGCCCAGGCCGACATGGTGGGTGAAAAGGACGCCCAGGCCGTGGCGCTGGGCTACGTGGCCGACGCGGCCAAGGTCGACAAGGCCAAGTACAAGCAGTACGCGGCCGGTCAGACCTGCGCCAACTGTGCCCTGTACCAGGGCAAGGCGACCGACGCGACCGCCGGCTGCCCGCTGTTCGGCACCAAGAAGGTGGCCGGCAAGGGCTGGTGCACGGCCTGGGCCAAGAAGGGATAGCCTCGACCTCCCCGAAGCGCCGGCGGCGCGGCCTGCAAGGCAACGCCGGCGGACCGCCGAAGCGGGATCCGCGGCGTTCGCTGGGCTGGGCCGGTTGGGGTGGTCGGGCGGGCTGCGCCCGCCGACCGCTCCGGTGAGGGAACCTCGAGCGAAATGAAAGGGCCTGCCAATGGCAGGCCCTTCGCTTTGATGTCCTGGCGCGCCTCGGGTCAGGCGTGCGCGGCGCGCAGCTTCAGCGCGAAGTCCTGCAACGCGGCGATGCCGCTTTCTTCGGCGCGGCGGCACCACGCCTGCAGGTCGGCCACCAGCTGCTCGGCCGAGACGTTGGTGCGGGTCCACAGCGCGCGCAGCTCTTCGCGCATGGCCACGAGCTTGGCCAGCTTGGGGCTTTGGCCCAGCGCCGCGGCCAGCTGCGGCTTCAGGTTGTGCGGGATGCGGTCGTCGTCGCGGTGCAGCCAGGCCTTGGCCACCAGCAGGTCGCGCAGGCGCGCGGCCTGCGGGGCGCCCAGCGCCTTCACGTGCTGCAGCTCGGTGCCAACGGCACGCCTGAGCTCCGCGGCGTAGGTGGCCATCACCTCGTAGCGGTTGGCGATCAGCGCTTCCAGCGAGTTCTGGTCAACCAGCGGCTTCACCGCACCCAGCTCCAGCCGCGGCGGCGTCTTGCGCACCGTGGCCCAGCCCACCAGCTCCATCGCGCGGATGTAGCCCCAGCCGATGTCGAATTCGTAGGGCTTGACCGACAGCTTGGCCGAGGTGGGGTAGGTGTGATGGTTGTTGTGCAACTCCTCGCCGCCGATGACGACGCCCCACGGCGAGATGTTGGTGGAGGCGTCGGGCGCCTCGAAGTTGCGGTAGCCCCACCAGTGGCCCAGGCCATTGATGATGCCCGCGGCGGTGATCGGAATCCACGCCATCTGCACCGACCACACGGCGGCGCCGGCCGCGCCGAACAGCAGCAGGTCCACGATCAGCGTCAGGCCCACGCCGTGCCACGTGTAGCGGCTGTAGACGTGGCGCTCCACCCAGTCGTCGGGGGTGTGGTGGCCGTACTTCGCAAGCGTGGCGGGCACCTTGGCCTCGGCGCGGTAAAGCTCGCTGCCTTGCAGCAGCACGGTCTTGATGCCACGCGTGACGGGGCTGTGCGGGTCGTCGACGGTCTCGCACCTGGCGTGGTGCTTGCGATGGATGGCCACCCACTCCTTGGTGACCATGCCGGTCATCAGCCACAGCCACAGGCGGAAGAAGTGCGACGGAACCGGGTGCAGGTCGAGCGCGCGGTGCGCCTGCGCGCGGTGCAGGAAGATGGTGACCGCGGCGATCGTGACGTGCGTGGTGGCCAGGGTGAACAGCAGCATCTGCCACCACGACCAACCCAGCCATCCATCGGCGAGCCAGTCGACCACGGCGTCGTGCGCCAGCCAGAGTGAATCCATGGTGCCGGGCCCCGGCGAAAAGGGGCCTGTTTGGGTGGAGAAGACGCTTTCGATTCTAGGGGGCGGCCTTGCGCCAGAAGGGTGTGCGGGACCCGGAAAAACCTGAGGTGAACACCCCGGATTTCAATGGCCACGACGAACCCGATGAGTCGGTCCGCGGCCCGCGCCCTTCATACAAAGTGGGCAGGCACTCAGCGCCTGCGCCACACTGCAGCAAAGAAGCCGTCGGTCTGGTGCCGATGCGGCCACAGGCGCAGCCACTGGCCCGACACCAGGCTCGGCGCGGCATCCACCTTCATCGCCGCCAGCAGCTCGCCCACGGGAACCGGCTCGAACTCGCTGGCCATGGCCTCATCGAAGCCCTGCACCACCCCCTCGTTTTCGGCGGCCAGCAGGCTGCAGGTGGCATAGACCAGGCGCCCGCCGGGCTTGAGCATGCGCGCCGCCGCGGCCAGGATGGCCCGTTGCTTGCCTTGCAACTCGACCACCGCCTGGGGCGACTGGCGCCACTTCAGGTCGGGGTTGCGGCGCAGCGTGCCCAGCCCCGAGCAAGGCGCATCGACGAGCACGCGGTCGATCTTGCCGGCCAGCCGCCTGATGCGCTCGTCGCGTTCGTGGGCGATCTGCACCGGGTGGACGTTCGACAGCCCGCTCCTTGCCAGCCGCGGCTTGAGCGCGTCGAGCCGGTGCCCCGAGACGTCGAAGGCGTAAAGGCGCCCGGTGCTGCGCATCGCCGCGCCCAGCGCCAGCGTCTTGCCGCCGGCGCCGGCGCAGAAGTCCACCACCATCTCGCTACGCCGGGCGTCGGTGAGGAGGGCCAGCAACTGGCTGCCTTCGTCCTGCACTTCCACCACGCCTTCGACGAAGGGCGCGGCCTTGTTCAGCACCGGCTTGCCCTCGACGCGCAGGCCCCACGGGGAGAACGGCGTCGGTCGCGCGGTGATGCCCGCCTCGGCCAGCGCCGCGATCGCCTGCTCGCGCCCGGCCTCGCCCCTGGCTTTCAGCGCGTTGACCCGCAGGTCCAGCGGCGCGGGCTGATTCAGCGCCTCGACCAGCGGCCAGAACTCTTCCCCCAGTGGTTCGCGCAGCGCACCGGCCAGCCAGTCGGGCAGGTTGTGGCGCAGCTTCTCGGGCAGCGTGGCGCGGTCGATCTGGCCGACCTGCCCCAGCCACGCCTGCTCTTGCGGCCCGAGCGCGCCGCGCAGGAACGTGGGTGCGCCCTGCCACCCGAGAATGGCCAGCCGCCGCTCGAGCGCGCCGCTGCCGCTTTGCGCGAAGTGCTGGAAAAGCAACCGTTGGCGCAGCACCGCGTAGGTGGTCTCGGCCAGCGTGTGGCGCTCGCGCACACCGAGTGCGCGGTGCTTGCGGAAGAAGGCCGAGACCACCGCGTCGGCCGGCTGGTCGAGCTTGAGCACCGCACGCAGCAGCTCGGTGGTGAGGTCGAGCAAGGCGCCGGGATGCATGGTGATGAGGAGAAGTGGTGGAGGTCGAAAGAGGCGGGCGGGCCCGCGCGCCGCGCGCGGGGCCGGCGCCGCCGGTGGATCAGGCCAGCAGCTGCGAGGCGCCGCGCCGGTGCCTCACAAGCCCGCCTTCCAGCTGCAGCTCGTCCTCGACGAACCAGCGCACGGCCAGCGGGTAGATCACATGTTCGGTGGCCAGCACACGGGCGGCGAGCGTCGCTTCGTCGTCGCCGGCGCGCACCGGCACCACGCTTTGCATGACGATCGGCCCATGGTCCAGCTGCGGCGTCACGAAGTGCACCGTGGCGCCCACCGCCTTGCAGCCCGCCGCGAGCGCCCGCCGGTGCGTGTGCAGCCCGGGAAACGCCGGCAGCAGCGACGGGTGGATGTTCAGCAGCCGCCCTTCGTAGCGCTGCACGAACGACGCGCCCAGGATGCGCATGAAGCCGGCCAGCACCACCAGGTCCGGCCGGTGAAGGTCGATGGCCTCGGCCAGCGCGGCATCGAAGCGCTCACGCTCGGCGAACGCCTTGAAGGACACGGCCTCGGCCGCGATGCCCTGGCCGCGCGCCCAGGCCAGGCCCGCGGCCTCGGGCCGGTCGGCCAGCACCGCCACCACCTCGGCGGGCCACCCTTCGCTGCGGCAACGCGTGGCGATGGCCTGCATGTTGGAGCCGCGGCCGGAGACGAGGATGACGATGCGCTTCACAGGGCGGGCAGTGTAGTGGCGCCCTCTCTCGCGCCCGCCCCCGGGCGCCCTGGCGAGGTTGGCCAAACGGGCCTCTGCGAGAATCGCCGCCCTGCCGCGCCGGGCGAGCCTGCCTCGGGGCGAACGCCTTCGAACCACACGCCTCACGTCCCCATGCGAACCCGCGTCCTCTCCGGCATGCGCCCCACCGGCAGCATGCACCTCGGCCACTACCTCGGCGCGCTGAAGAACTGGGTGCGCCTGCAGGACGAACACGACTGCTTCTTCTTCGTGGCCGACTGGCACGCGCTGACCACGCATTACGAGGAGCGCGAGGTCATCGGCCAGAGCGTCTACGAGATGGTCATCGACTGGCTCGCCGCGGGCCTGGACCCCGACAAGAGCACCATCTTCCTGCAAAGCCGCCTGCCCGAGCACGCCGAGCTCTTCACGCTGCTGGCCATGGGCACGCCGCTGGGCTGGCTGGAACGCGTGCCGACCTACAAGGACCAGATGGACAAGCTCAAGGACCGCGACCTCGCGACCTACGGCTTCCTCGGCTACCCGCTGCTGCAGGCCGCCGACATCCTCATCTACAAGGCCACCTACGTGCCGGTGGGCGAGGACCAGAGCAGCCACGTCGAGCTGACCCGCGAGGT
>JAEUPD010000118.1 GCA_016788525.1 Rubrivivax sp.
CCTGGGCGCGAGCGTCGAGGGGGATGCTGAGGTCCGACATGATCCGAACCGTTCCTCCATGGCAGGCAAGAGGGCAACGACACCGAACCAGCCACCCGCGGGGCGGGCGTCGCAAGCGACGTGCCGCGGGGGCAGGCCACCGGAGCCGCCCCGCCCCGTCCGAAGCGCTCGGGGGGGAGTGGTGCGGCGCGGGCGGGATTCTAGGGCCGGGTCTGCCGGCCGGTTACGGACCTTTGAAGGGCCTGCCTACCCGTGCGGATGGCGCAGGCTGGATGCACCCGAGCGTCTAGAATCGCGCCCCTTTACTTCCGTCCTCGCCGAATGGCCCGAAGCCCCGCAAGGCCTGCCGCGCAACCTGGTGGTGGCAGCGCAGGCGCACCCGCCCCCGCGCCGGCCAGCTACGAGCAGGCCCTGGCGGAGCTGGACCGGCTGGTGGAGCAGATGGAACAGGGCCAATTGCCGCTGGATCGGCTGCTGGACGACTACCAGCGTGGCGCCGAGTTGCTGGCGTTCTGCCGCGCGCGGCTGCAGGCCGTGGAGCAGCAGGTCAAGCTGCTCGAGGGCGGGCAGCTCAAGCCCTGGGCGGGTGCATGAACACGCGCGACGTCGATGCCTGGACGCACCGGCAGCTGGCCGATGTTGAACACGCGCTGGACCGCTGGGTGCCCACGGACAGCCCCGCCGGCCTTGGCCAGGCAATGCGTTACGGCGTGCTCGACGGCGGCAAACGTCTGCGCCCGCTGCTCGTGCTGGCCGCCGCCGA
This sequence comes from Rubrivivax sp., assembly GCA_016788525.1. Classification (GTDB taxonomy): domain Bacteria; phylum Pseudomonadota; class Gammaproteobacteria; order Burkholderiales; family Burkholderiaceae_C; genus Rubrivivax. Next base: position 764 of record JAEUPD010000118.1, read on the forward strand.
AGCGGTGCAAGGGAATGCGCAGGCGGCGTTGCGCGCGGCGGTGGCGGTGGAGCTCATCCACGCCTACTCCCTCATCCACGACGACATGCCGTGCATGGACAACGACGTGCTGCGCCGGGGCAAGCCCACGGTGCATGTGCGGTTCGGCGAGGCGCAGGCGATGCTGGCTGGCGACGCCATGCAGGCGCTGGCCTTCGAAGTGCTGACCCCCGACGAAGGCGTGTCGCCGGCATTGCAGGCGCGGTTGGTCGCGCTGCTGGCCAGGGCGGCCGGGCACGTGGGCATGGCCGGCGGGCAGGCCATCGACCTGGCGAGCATCGGCAAACCGCTCAGCGAGACCGCCCTGCGCGACATGCACCGGCGCAAGACTGGGGCGCTGCTGCAAGCCAGCGTGCTGATGGGCGCGGCGTGCGGCCACGCGGCCCCGGCGGCCTGGCAGGGCCTGTCCGACTACGGCGCGGCCGTCGGCCTGGCCTTCCAGGTCGTCGACGACATTCTCGACGTCACGCAGGCCTCCGAGACGCTGGGCAAGACCGCCGGCAAGGACCTCGACCACAACAAGCCGACCTACGTGTCGGTGCTCGGCCTCGAAGAGGCAAGGCGGCATGCCGTCGAGCTGTGTGCCCAGGCGCACCAGGCGCTGGCCCGCAGCGGCCTGGGGCCCGCCACCGGCACGCTGGCGCTGCTGGCCGACCGGGTGGTCGAGCGCCGGAATTGAAGAACCCCATTGCCGGATCACCGATGAGCCCCGCAAGCCCTCCCGTCCCGCCGCTGCTGGGCAGCATCGACAGCCCGGCCGACGTGCGCCGGCTCGGCCGGGCCCAGCTCGGCCAGCTGGCCGCCGAACTGCGCGAGTTCGTGCTCAACACCGTCAGCCAGACCGGCGGCCACCTCGGCAGCAACCTCGGCACGGTGGAGCTGACGGTGGCGCTGCACTACGTGTTCGACACGCCACATGACCGCATCGTGTGGGACGTCGGCCACCAGACCTACCCGCACAAGGTGCTCACGGGTCGCCGCGATCGCATGCACACGCTGCGCCAGCTGGGTGGCATCGGCGGCTTTCCGCGCCGCGACGAGAGCGAGTACGACACCTTCGGCACCGCGCACAGCTCGACCTCCATCTCGGCGGCGCTGGGCATGGCCGTGGCCGCGCAGATGAAGGGCGAGGATCGCCGCGCCGTGGCCGTCATCGGCGATGGCGCGATGAGCGCGGGCATGGCCTTCGAGGCGCTGAACAACGCCGGCTTCGGCCACAACGGCCAGGCCGTCGACATGCTGGTCGTGCTCAACGACAACGACATGTCGATCAGCCCGCCGGTGGGTGCGCTGAACCGCTACCTGGCGCGCCTGATGAGCGGCCAGTTCTACGCCGCCGCGCGTGAAGGGGCCAAGGCGGTGCTCAAGCCCGTGCCGCCGCTGTTCGAGCTGGCCCGCCGCTTCGAGGAGCACGCCAAGGGCATGGTGGTGCCCGGCACCATCTTCGAGGAGTTCGGCTTCAACTACGTCGGCCCGATCGACGGCCACGACCTCGACTCGCTGATCCCCACGCTGGAGAACCTGCGCCAGAAGAAGGGCCCGCAGTTCCTGCACGTCGTCACCAAGAAGGGCTACGGCTACAAGCTGGCCGAGGCCGACCCGGTGAAGTACCACGCCGCCAGCGGCCGCTTCAACCCGGCCGAGGGCTTTCCCAAGGCCAGCGGGCCGGGCAAGCCCACCTTCACCCAGGTGTTCGGGCAGTGGCTGTGCGACATGGCCGAGGCCGACCAGCGCCTGGTGGGCATCACCCCGGCCATGCGCGAAGGTTCGGGCATGGTCGAGTTCCACAAGCGCTTCCCTGGGCGCTACTTCGATGTCGGCATTGCCGAGCAGCACGCCGTCACCTTCGCCGCCGGGCTGGCTTGCGAGGGCATGAAGCCGGTGGTGGCGATCTACTCCACCTTCCTGCAGCGTGGCTACGACCAGCTGGTGCACGACGTGGCCATCCAGAACCTGCCGGTGGTGTTCGCGCTCGACCGCGCCGGCATCGTCGGCGCCGATGGCGCCACGCATGCCGGTGCCTTCGACATCGCCTACGTGCGCTGCCTGCCCCACTGCAGCATGCTCACGCCCAGCGACGAGAACGAGTGCCGCATGGCGCTGACCACCGCGTTCCGGCAGGACCACCCGGTGGCGGTGCGGTACCCGCGCGGTGCGGGCATCGGCGCCGAGATCAGGCCTGAGCTCACATCCTGGGAGTGGGGCAAGGGGGTGGTGCGCCGCGAGAGCTCGCTGCGCGCCGATCGGCCCGAGGCGCGTGCCCAGCGCATCGCCATCCTCGCCTTCGGCACGCTGCTTCACCCGGCGCTGGCCGCCGCCGCGCGGCTGGACGCCACCGTGGCCGACATGCGCTTTGCCAAGCCGCTGGACGAGGCGCTGGTGCTCGAACTGGCCCGCACGCACGCCTTGCTGGTGACGGTGGAAGAGGGCTGCATCGCCGGTGGCGCGGGGGCCGCGGTGCTCGAGTGCCTGGCGGCCGCCGGGGTGGGGGCGCCGGTGCTCACGCTGGGCCTGCCCGACCAGTTCATCGAGCATGGTGACCCCGCCAAGTTGCTGGCCTCGCTGGGGCTGGACGCCACCGGCATCGAGAAGACCATCCGCGAGCGCTTCGTCACGCAGGTGACAAGGCCGGTGCCCGCGTTGGCGGCGGTCAGTTGAGCGCGGCCCCGAGCCGCCCCTTGGCCGCGCGCGGCACGCTGTAACCCCTGCGACGCGCTTGCCCGGGCGAGCGATGTCATGCTCGCGATCTCGATGAACAACCTGACCGACGCCCTGCACATCCCCGACACGCAAAGCGCGCGTGACCACCGCCATCTGGCGATCCAGCGCGTGGGCGTGAAGGACCTGCGATACCCGCTCACGCTGCGGGTGGCTGGCGCGACGCAGACCTGCGCGGCCACCTGGGCGCTGGACGTGGCGCTGCCGGCCGACCAGAAGGGCACGCACATGTCGCGCTTCGTCGCCTGGCTCGACGAGCTACACGCCACCGGCGTGGTGCTGGACGCCGACACCCTGCGCGAGCGGCACGGCCAGATGCTCACCCGCATGGCGGCCACCGCCGGCCGCGCGGAGGCGGCCTTCGCCTTCTTCCTGCGCAAGCGCGCCCCCGTGTCCGGGCTGACGAGCCTGCTCGACTATCGCGGCCGCTGGATCGCCGAGACAACGGCCCCGGGCGGGGCCGCCACGTTGTGGGCCGAGGTCGGGGTGCCGGTCAAGAGCCTGTGCCCCTGCTCCAAGGAGATCTCCGACTACGGCGCGCACAACCAGCGCGCGATGATCACGCTGCGTGTGGAGCTGCTGCAGGCCGTCGACTGGCACGAACTCGTGCGGCTGGCCGAGGAAGAGGCCAGCAGCGAGATCTGGCCGATGCTCAAGCGCCCCGACGAGAAGTGGGTCACCGAGCGCGCCTACGAGAACCCGAAGTTCGTCGAGGACCTGGTGCGGGACGTCGCGCTGCGCATCGAGCGCGAACCGCGCATCGGGCGCTACGTCGTCGAAGTCGAGAACATCGAGTCGATTCACAATCACTCCGCCTACGCGCGCATCGAGCGCACATAGGCCCTGCCTTGCGGCAGGCGCGCCGAAGGCAAGGGCCCGCAGCTGAGCGCCGCAGCGTGCGCGCTGCGGGCGAGAAAGGGCGCTCCCGCCGGTGCCCGGCACCCAACCGCCCGGTGCCCGAGGCCGTTCTTGTAGGAATTTGCCCTACAGGCGCGATCGAAAAAGCTGGACTGCAGCGACCGATGTGAGTCGCTGTTGCGGGCCATCTCCGGTCGATACAGTGCGTTTCGTCGACTGTCATCACACCCTTCCCCCGGAGCCCGCCCGAAATGACCCCCGACCAGATCCTCGCCGAGATCCGCGAAGCCAACCTGTCGTACCTGATGCTGGCGCAGAGCCTCGTGCGCCACGACCGCGAGCAGGCCCTGTTCCGCCTGGGCATCAACGAGGAGACCGCCACGCTGCTGGCGGCGCTGACGCCGGCGCAGATGATGAAGATCGCCACCGGCAACCAGCTGCTGTGCCGCTTCCGCATGGACGACGACATGGTGTGGAACCTGCTCACCAGCCACGGCAAGGGTGCCGCGAACGACGGCATGTCGCGCCTGC
>JAEUPD010000184.1 GCA_016788525.1 Rubrivivax sp.
CGACATGCTGCTCAAGACGGTGGCCACGCGCATCGCCGAGGCGCTGCGCGGCGGCGACATGGTGGCGCGCTTCGGCGGCGACGAGTTCCTGGTGCTGCTCAGCCCGCGCGCCGGCGCCCCGGCGGTGGCCGAGGTCGGCGGTCGGCTGCTCGCCGCCATCGGTGCGCCTCTGCAGGCCGCCGGCGTGACGATCTCGGTGACGCCGTCGATCGGCGTGGCGATGTTCCCGCAGGACGGGCGCACCAGCGCCGAGCTGATCCAGCACGCCGACCAGGCGATGTACCGCGCCAAGTCGGGCGGGCGTGCGCGGCTGCGCTTCTTCGAGCCCGGCATGGCCGAGGCGGCGCTGGCCGAGCTGGCGATGGAAAGCCGGCTGGCGCAGGCCGTGCGCGCCGGCGAGTTCGTGCTGCACTTCCAGCCGCAGGTGGCGCTGCACGCCGACGGCAGCCAGGGGCGGGTGCTCGGCGTGGAGGCGCTGGTGCGCTGGGCGCATCCGCAGCGCGGGCTCATCGGCCCGGACGAGTTCATTCCGTTGGCCGAGGAGCGCCGGCTCATCCTGCCGATCGGCGCCTGGGTGCTGCACCATGCGCTGGCCGCGGCGATGCGATGGCGCGCCGCCGGTGCGGTGGCCGTCCCCGTGGCCGTGAACCTCTCGACGCTGCAATTCCAGGCCGCAGGTTTCGCCGACGCGGTGGCCGAAGCGCTGAGCGTGGCCGGGGCCGAGGGCGCCGTGCTCGAGCTGGAGCTGACCGAGCGCATGCTGATGGACAACCTGGCCGATGTGCGCGAGGCGCTCGGGCGGCTGGGCCGGCTGGGCGTCACGGTGACCGTGGACGATTTCGGCACGGGCTACACGTCGCTCGCGCACCTCAAGGAGTTGCCGCTGCACCGCTTGAAGATCGACCGCAGCTTCGTGGCCGGCCTGCCCGGTGATGCGGGCGCGGTGGCCATCGCCCGTGCCATCGTGGAGGTGGGGCATGGCCTGGCGCTGCAGGTGGTGGCCGAAGGCGTGGAGACCCCGGCGCAGCGCGAGGCGGTACGCGCCATGGGCTGCGATGCGATGCAGGGCTACCTGCTGGCCGAGCCGATGACCGAGCCGCAGCTGGTGGAGTGGCTGCGCGTACGCGCCTGAAGGCCTGCGGCGGTGTGCCCGGGCGTGGCGCGCTCGCAGCCGCCGGCGTCAACCAGCCTTGGGCACCTTCTTCGGCCGGTGCCAGCCGTCCAGCGTGACGGCCTTGGTGCGGGCGAGTGTCAGCTTGCCCGCCGGGGCGGGCTTGTTGATCGTCGAGCCGCCGCCGATGGTGGCCCCGGCGCCGATGGTGATGGGTGCGACGAGCACGCAGTTGCTGCCGATGTGCGCGTCGTCGCCGATCACGGTGCGGTGCTTGTTGGCGCCGTCGTAGTTGGCGGTGATGCTGCCGGCGCCGTAGTTGACGCGTGCGCCCACGGTGGCGTCGCCGAGGTAGGCCAGGTGGTTGGCCTTGGCGCCGGCGGCCAGCGTCGAGTTCTTCACCTCGACGAAGTTGCCGATATGCACTTCCTCGCCGAGCTCGGCGCCCGGGCGCAGGCGGGCGTAGGGGCCGACCTCGGCGCGCGCGCCGACCACCGCCTCGCGGATGTGGGTGAAGGCCTGGATCTGCGCGCGCTCGCCGATGGTGGCGTCGCGGATCATGCAGTGCGGCCCGATGCGCGCGCCATCGGCCAGGTGCACCGTGCCTTCGAAGACGCATCCGACGTCGATCTCGACGTCCTGGCCGCAGGTCAGCGTGCCGCGCACGTCGAGGCGGGCAGGGTCTGCCAGACGCACCCCCGCGGTCATCAGCGCCTGAGCCTGGCGGCGCTGGAACACACGCTCCAGCTCGGCCAGCTGCGCGGCGTCGTTGATGCCGGCCACCTCGGCCTCGTCGGCCACGGCCTCGGCAACCACCGGCACGCCTTCGGCCACGGCCATCGCGACGATGTCGGTCAGGTAGTACTCGCCCTGCGCGTTGTCGTTCTTCAGTGCGGCCACCCAGCGCCTGAGCAGGCGGGTGGGGGCGGCCATGATGCCGCTGTAGACCTCGCGGATGGCTCGCTGCTCGTCGTTGGCATCCTTGTACTCGACGATGGCGCGCACCTGGCCGGCCGCATCGCGCACGATGCGGCCGTACCTGGCCGTGTCGGCCGGTTTGAAGCTCAGCAGGGCCACGCGCTGCCCGCCGCTGGCGGCGACCAGCGCGCGCGCGGTCTCGGCGCGCAGCAGCGGCACGTCGCCATACAGCACGAGCGTGGTGGCCAGCGCATCGTCGAGCACCGGCGCCGCCACCTGCATGGCGTGGCCGGTGCCCAGTTGCGGCTCCTGCAGCACGCAGCGCGCACCACGCCCGGCGATGGAGGCCTCCACCTGCGGGGCGCCGTGGCCAACCAGCACCACCGTGCGACCGGGCTCGAGCGCCAAGGCTGTTCGCATCACGTGGTCCAATAGACTCGTGCCCGCAATCCGGTGCAGCACCTTGGGGATCGCAGACTTCATGCGGGTGCCCTTGCCCGCGGCCATGATGACGACGTTCAGTGCCATGCGTTGGTGGAGTCTGTGCAAGACCGTCAGTAAGCGAGCGGCGATTATCGGCACGCTGGTGCTGGCCGCCCCCGTGCTGCTGGCCGGCTGCAGCGCGCTGCGCGTGGCCTACAACACGGGCCCGCAACTGGCGTGGTGGTGGCTTGACGGCTATCTCGACTTCTCGCGCGATCACGCGCCGCAGGTCAAGGGGGCCATCGAGCGCTGGTTCGATTGGCACCGGCAGACGCAGCTGCCCGGGTACACCGCGTTGCTGGCTTCGGCCCAGGCGCAGGTCGGCGAGCCGCTGACCACCGCCGCGGCATGCCAGTGGAGCCAGCGATTGTTGGAGGCGCTGTCACCCGCGGTCGAGCGTGCGCTGGTGCATGCGGCCGAGCTGGTGCCCGGGCTCGGCGAGCCCCAGCTGCGCCATCTGGAGCAGCGCTACGAGAAGAACCTCGACGACCTGCGGCGCGAGTTCCTGCAGCCCGATGCGGCCGAGCGGCGCGCGGCGGCAGTGAAGCGGGCCATCGATCGCGCCGAGCAGATCTACGGCCGCCTGGACGAGCCGCAGCGCAAGGTCATCATCGAGGGCGTGGCCGCCTCGCCCTTCGACCCGCAAGCCTGGTTGGAGGAGCGCACGCGTCGGCAGCGCGACACCGCGACCACCCTGCGCCGCCTGCTGTCCGAGCGCGCCGACCGCGACCAGCGGCTGGCCGCGTTGCGCGCCCTCGCCGAGCGCAGCCAGCGCTCGCCCGAGCCCGCCTACCGTGCCTACCAGCAGCGGCTGGCCGACTACAACTGCGCGTTCGCCGCGCGCATCCACAACGCCACCACGGCCGCGCAGCGGCAGCGTGCGCGCGCCACGTTCAAAGGCTGGGAAGATGACCTGCGCGCGGTGATGAATGCCGGCGCGCCCGCCGGCGACCCTGCGGGGGCGACGAACTGATCCCGAGGGCGGCGGTCGGTCGCTGCTGCCCGCGCATGAATGTCGCGGCGAGCAGAGGTTCGGCCCGAAGCGCCGCGCCGCGCGGGACGCGAGGCCCGGCGTCGCCGTCGGGCCCTGCGGGCCCGCCAGCGATGACGGCC
>JAEUPD010000187.1 GCA_016788525.1 Rubrivivax sp.
GCCGGAGTACACCTCGTGCGTCTCGGCGCTGGCCGCCGCGGGCGGGCGAATGATGCGCGGCGTGATCGACAGCATGATCTCCTTCTTGCTGCCGCTGCCGGTGTTGTTGCCGAACAGCGTGCCCACCATCGGCAGGTGCCCAAGGCCCGGCAGCTTGGCCGCGGTGTTGCGCTCGTCGTCGGAGATGAGGCCGGCGAGCACCTGCGTCTCGCCGTCGCGCAGGCGCAGCGCGGTGGCGGCGTTGCGCGTGCCGATCTGGTAGGCCAGCGACCCGGAAGGCCCGGCGATCTCGCGCGTGATGCTGCTGACCTCCAGGCTCACGCGGATGCCCACCTCGTGCTCGTTGTAGACCTGCGGCTCGAAGTCCAGCTTGAGGCCCACTTCCTGGTACTGCACGGTGCCGGTGACCACCGAGCCCCCCGTCGTGACCGGCGTGACGGTGTTGGTGATGATGGGCACGCGGTCACCGATCAGCACGCGCGCCTTCTCCTTGTTGCGCGCGCGCAGCCGCGGGCTCGAGAGCAGATTGGCATCGGTGTCCTGCAGCCGGAAGTTGACGCCGGCCGACAGGCCGCTGGCCAGCAGGTTGTCCCGGGTGAGATTGCGCAGCGTGCCCAGCGTGAGCTGGCCGTTGGCGTCGGTGGGCGTTGCCAGGCCGATGCCTTCGGGGAACTTCACGCCGAGGTTGCTCAGCCGGTCGCGCGAGACCTCCAGCACCTCGACCTCGAGCATCACCTCGGCGTCGGCCACGTCCTGCGCGGCGATGACCTTGGCCGCCACGGCGATGGCGTCGGGCGTGTCACGGATGACGAGGGTGCCGTTCTTCTCGTCGATCATCACGTCCTTGAGCTTGAGCACCGTCTTGAGCACGCCGTGGATGTGCTTGGCGTCGCCGCTGGCGATGTGGAAGGTGCGCACGAGCAGGTCTTGGTACTCCTTTTGCTTGGCGGCGGTGGCCGGGTAGACGAACAGCGTGCTGCCATTGAGGACCTTCTTGTCGAGCTGGTTCTGCAGCAGGATCAGGTCGACCGCGTCCTCCACGGCGGCGTCCTTGACGAAGATGGTGGTCTTCAGGTCGGGCTTGACGTCGCGGTCGAGCACGACGTTCAGGCCGGTGGTGCGGGCCAGCGCCTCGAACACCATGCGCAGGTTGGCGTCGCGGAACTGCAGGCTCACCGGCCGCCGCATCACCGAGGCGGCGGCCCGCTGGGCCTGGCGGGCCGCCGCCTGCTGGTCCAGCTGCGCCGCGATCTCTCGCTTGAGTTGCAGCGCCGCGGCGTGCGTGCCGTTGACGGCCAGTGCGCGCGTCACCTGCTCCTGGGCGGCTTCGTGCTTCTGATCCTTCAGCAGCGCGCGGGCCTGGTCGAGCCAGCGGGTGATGACCGCGTCCTGCTCCAGCCCGGCCAGGCCGACGAGCGCACGGTCCAGCCCCGGCGAGGCCTTCAGCGCCTGCTGGTACAGCAGCCGTGCCTGCGCGGAGTCGCCCGCGCCGCGGGCCTCGTCGGCGCGAGCGACGAGTTCACGTGCGATGCCGGCCTGCGCGTTGAGCAGGTCGAGCCGGTAGCGCGGGTTCTGCGGGTCACTGGCGGCGGCTTCCTGCAGCTGGCGCAGCCCCTGCTCGCGCTGGCCGGCGGCCAGCGACGCCAAGCCCTCGCGGTGCATGCGCTCGGCGGCACATCCCGCCAGCAGCGCCGCGGCGAGCGCGAGGGCCACGACACCGCGCGCGCGGCGCAGTCTTCGCGGGGCAGATGGGGGCAGGGGCGAGCGCATCAGCGGCCTCCGGTGGGCAGCTGCAGCCGCTGGGGTTGCTGCAACGGCAGGTAGACGAATTCGAGCGAAGACGGCGTGACGCCGGCCAGCCGGTAGCGGCGCCCCGCCAGCTCGTCGCCGCGGCGCGCCACGATCAGCTCATCGCCCATCGCCAGCAGCACCTTGGGGGCACCGGGCTCGGTCTCGATGAAGCCGACGAATGTGAAGGGCAGCGGCGGCGCCGTCGGCGCCGGGGGCGGTGGGGGCGTTGGGGGTGGTGGTGGCGGCAGGGCGGGCGCCGGTTTCGGCTTCGGTGGCGGCGGGGCGGCCCAGCTTCGCGGGGCGAACAGGTCCGCGGCGGAGGTCAACCGCAGTTCCGGCGCCGTGCTGCGCAACGCGGTGCGCCCTGTGGCCGGGGCCGACGCTGCCGGTGCCACGGCAGGTGCGGCGGCCGGCGTGGCGGCGGGCGCCGCGCCGCAGGCGCCGGCCAATGCGAGCCAGCTTGCGGCCCAGGCGATGCAGCGGGCGGGCGGCGGCATGTGTCCTCGCGCGCCTGCCCCCGCGATGACATCGGCGAGCGCGGCGGCCGGAGTGCCTTCGCGATCGCGTGGCGCGCTCGGGGGCACGGTCGCTGAGGCCCTATCGCGCCTGAGGCGCTCCGGCATGAGCGCTTGGGAACGGCCCGCAGCGATCATGGCTCGTCCCTCTGGTAGTGGAAGTTCAGGCGGATGCGCGCCTGCAACTCGCGGCTGCCGATGTGGCTGCGTTCCAGCCGCAGGTCGTCCAGGGCCACATGGGGCAGTCGTTCGAGCAGGCTGCCGGCAAAGGCCTTGATGTCGGGATAGCCGGCAGTCACCGGGAACGTCGCGCTCACGGTGACGAGCGACGAGTCGGCCAGTTTGCGCAATTGGTACTCGCCGCTGGCCAGGTCGATGCGATGGGCATCGGCCAGCTCGAACACCGTGCGCAGGTCGGCGGTGTGCTGGCGCACCGGGGGCAGCAAGCGCAGCGATTGCAGCGCGCTGGCCGAGGCGGCGCGCGGGCGCAGCTGCTGCAGCTCGCGCGCCTGCTGCTGCACCTGATGCACCGCGGCGTCCAGGTCCGGGCGGCGAACGGCGTGCCAGGCGGCCGCGGCGAGCACCAGCGCCAGCAGCAGGGCCGCCCAGGGCCCCAGGGGGCCGAAGCGCCGGCGCAACGGCCACGACGCGCGGCGCACCCTGCCGTTCCAGTCGGTGCCCGCGCCGAGGGTGCGGCGGGCTGTCATGGCGTGCCGTTCCACGAGGCCTGCACCTGAAAGCGCACGCCGCGGCCGCCCGCCTCGGGCGGCACGGGTTGGTGCATGAGCAGCATCACGTCAGCCAGCCGCCCTTCGGCCTGCAAAGACTCCAGGAACCCGAGCATCGACTGCCGGTTGCGCGCCTCCAGTTGCAGTCGCACCGCCCGCTTCGATGCCGTGGGTTCCACGCCGAGCACCGCCACGTCGCGATTCAGGCCGCCTTCCAGCGAGCGCAGCAGGTGATCCCAGGGCGTGTCCAGGTCGCGCTGCAGGTTGGCCAGTGCGCGCTGGGCGCGCTCTTCGGCCGGGTTGGCGCGGGCGGCGGCGGGGCGCGCGGCCCGCGCCCGTGCCTGCGCCTCGTCCAGTAGGGCGTTGGCTGCGCGCAGGCGCGCCATGTCGGCCTCGATGAACCAGGCGGCGGCCAGCGCCGCGGCGCTCACCAGCGCCAGCGTGGCCAGCGTCTCGGCGCGCCACTTCCTGTGCGGGCGTGCGAGGTTGAGCTCGAGCGACGGCAGCTTCACGCGGCGACCCCCTGGCGCATCAGTTCGACGCGGTGCACGCGCCAGGACGGCGTGCTGCGCGGGTTGACCGGCACCGCGGCCAGCACGAGGCGGCGCGTGTGTTCGTCGACGCTGTCGCCGTGGCGGGCGAGCAGCCGCCGCATCGCCTGGTTCAGCGCACCGGGGCTGTCGTCCTGCGGTTCGCGGCCCAGCGCCGACATCGACCCGCGCCGCATGCGCACGAGGATGGCCTGGCCGGCGTGCAGCCAGGCCACCACGCCGTCACGCAGCTCGACATGGCTGGCCGCCTGGTTCCACGCGCGCACGAAGGCCGGTTCGATGCGCTCCACCACCATGTGCTGCCGCTGCAGCGCATCCTCCACGGAGCGCACCAGCACTTCGGGCACGGCCAGCAGCAGGGCGTGCCGGCCGTCGGCCTGCACTTGCCAGCGCAGTGCCTGGGTGGCGACGGCGTCGCCGAAGACCTCGGCCGCACTGGCCTGCATCAGCGCGCGCAGCACACGTTCGGACTGGCTGGCGAAATCGCCCTGCACGACATCGAGCCAGAACAGGCTGTCGTCCAGTACCACGCGCGCCGGCCATCCGCCGCGCGGCGGCGTGCCGGCGTGCTCGGCAACGGCGGGCAGCAGGCCGGCGAGCACCGCTTCGACCTCGGCGGCGGTGCTGCTCGCCGTGACGGCGCAGCCGGAGGTCATGACGCGGCCGCCGGGGCCGTTCAGCTGCACCCCGCCCGGGCCAAGCATCAGTTCAACGGTGGCCATGGGTCGGCGTGACACGCTTGACCTCCTCCAAGGTGGTGTGGCCGGCCTGCGCCAGGGCCACGGCCGCCTGGCGCAGATCGACGAAGCCTTGCCCCACGGCGCACTGGCGGATGCGGCTGACCGGGGCGCGCTGCACCATCAGCTCGCGCAACTCGTCGGTCAGGCGCAGTGTCTCGGCAATCGCCAGGCGCCCGCTGTACCCGCTGCCGCGGCACGCCTTGCAGCCGATGCCGCGGCGCCACGGCGCGCCGGCATCGTGGGGCACGCCGCAGGCGGTGAACAACGCCGGCGCCGGCTCGTAGGGCTCGGCGCAGGCCGTGCAGCTGCGGCGCACGAGACGCTGCGCCACCACGCCGGTGAGCGCCGACACCAGGTTGTAGGCGTCCACGCCCATGTTGGCGAAGCGGCCGATGACATCGAACACGTTGTTGGCGTGCACCGTGGTGAACACCTGGTGCCCGGTGAGCGCGGCCTGCACGGCGATCTGCGCCGTCTCGGCGTCACGGATCTCGCCGACCATGATCTTGTCGGGGTCGTGGCGCAGGATGCTGCGCAGGCCGCGCGCGAAGGTCAGGCCCTTCTTCTCGTTGACCGGAATCTGCAGGATGCCGGGCAGCTGGTACTCGACCGGATCCTCGATCGTGACGATCTTGTCCAGCCCGGTGTTGATCTCGCCGAGCACGCCGTACAGCGTGGTTGTCTTGCCGCTGCCGGTGGGGCCGGTGACGAGCAGCAGGCCGTACGGCTGGTCGGCCAGCTCGCGCAGGAAGTCGAGCACCTGCGGCTCGAACCCCAGTGTCTGCAGGGTCAGCTGGCGCAGCGTGCCGGCCAGGTGCGCACGGTCGAGCACGCGCAGCACGGCGTCCTCGCCGAACAGATTGGGCATGACGGAGACGCGGAAGTCGATGTCGCGGCCATGCGCACGCACGGCAAAGCGCCCGTCCTGCGGCACGCGGCGCTCGGCGATGTCCAGCTCGGCCAGCACCTTGATGCGCGACAGGGCCTGGTCGGCCATCGCCGCGTCGGACAGCTGCTGCACGACCTCCAGCACGCCGTCGACGCGGTACTTCACCGTCAGCCCGCTGCCGGTGGTCTCGAAGTGGATGTCGCTGGCGTTGGTGCGCAACGCGTCGTGCAACATCGAATCGACCAGCCGCACGACGGGGCTGGAAGCCGCGTCGATCTGCGCCAGCGACAGGTTGATGTCCACCTGGGCGGTGCCAGCGCTGCTGCCGGCGGCGGGCGCCGCGAAGCGCAGCGAGTCCTTCGCGCGCATCTGATGCTCGGCGCGCGCCAGCAGCGCCTTCAGGTCCTCGGGCGTGACCAGCAGCGTGTGCGAGCGGACCGCCGCGCGCAGGCGCAGGTCCAGCCACGAGGCCAGGCGCGCGTCCGTGGGATCGGTCAGCATGACCAGCGTGCGCGGGCTGCCGGGCACGGTGCCCACCGCCACCTGCCGACGCTGGCACTCGGCGAAGCTGATGCGCGCGAAGTCGGGCACCAGCTGCCGCAGGTTTGCGGCGCTGGCGACCTCGAGCCCGAAATGCACCGCGGCCTGTGGCAGCAGCACTACGAGTTCGACGCCGGCCTGCGCCGCCAACCACGCCAGGCGCTGGCCGGGCTCGCTGAACGCGATCGCCTCGCGTACCGCCGCGGGCGTCACCCACTCCGCCGCGGGCTTCTTTCTTGCGGTCACGAAGGCCAATCCGTTGCCGAGCTGTGCCATGCACCCACCTACTGCAGTTGCGCGGCCAGATCGAAGATCGGCAGGTACATCAGCACGACGATCGCGCCGATGACCAGACCGATGCCGATCATCAGCACCGGCTCGATCCAGCGCGACACGGCGTCCAGGCCGGCCTCGAGCCGGGCCTCCTGGCGCGAGGCCACGCGCTCGAGCATGTCGGCCAGCGTGCCCGTGCGCTCGGCCACCACCAGCATGCGCAGCGTGACCGGGTCGGCCAGCCCGGCGTCGGCAAGCGCCTGGCTGATGGCCTGGCCTTCGTGCAGGCGGCCCACCGCCGCCTGCAGCGCCTGTCGCTCACCGCCTTGCAGCAACGGGGTGGCCTGTTGCAGGGCCTGCGGCGCCGGAATGCCGCCGCGCACCAGCACGCTGGCTGTGCGGTAGACCTGGGCGTGCCGATACAGGCGGGTGAGCCGGCCCACCAGCGGCAGCCGCTGCAGCCAGCGCTCGGCGGCGCCGCTGCGCACGTGCCAAACCAGTGCCAGCGCGGCGGCGGCCAGCGCGCCCAGCAGCAGCACCAGAGCCTCGGGGTGTTCGCCCATCACCCGGCCCCACTGCATGAGCCAGCGCGACGCCAGCGGCATCTGCGAACGCGTGGTCTCCACCAGCCCGGCAAAGCGCGGCACGACGAAGCCCAGCAGGAACAGCACGACGGCCGAGCCGACCGCCAGCAGGATCATCGGGTAGGTTGCCGCTGCGGCCACGCGCGCGCGCACTCGCTGCATGCGGCGCTCGTGCTCCGCGTGCCGTTGCAGCGTCTGCACGAGGTCGCCGGTGCGTTCGCTGGCGCGAATGGCGGCCACGAACAGCGGGGGCAAGACGGCACCGGCTTGAAAGGCCTCGGAGAGCGACCGGCCTTCCTGCAGCGCCGCGGCCACCGCGGTGAGCAGCCGTTGCCGATGGGCCGAGCCACCGCCGGCGGCCAAGGCGTCGACCGCCTCGAGGACGCCGAGCCCGGCGCCCAGCAGCGTGGCCAGTTCCTCGGCCATGGCGCCGTGGTCGACCGACTCGCGTGTACCTGTCGCAAGGGCGTGGGGCAGCGCGGCGGCAAACCGCCGCGGGGCGCCCGCGGCGGACAGCACCTGCCAGCCCCTGGCCGCTGCCAGTGCCAGCGCAGCAGCCTGGTCGGCTGCCTCCACGCTGCGCAGGGCCAGGCCGGTTTCGCGAGAGCGCACCACGAGGTCGAAGCGCATGGTCGTGCCGGTGCGGGGGGCGTCTGGGGAGCGCGGGCGTGGAGGGGCGGCCTGCCTGGGCCCTCAGCGCGACGTGGTCGTCGTCGCCGACCAGGAGGTCACGTCCTCGGCCTCGCCGGTACCACCGGGCCTGCCGTCGGAGCCGAGCGAAGACACGTCGACATCGCCGAACTCGCCCGGCGACTTGTACAGGTAGGGCCGGCCCCACGGGTCGGGTGGCACGGCCTTCTTCAAGTACGGGCCGGCCCAGCGATCGGCGCCGTTCGGTCGGGTGGTCAAGGCCGCCAGGCCTTGCTCGGTGCTGGGGTACACGCCCACGTCCAGCCGGTACTGGTCCAGGGCCTTCTCCAGCGAGACGATCTGTGCGCGCGCCACCTTGGTGTTGGACTTGCCCACCTGGTCGAAGTAGCGCGGGGCGATCAGCGTGGCGAGCACGCCGATGATCACGATGACCACCAGCAACTCCAGCAGCGTGAAGCCGATGCACGGGTGTCGCGGCGGGTGCGCGGCGCCGCGCGGACGTGGTGCGAACGGGGTGGGCATGGGGGCGGTCCGAAGGTGGCGGACGCCGCCTCGGGCCGCGTCGCGTGCCGGGGACTTTCCCGCCCGCAGATGAACCGCCCATTAACCGTGTGCCCTCCTCCCCGCGCTCCGGTGGTGGGGGTCACCCTCATCAACGGGGGGTGCGGCCGCGTGCTGCAAAACACTTCACGAATGGCGGGCCGGGCGCGCAACAGCGCGCTTGCGAAACCCGGGCGACGTGACCCAATCCCCCGGCAAAGGTGGAGCGGCTGTGACGACGCCGCGCCAACCACGACAATCGCCGCCGCGCGTGTCTCGTGTTGTCCGGCACGACGAGGCCGGCCGCCGCGAATGGGGAGCGCGGGCCGGGCACCCCCGAAGACCCAGGGCTCCGGCCACCGTGCCGGCACCGGGAGAACAAGACGTGTCCGACACCTTCAATGCCCCTGGAGTGCGCCCGTGAGGCTGCTGCTGGCCGAGGACGATGTCCTGCTCGGCGAGGCAGTCAGCCGCGGCTTGATGCAGCTGGGCTACGCCGTCGACTGGCTGACCTCGGGTGAGCGGCTGCGACTGGCGGTCAAGAACTACACCTATGACTGCATCTTGCTGGACCTCGGCCTGCCCGACGTGCCCGGCGACACCTGCCTGCGCTTGCTGCGACAGGAGAAACTGAACACGCCGGTCATCGTCATCACGGCGCGCGACGGCAAGTCAGACAAGATACGCGTGCTCGATGGCGGCGCCGACGACTACGTCAGCAAGCCGTTCGACCTGGAGGAGCTGGCCGCGCGCATCCGCGCCGTGGTGCGCCGGGGGGCCGAGCGCGCCGAGGCCGAGCAGACGGTGGACTTCATGTGCGGGACACTGGAGCTGCACACCGGCTCGCAGGCCGTGCTGCTGGGTGGGCAGCCCAAGATGCTGACGACCAAGGAGTTCTGGCTGCTGGAGGCGATGGTGCGCAACCGGCACCGCATCGTCACGCGGCAGATGCTCGAGGAGCGGCTGTACGGCTGGGGCGATGAACTCACCAGCAACACCATCGAGGTCTATGTGCACCAGCTGCGGCGCAAGCTGGGCAAGGACCTCATCAAGACCGTGCGCGGACTGGGTTACCGGCTGGCGCGCACGGACGAGTTCTGAAGATGCCGCCCCCGAGCCTGCCCTCGGCCCGGCGCGGCTGGTCGCTGCGCTCGCGGCTGTACCTGGTGGCGGGCCTGGCCGTGCTGCTGGCCTGGGTGGGCGGCGGCGCGGCCATGTTGATGGCCGCCAGCGAGGCCAACGAGCGGATGTGCCGCGAGAACCTGTTGAACCTGGCGCAGACCATCCTCTCCTTCGCGCAGCACGAACTGGAAGAGATCCGCGCCGATGCCGGGGGCGCGGTGCCCGACAACGTGCACCGCGAGACGGCCGCCACCCTGCGGGCCCGCTACAGCTACCAGATCTGGTCTGACGCCGGTGAGCTGCTGCTGCGCAGCGTCCAGGCGCCGGGCGACCGGCGGGTCGCGCCGGCGGGGTTCAGCGGATTCGGCAAGTTCGCGCTGGACGGGCGCGAGATCGAGGTCTACGCGCTGCGCGCCCCGGCGCAGGGCATGACCATCGTGGTCGCCGACCACGAGGACGACGACTTGCTGCAGGCGGCTTTCGGCAGCTACTTCGGCCTGGTGATGGTGTCGCTGTTGGTGCCGGTGCTCGGCGGCACGTGGTTGATGCTGCGCCGCGCGCTGGCGCCGCTGTTGCGCACGTCGCAGGAACTGGAGCGGCGCGGTCCGCAGGTGCTGACCCCGCTGGCCTTGGGCGATGCGCCGGCCGAGCTGGTGTCGATGATCGGCGCCATCAACCGCCTGATGCTGAAGGTGGACGACGCGCTGTCGCAGGAGCGTGGCTTCACGGCGCTGGCCGCGCACGAACTGCGCACGCCGCTGGCGTCGCTGCGGGTGCAGGCCCAGGTGCTGGTGCGCAGCCGCGAACCCGCCGAGCAGCGCCGGGAGGTGGCGGCGCTGCAAGCCAACGTCGATCGCTGCACGCGCATGCTCAACCAGATGCTGGCGCTGGCCCGTGTGGACGCCATGCAGCCCGGCGCGTTGCAGCTGGAGAGGATGGCATTGAACGAGGTGTTGGCCGAGGTGCTGGTCGACTTCGCGGCGCTGGCCGGCGAACGCGGCATCGAGGTCACCTGCCGGCTCGAAGAGCCGGGCCTGCATGCCGACCGGGTGCTGCTGCAGATGCTGCTGCGCAATCTGCTGAGCAATGCGCTGAATCACACGCCACCGCAGGGTTCGATCGAGGTGTGTTCGGCGCCGGCACCCGGCCATACGCTGATCGCCGTCGAGGACTCCGGGCCCGGCATCCCCGACGAGGAACACGTGCGCGTGTTCGAACGCTTCTACCGCCGCATCGGCGAGCGCGGTGCCGGCGTGGGGCTGGGCCTGGCCATCGTGGCGGCCGTGGCACGCGCCCACGTCGCGCAGATCTCGTTGGCGCGTTCGAGGCTGGGCGGGCTGGCGGTGCAGGTGCGCTGGCCTGTGGTGCCGCAGGGGCAGGGCGCGCCGTTGCCGGACGTCACGGGCGAGGGTGAGGGGGAGCGGGGCGTCGCCGCACACTGAGCCCGTGGTTCCCAAGGTTCGTTTCATCTGGGGGCCGAACAATCGCCGCGTCGAGGTCGATGCCACGCAGGCGCTCCATGCACCCTCCCACCCCGCGCGAGACCGAACTCCGGTGGCTGGACGCCCCCGGCCGGGCGGTTGGCTGGGGCGATGGCCGGCCGGCCGACGCGCGGCCGTTGCCGGTGACTGCCACCACGCTGTCGTGCGTGCTGCCCACCAGCGGCAGCCACCGCGCCGTCACGTTGCTGCTGCCGCAACTGACCCAGGCGCTGGCCCGCAGCGCCCGGCGTTGGGAGCTGCTGGTGGTGGCCGCGGGCGAGCGGGACCCGGCACCCTTGCAGGCGTGGTGCTGGCTGCGCGGCGTGAGGGTAGGCATCTGCGAGCAGCCCCTGGCCTGGGTCGAGGCGCTGCGCGCCGGGCTGCGCCACGCTCGCGGCGAGGCGGTGCTGGTGGCCGACGTGGGGGCTGGCCACAAGCTGGCCGCGGTGCCGGCCATGCTGTCGCTATGGGGCGGGCGCGGCGAGGTCGTCTTCGCCGAACCGCCCTCTGAACGCCGCGCGGCGCCGTTGCGGGCCCGCGCCGAAGATGCCGCAGACCACCTGTTGCGGATGCGGGCCAGTGGCATGGGCGCGATCGACAGCGACCTGTACCTGATGGATCGCCACATGGCGCGGGAACTGCTGCGCTGACGCGAGCGCGCGCGGCCGCGGCGTGCACGCGCAGGTTCAGGCCGTCCCGTACTTCGTGGCGAAGCGCACCCCTACCTGCTGCAGCAGCGTGGTCGGCAGCACGCCGCCGGCGCAGACGATGACCGCATCGTTGCGCAGTTCGATCGGTCCCGCGGCGCATCGCAAGGTCACGCTGCCGGGGGTGATGTGCTGCACCTCGCTGCCCAGCAGCAGCCGCAGGCGGCCGACGGCGGCGCCCTCCTCCAGCGCACGGCGGTTCTTCTCCTTGACCCGGGAGAAGGCCTCACCGCGGTAAGACAGGGCCACCTGAACCTGGGGTTCCTCGGCCAGCGCCAAGGCGGCCTCGAGCGCGCTGTCGCCCCCGCCGACCACCAGCACCGCCTGCCCGCGGTACTGCGCGGGGTCCACCAGCCGGTAGGTCACCTTGGCCGACTCCTCGCCGGGCACCTCGAGCTTGCGCGGCGTGCCGCGGCGGCCGATGGCCAGCAGCACCGACGCGGCGTGGTACCGCGCCTGGCTCGTGCGCACGATGAAGCCGCCCTCAGCGGTGCGCTCGATGGCCTCCATGCGTTCGCGAAACCCGATGCGCAGGCCGGTGCGCTCGACGATGCCGTTCCACAGCTCGAGCAGCGCTTCCTTCCGGATCTCGCCTACCTTCACCTTGCCCACCAGCGCCAGCTTCACCGGCGAAGTCATGGTGATCTTCTGGCGTGGGTAGTGGAAGACCGCGCCACCCAGCGAGTCTTCCTGCTCGACAAGGCGGAAGGCGAGCTTGTGCTCCATGGCGGCCAGCCCGGCCGACAGGCCGGCCGGGCCGGCGCCGACGATCACCAGGTCGAGCTCGGCGTTGCCACGCGGACGCCGGCGCAGGTGCTCGACGGCCTGCCGCCCCTGCTCGGCGGCCTTGCGCACCAGGCCCATGCCACCGAGCTCGCCGGCGATGAACAGGCCTGGCACGTTCGATTCGAACTGGGGGGTGAGCTCGGGGATGTCCACGCCGCGGCGATCGGTGCCGAACACGAGCTGGATGGCGTCGACCGGGCAGGCCGCCTGGCAGGCGCCGTGGCCGATGCAGGACGCCGGGTTCACCAGCATGGCCTTGCCGGCGACGATGCCCAGCGCGCCTTCAGGACAGGCGTGGACACAGCCGCCCGAGCCAATGCAGCGCGAAGGCTGCACCACCGGATGAAGCGACGGGGGCTCGTTCAGGCCTTGCTGCTCCGCGTCGTGGCGTGCGGCCAGCGCCTGGCGCTCGCGACGGTGCAGGCGCCAGCGATGGACCACAAGCACGGCGAGGCCGACCAGAACATAGAGTGAGAGGGCGAGAGGATCCATGCGCTGGAAGGGCGATCGGCGGCGTGCGGGGGTTGCCTTGGGGTGCGATGTTCGACAGTGGCAGCGGCGGCCGACCTCAGATCGGATTCATCCTTGCGACCAATTGTCGGGGCCGGCGGCAATGCGGCCCCGGCTGCACGCCGCCCGCGCCGGCCAATGTCCTTGATCGACAAGGACTTGCACGCGCCAATCCTCCGTGGCGTGCCGGGGATCGCGGGCGCTGAGTTGTAACCGGGCGGCCCCAAGGATTGGCTAAGGTTGCTGCACTAGTGTGCGGAACGGCTGCCGGGCCGCGCCCAACCACGACAACGACGTTGGGGGGCCCTTGGCCGTGACTTCCATGTCTTCGTCCGTCAGCCGCAGCCCGAACGCCACCTCCGCCGCCGCCACCATCGGTGCGGGGCCGGCTCGATCTGCGCGCCCGGCGGCTGTGCCCGGTGACCGTTCCCGCAGCGGGCTGTGGGTCCATGCCGCCATGGTTGCCGCCGTGCTCCTCGCCTGGTTCCTCGGCCAGACCCCGTTCTTCGACCCGCGCACGGAAACGGGCTACTGGGTCGGCGTGGCCGGCGGCTTGATGATGGTGCTGCTGTTCGCCTACCCGCTGCGCAAGCGTTGGCGGTGGCTGGCCGGGTTCGGCAAGGCGCGGCACTGGTTCTTCGTGCACATGGTGCTGGGGGTGGCGGGTCCGGTGATCATCCTCGCGCACTCGGCGTTCCGCATCGGCTCGCTGAATGCCGGCGTGGCGCTGGTCAGCATGCTGGTGGTGGCACTGAGCGGTGTCGTCGGCCGCTTCATCTACCTGCACACCCACCGCGGCCTGGGCGGCGAGCGCGAGACGCTGCAGGCCCTGCAGGCCAAGCTTGGCCTGGCCGACACATCGACGCAAGGTGGGCTGCACTTCGCGCCGCGTGCGCTCGAGGTGCTCCATCAGGTGCAGGCCCACGCCGGGCATCCGGGCGATCGCTGGGTCGAGCACCTGGCGCGCCTGACGGTGCTGCCGCTGCGCCTGGTGGCGGCACGGCGCACGGTGCGGCGTGAGCTGGACGCCGGCCTGGCGCAATGGGCCGCGCGCGAGCAATGGCCGGCCGACGTGCGCGCGCGGCGCCTGCGCAAGGCCATCGGCCTGGCCGACGAGCACCTCGATGCGGTGCTGCGCGTGGCGCAGTTCGCCGCCTATGCGCGCATCTTCTCCTTGTGGCATCTGCTGCACGTGCCATTCGTGTTCATGATGGTTC
The DNA here is from genome assembly GCA_016788525.1 of Rubrivivax sp. Lineage (GTDB taxonomy): Bacteria > Pseudomonadota > Gammaproteobacteria > Burkholderiales > Burkholderiaceae_C > Rubrivivax. The sequence continues at coordinate 13,626 of JAEUPD010000187.1, forward strand.
TGTGCGCCGTCGTTCACGTGGTCGCTGTACATGCGTACTGACCGCTGCTTCCGCCAGCGCCCCCGCGGGGGCACCACCAGGCGCGGTGCCGTTGCCACGGCTCTCGCGTCGACTGGAAGGGTCCGTGGTGCCGGCCGATGAAGGCGGCAGGACCGGCGGGCGGCGGAGCAGGCTGCTCGTGGCTGGGCTGGCTGCGGGGCGTTGCCATCGTGCTGGCAGCCTGCTGCGGCGCGGGCGCGCCGGCCCAGGGGCTGGAATCGGCGCTGTCGCCGGGCCCGCTGATCCGCGGCCACCAGAAGGTCGAAGGCGAGTGCGCCAAGTGCCACGTGCGCTTCGACCGCGCCGCGCAGGACCGGCTGTGCATCGACTGCCACAAGGAAGTCGGCCAGGACCTGCGCGCCAAGGCGGGCATGCACGGTCGCTTCAAGCCGCAGCCGTGCCGCGCCTGCCACACCGACCACCGCGGGCCTGACATGCGCATCGCCGAGTTCGACCGCCGGGCCTTCGACCACCGGGCCACCGACTACCCGCTGGCCGGCAGGCACGCCGACGTGAAGTGCGACGCCTGCCACCTGCCGGGCAAGAAGTTCCGCGAGGCGCCGCTGGAGTGCGTGGCCTGCCACAAGAAGGACGACAAGCACAAGGCGACGCTGGGCCCGAAGTGCGGTGACTGCCACGGCGAGCAGTCGTGGAAGGACGTCAAGCTCGATCACGGCAAGACGCGCTTCCCGCTCACCGGCAAGCATGCCGACGTGAAGTGCGACGCCTGCCACAAGAGCACCGTCTACAACGAGGCGCCGTTGACCTGCATCGGCTGCCACCGCAAGGACGACAAGCACAAGGCGCGCTACGGCGAGAAGTGCGACAGCTGCCACAACGCCCGGCGCTGGGGCGAGATCACCTTCCGCCACGACACGGACACGCGCTTTGCGCTGCGCGGCAAGCACCGCGAGGCCCGCTGCGACAGCTGCCACACCGGCATGCTCTATCGCGAGAAGCTGGGCACCACCTGCATCGACTGCCACCGCAAGGACGACACGCACAAGGGCAGCCTCGGCACCAACTGCGTGGCCTGCCACGTCGAGGGCAGCTGGCGCGAGACCGCCCGCTTCGACCACGACAAGACCCGATTCAAGCTGCGCGGCGGCCACGTCAAGGCCGAGTGCAAGTCCTGTCACACCACCGCCGACTACCGCGCCGCGCCCAGCGCGTGCATCGGCTGCCACAAGAAGGACGACAAGCACGAGGCCACGCTGGGTACCGATTGCGCGGCCTGCCACACCGACGCCAACTGGAAAGCCAGCCGCTTCGACCACGACAAGACCAAGTTCAGGCTGACCGGCAAGCACGCCGTCCCGCCGCTGAAGTGCGCGGAGTGCCACCGCGATTTGAAGAGCTTCCGTGGCGCGGCCACCGAGTGCCTGGCGTGCCACAAGAAGGACGACAAGCACGAGGGCACTTTGGGCGCCGACTGCGCCAGCTGCCACGCCGAGACGAGCTGGAAGGCCGGCCGATTCGATCATGCGCGCACGAAGTTCGCGTTGACGCACGGCCACGCCGTGCCGCCGCTGAAGTGCACGAGCTGCCACCGCGACCTGAAGAGCTACCGCCCCACGGCGCTGGAGTGCGTGGCGTGCCACAAGAAGGACGACAAGCACGAAGGCCAGCTCGGCGCCCGCTGCGACAGTTGCCATGGCTCCGCCAACTGGCGCGTCGCCGGTTACGACCACTCCCGCGCCCGCGTTGCGCTGGTCGGCGGCCACCTCAGGGTGGAATGCAAGGCCTGCCACAAGAGCCTGCGCTACCGCGACGCCCCGCGCGAGTGCGTGGGCTGCCACCTGAAGGACGACAAGCACAAGGCGCGCTTCGGTGTCGCATGCGAAAGCTGCCACAACGCGCGCGACTGGCGGCTCTGGAACTACGACCACGCCAAGCGCAGTGGCTACCGGCTGGAAGGCAAGCACGCTCGGGCTGCTTGCGAGGCGTGCCACCGGCAAGCGGCGCCGCCCGGCAAGGCCGCGGCCGCGCTGGACCAAGGCTGCACCTCGTGCCACCGCCAGGACGACGTGCATGACGGCTCCTTCGGCCCGCGCTGCGAGCAGTGCCACGGCCAGGACAACTGGAAGCAGGTGAACCGCCGGATGCGCACCTCGCAGGGTTACGGTGGCGGCGCGGCCTCGCGCGTGGCCGGGCGGCGAGGGGGTCTGTCATGAGCGCAGCACGGTATCGCGTCTGGCTGGTGCTTGCGCTGTGGCTCGCGACGTTGTTCGGCACGGCTGGCGCCCTGGGTCCGGCGTTCAGCCAGACCGCCGCCGGGCGCGACTTCGACCATCTTTCCACCGGCTATGCGCTGACCGGGGCCCACACCACGGCACGTTGCGAGTCCTGCCACGTGGGCGGCGTGTTCAAGGGCACGCCGCGCGATTGCGAGAGCTGCCACGTGGCCGGGGCGCGCCTGGCGCGTGGCAATGTGGTCAAGTCCGCCAGCCATGTCCCGACCACCCAGCCCTGCGAGAGCTGCCACAACACGCGCACCTACGCCGGTGCCCGCATGAACCACAGCGGCGTGCCGCGCGGCAGCTGCACCAGTTGCCACAACGGGCAGCTGGCTGGCGGCAAGCCCCCCACGCACCTGAGCACCACGGCCGCCTGCGACAGCTGCCACACGGTGAGCGCCTGGCGGCCGGCCTCGGGGTTCGACCACGCCGGCGTCGCTCCCGGCAGCTGCGCCGGCTGCCACAACGGCACGCGCGCCACGGGCATGGGTGCGAGCCATGTTCCCTTCGGGCAGACCATGGCTGGCGCCGGCGCGACCTGCGACAGCTGCCACAAGTCGAGCTTCCGTTCGTGGTTGCCCGCGCGTGTGCATGCCAGCCTCGCCATCACGGCGCAATGCGCCACCTGCCATGCCGGCATCAAGCCTGCCACTCCGGTGCATGCCGGGCAGGCCACGTGCGAGACCTGCCACAAGGGCGCCACCACCTGGAGCGGCGCCAAGGTCGATCACGGCACCTTCAGCATGGCCACCAACTGCGCCGGCTGCCACAACGGCAGCGGCGCCACCGGCAAGAACGCCACGCACATCCCAGTGGGCGCGACGAACTGCTTCGCCTGCCATGGCACCACCACCTGGAAGCCAGGCAAGTTCAACCACACGCAGGTACCGGTGAGCGCGCAGTGCGCCAGCTGCCACAGCGGGGCCTACCCGCCGGCCGACGGCCGCAGCGCGAACCACACCCCGTACCAGCTCGTCGCGGCGCTTGCCTCGGCCAATTGCGACACGTGCCACAAGACCGGCTACGCAAGCTGGGCGCCGGCCCGGGTGCATGCCAGCACATCGGTCACGGCCCAGTGCGCGACCTGCCATGCGAGTGCCAAGCCGGCCACCCCGGTGCACACGGGCCAGACGATGTGCGAGACCTGCCACAAGAGCACCACCACCTGGAGCGGCGCCAAGGTGGACCACGTCACCTTCAACGCCGCCACCAACTGCACCAGCTGCCACAACGGCAGCAGCGCCGCGGGCAAGAACGCCAACCATGTGCCGGTGGGAGCAACCAACTGCTTCGCCTGCCATGGCACCGCCACCTGGAAGCCGAGCAAGTTCAACCACACGCAGGTGCCGGTGACAGCCCAGTGCGCCACCTGCCACACTGGCAGCTACCCGCCCGCCGACGGCAGGAATGCCGCGCATACGCCGTACCAGCTCGTGGCCCAACTGGCCGCCGCCAATTGCGACACCTGCCACAAGGCCGGCTACACCTCGTGGACGCCGGCCAGGCTGCACACGAGCGTCAGCGTCACCGCCGGGTGCAATACGTGCCACGCCGCGGTCAAGCCGGCCACCCCGGTGCACACGGGCCAGACGGTGTGCGAGACCTGCCACAAGAGCACCACCACCTGGAGCGGCGCCAAGGTGGACCATGCCACCTTCAACGCCGCCACCAACTGCATCAGCTGCCACAACGGCAGCAGCGCCACGGGCAAGAACGCCACGCACGTGCCGGTGGGCGCCACCAACTGCTTTGCCTGCCACAACACGATCGCGTGGAAGCCGACCAAGTTCAACCACACGCAGGTGCCGGTGACCGCGCAGTGCGCCAGCTGCCACAACGGCGCCTACCCGCCGGCAGACGGCAAGCCGGCCAATCACCTGCCGTACCAGCTTGTCGCCACGCTGGCGGCGGCCAATTGCGACAGTTGCCACAAAGCTGGCTACACGAGCTGGGCGGGCGGCAGGGTGCACGCCAATGTCAGCGTCACGACGGGCTGCAAGACCTGCCACAACGGCAGCCATGCCGGCCAGGGGGCGGCGGGCAAGCCGGCCAACCACATCCCCGAGACGCAGCTGCTCAACGGCGCGGCGATGGAATGCAACGCCTGCCACACCAGCACCACCAGCTGGTCAGCGCGGATGAGCCACAACAACAGTCAGGGCGGCGGCTCCGGCTGGTGCAAGGGCTGCCATCAGAGCGGCACCAACTACGCCGGCGGCATGGAGCGCAAGTCGCTGACCCACAAGACCAAGACGCCGCCGGCCATCGACTGCTCCGAGTCGGGCTGCCACCGGCCGCTGGGCAACAAGGGCACGCCATACACGAAATGGAATTGATCGGACGCCTGCTGCGGCTGGCCGCTGCGGTGTGGGCGCTGTGGCTGGCTGCGCCGGTTCAGGCGCAACTGCTCGACGAGCTGGACCTGCGGCGCGAGGGGGCCGACGTGGTGCTGGTGGTGCGCTTCGTCACCGGTGTGCAATTGCTGCGCTCGGTGGTGGCGGTGGCCGGCGACGAGTCGCTGGTCTTCTATCGGGTGTTGCCCGGGGCGCCCGGGGTCGAGGGCTCTGCGGCGACGCAGCGCCTGGGCGGGCGCAGCACACTGGCCGGCAGCCGCGGCGTCCCCACCGTCACGGTGACCGACGAGCCCGAGGCCGGCCGCCCCGGCGACGAGCGCCGGCTGCTCGTGCGCTTTGCCGAGCCGGTGCGGCACCGCATCCGCGCCGGGCGTGGTGACCGGCAGATCGAAGTGCTGCTGCCGGGGCTGGGCGCGGCCGCCGCGCCGGTGGCGGCTGCTGCGGAGCTGCCGTCAGGCGCCGGCCGGCCGCCGCCGGCACCGATCGCCGGGGCAGCGAGGGGGTCGTACCGCGTCACCATCGCCACGACCGAAGGCGACGCCGGCAGCGCGGTGCCGATTCCATCGGCTCTGCAGCACTTGAACATCTTCACCACACGTCGGGTGGAGCAAGGGCGGGTGCTGCAGGAGACGCACATCGGCATGCTCGCCACGCGTGCCGAGGCGGAGTGGGTGCTCTCGGTGGCACGGGCGCGCTTCCCGGGTGCCAGGATCACCGTGCCCGAGGCCGAGGTGGGTGCCACGGTCCCCACGCCGACGACGACCATCGTGATTCCCAGCGCGCCCTCGCCCCAGCCGCTGCGTCCGGTGACCCCGCCCACCCAGCCGCGTGTGGCCGGCTCCGCGCCGGCGCCGGAAGTGGCCACGCCGCCCCTCGCGGCATCGGCACCCGCAGCGGCCGCCACTGCTTCGCCCGGCGCGCCCGTGGCAGCCGCCCCTGCCTCGTCAGCAGCAGCTTCGGCCGCGGCTGCCTCCGCCCCGTCCGGAGCCGCTCCGGCCACGGCGGCCAGGCCAGCCCCATCGGCCTCGGCGCCCGCACCGGCCGTTGCTGCGTCGGCCCCCGCGCCATCGGCCATTGACGCCACACCGGCAGCGCCGCCGGCGCCGGCGGAGGTCGAAGCACGTGCCGCGGCGCTGTTGGCCAGCGCGCGCGCTGCGCTCGGCGCTGGCCAGTACGACGCCGCCATCGACACCCTGTCCACGCTGCTCGATCTGCCCCCGAACAGCTTGTCGCGCACCGCCCAGGCGCTCATCGGCGAGGCGCGCCTGCGAGCGGGCGACAGCGGGCGCGCGCGGGCCGAATTCGAGGCGTTCCTGCGCCTGTACCCGCAGGGTCCCGATGCCGACCGCGCGCGCGCCGCGTTGGTGGAATTGGGTGCGCCGGCGCCTGCCGGCGCCGGCGCCGCGCGCGCTGGCGACCCTCGGACGATCACGCTCACCACCGGCTCGGTGAGCCTCTACTACTACGGCGGCCAGTCGAAGAGCCGCACCCAGGAGTTCCAGGATTCCGCCATCGGCGGCCTGCCGCAACTGATCTCCGAGGCCACGCTGTCGGGCACCGACCAGCGGCAGTGGGTGGGCAGCACCGACCTCAACTGGCGACATCGCGACACCGAGAGCGATCGCCGCTTCGTCTTCCGCGACACCTACACGCGTGACGAGCTGCGGCCCGAGAAGTCACGCAACCGCCTCTCGGCGCTGTACTACGACCACCGATCGATCAGCGACGGCTGGCAGGTGCGGCTGGGTCGCCAGTCACCATGGGGGGGTGGCGTGCTCGGCCGCTTCGATGGGCTGTGGGCCGGCTACAGCTTCGCGCCGCGCTGGAAGGCAAGCGTCGTGGGCGGCGAGCCCGCGGATGCGCTGCTGGACACCCGTCGGCGCTTCTACGGCGGCGCCATCGAGGCGGAGGCCCTGACCCGGCATCTTGGCGCGACGCTGTACGGCATCCAGCAGACCATCGACAACCAGATCGACCGCCGCGCGGTGGGCAGCGACCTGCGCTATGCCGACGGCGGCCTGGCCGGCACGGCCCAGCTGGACTACGACGTGCTGCTCAAGGGGCTGAACATCGCCAGCCTGCAGGGCAGCTGGCAGCGGCCCGACAACAGCGTGCTGACCTTTCTCTACGACCGGCGCAAGCAGCCGCTGCTGGCGCTGGGCAACACGCTGTTCTTCGTCGACCCCAACCTGGCAGTGCGGCCGACCACGCTGACCGAATTGCTGGCCACCACGTCGATGGAGGCGCTGCGGGAACGGGCGCGCGCCATCACCGCCACCTCCACCCAGGCGGCACTCGGCTACACGATGCCGCTGTCCAGGCAGTGGCAGGCTGGCGCCGACGTCCGGCTGAGCAACACGACCGCGGTGGCGTCGGTGCCCGACATCCTGCCCACCGGGCTGCCCAGCACCGGCGACATCTGGAGCCTTGGCGCGCAACTCATCGGCACCAACGTGTACTCGGGCCGCGACACGCATGTCTTCATCGCCAACGTGCTGCGCGGCCCCACTTTCCAGGGGGAGCTGCTGTCGTACAACAACTCGTCCAGCCTGGACGCCGACTGGCAGCTCGAGCCTTCGCTGAAATGGTACCGGCAGCGCGACGACCCCGGCACCGACAGCACGCGGTGGGCGCCGGGCGTGCGCGTGACGTGGCGAGTGGTCAAGCAGGTGGCATTGGAGTCCGAGGTCAGCGTGGAGAGTTCGAAGACCAGCGGACCGAACCGCAACGAGAGCTCGACGCGGACCTTCTATTACCTGGGCGGGCGTTTCGAGTTCTGAGGCGCCACCCCGGCGCCGCGCTACAGCGCCAGCACCTTGCCCGGGTTCATGATGTTCTTCGGGTCCAGCGTGCGCTTGATGCTCTTCATCATCTCCACGGCCACCGGCCCCGCCTCGTCGACGAGGTAGCCCATCTTGTGCAGGCCGATGCCGTGCTCTCCGGTGCAGGTGCCGTCCAGCCTGAGCGCGCGCCGCACCATCTGCACGTTCAGGCGCTCGACTTCGGCCACCTCGCGCGGGTCGTTGGGGTCGAGCAGCCAGCTCAGGTGGAAGTTGCCGTCGCCCACGTGGCCGACGATCCAGTAGGGGATGCCCGCCGCGTCGCTCTCGGCGATGCTCTCGTTGATGCTCTCGGCCAGGCGCGAGATGGGCACGCAGGTGTCGGTGCTCTGGCAGCGGCAGCCCGGGCGCGTCTGCAGCGCGGCGAAGTACGACTTGTGCCGCGCCGCCCACAGCTTCGTGCGCTCTTCGGGCGTGGTGGCGAACTGGAAGTCGGCGCCGCCGTGTTCACGCGCGATCTCCTGCACGGTGGCCACCTGCTCGGCGACAGCCGCCTCGCTGCCGTGGAACTCCATCAGCAGCATCGGCTGCTCGCGCAGCTCGAGCTTGGCGTACTGGTTGACGCCGCGGATGGCGTTGGCGTCCAGCAGTTCGCAGCGCGCGATGGGCACGCCCATCTGGATGATCTGGATGGTGGTGCGCACCGCCGCATCCACGCTCGGAAAGTGGCAGATCGCCGCACTCACGCTTTCGGGCAGCGGGTACAGCTTCAGCGTGATTTCCGTGATGACGCCCAGCGTGCCCTCACTGCCGACGAACAGGCGCGTGAGGTCGTAACCGGCGCTGCTCTTGCGCGCGCGCGTGCCGGTGCGGGTGACCTCGCCATGGGCCGTGACGATTTCGAGCCCGAGCACGTTTTCGCGCATCGTGCCGTAGCGCACGGCGTTGGTGCCGCTGGCGCGCGTGGCGGTCATGCCGCCGATGGTGGCGTTGGCGCCGGGGTCGATGGGGAAGAACAGGCCCGTGTCCTTGATCTCGCGATTCACCTGCTCGCGCGTGACGCCGGGCTGCACGGTCACCGTGAGGTCGGCGGTGTCGATGCGCAGCACCTTGTCCATGCGGCTCAGGTCCAGCGTGACGCCGCCCTGCACCGCCAGCACGTGGCCTTCCAGCGAGCTGCCGATGCCGAAGGGGATGACCGGCACGGCGTGCTCGTGGGCCAGCGCGACCGCGGCCGCCACCTCTGCGGTGGACTCGCAGTACACCACCACCTCGGGCGGCGCGGCGGCGTAGACCGACTCGTCGCGGCCGTGCTGCTCGCGCACCGCGGCGGCGGTGGAGCAGCGCTGGCCGAAGTGCGCGCGCAGCGCCGCCAGCATCGGCGCGGGCACCGCGCGCTGCGCGGCGGCGCGGGAAGGCATCAGGTCGGGGGCATTCATCGCGCGGTCTCCAAGGGGTGAATTCATTCTAGGAGCGGGCCCCGCGCGCGGGGCAGGGCCCGGAACAGCACCGTCGGGCAGCCACTTTTGCACGCGATGCGCTGACGCATTGGACGGCAACATGGGCGGGTCCAGGATTGCCGCACCGCCACTCAGCCATGACTGCCGCTGCCATCATTCCCGACCGGGGGGAATTCATCGACGCCCTCGCCGCGCTGCGCCGCGGCCACGTGCTCGTGCATGCCGGCGACCACGCCGGCGGCTGGGTGCTG
>JAEUPD010000228.1 GCA_016788525.1 Rubrivivax sp.
CAACCGGCAGCCCGACATGGCGTGCATCGGCGCGGCCAGCGACCCGCTGGTGGCGCGCGAGATGATCCGCAGCCTCAACCCCGACGTGATCACGCTGGACGTGGAGATGCCGCGCATGGACGGGCTGGACTTCCTCGCCCGGCTGATGCGCCTGCGGCCGATGCCGGTGGTGATGGTCTCCACGCTCACCGAGCGCGGCGCGGAGGTGACGATGAAGGCGCTGGAGCTGGGCGCGGTCGAGTTCGTGGCCAAGCCGAAGATCGGCGTTGCCGACGGGCTGCGCCAGCTGGGCCACGAAATCACCGAGAAGATCCGCATCGCCGCACGGGCACGCGTGCATCGCCACGTGGCGCCACCGCCCGCGGGCGGGGCGCCGGGGTCCGCGCCGGGCGCGGCCGGTGCCGGTGGCCCCACCCCCCAGGGCGCCGCGCCCGCCACCGCGGCGCTGCTGGGCCGGCTGTCCACCGAGAAGCTCATCTTCATCGGCGCCTCCACCGGCGGCACCGAGGCCACGCGCGAGCTGCTGATGCAGCTGCCGGCCGATGCCCCGGCGGTGCTCATCACGCAGCACATGCCGCCCGGCTTCACCCGCAGCTATGCCGCGCGGCTGAACGGCCTGTGCCAGCTGGCCGTGGCCGAGGCGCAGGACGGCGAGCGCGTGCTGCCCGGCCACGCCTACGTGGCCCCTGGCGGGCGCCACCTGGCGGTGGAGCGCTCGGGCGCGAACTACGTCGCCCGCGTCTTCGACGGCGAGCCGGTGAACCGCCACAGGCCCTCGGTGGAGGTGCTGTTCGAGTCGGCCGCACGGGTGGTGGGTCGCAATGCCATGGGCGTCATGCTCACCGGCATGGGTGCCGATGGCGCCGCGGCGATGCGCAGGATGCGCGACGCCGGCAGCTACAACTTCTGCCAGGACGAGGCGAGCTGCGTCGTCTTCGGCATGCCACGCGAGGCCATCGCGCACGGTGGCGCCGACGAGGTGCTGCCGCTGGCGCAGATCGCGCCGCGGCTGCTGGAGCGGTTGCGCAGCACGGCGGGTGCGGCGCTTTCGCGCATCTAGGACGTCTGCGCCGCGCACGGCGGCGGCACCGGCCGGGCATCGGCGGCCGGCCCTCGCCGCATGCGACGCCAGGGCCGGCCGTGGCGTTACCAGCGCCCGAGTTCGACCAGTCGCCAGGCGGCGGCATCGGCCGCGGACCCGGCCGCAAACTCGCCGAGCCCCACGTCCTTGAGCAGGCGCGGGTCCAGCGTGGCGAGCGCGCGCAGCTCGGCGCGCTGCCTGGCGCGCGAGCGCCAGGCCGACCAGGCCTCGGCGAACATCGCCCAGCGCCTGGACCAGGGCGGGCGGTCCAGCACGATGGGCGGGGCCGGAATGCGCAAAGGAGTGCTGCTGGCGGTGATCATGGTGGGCTCCACGGGTGATTGGGGTTTACTCGGTGCTGGTTAATCTATCGGTCAATAGAATCCGGTGGAAGCGATGATTTCTGCAGCTGCTGTGCAGCTTCACTTACCAGAGAAGGACCTCCCCAGGATCTGAGGAGGCACGCCCGAGTCGCTCATCCGTCGCACGCCCGGCCACCGACCGCCCATGACCCGCCTGCCCCTGGCCACGCTGCCCGCCTTTCGCGAAGCGGCGCGCACCGAGAACCTGCGCGCCGCGGCCGAGCAACTGCACCTGACCCACAGCGCCATCAGCCAGCAGATGCGTCAGCTGGAGCAGCAGCTGGGGTTCGAGCTGTTCGAGCGGCGCGGCCGCAGCCTCGCGCTGAATGCCGCGGGCACCGCGCTGCAGCGCTCGGTGGAGGCCGCGCTCGCCTTGCTGGACGAGGGCGTGCGCGCTGCGCAGATGGCCGCCGAGGGCAAGGTGCAGACGCTGCGCGTGACCGTGTTGCCATCGTTCGCGCAGCGCTGGCTGCTGCCGCGCATGGCGCGCTGGCGTGAGCGCCACCCCGGCATCACGCTGGAGCTGCACGCCTCGCAAGCGCTGGTGGACCTGCAGCGCGAAGGTTTCCACGCCGGCCTGCGGGCCGGCACCGGCCCGTGGCGCGGGCTGGAAGGCGAGCAACTGGCCAGCTCGCGCTATGTGGCCGTGGGCGCACCGGCGCGCGCCGCGCGTGTGCGCTTCGGCGACCACCGTGCCCTGGCCGCCGAACCGCTGCTGGGGCACGCCGAGAAGTGGGGCCGGTTCCTCTCGCTGTGCGGCTGCAAGTTGCAGGGCAAGACGGTGGCCGAGTTCAACGACGCAGGCCTGCTGCTGCAGGCCGCCGAGCAGGACCTGGGCGTGGCGCTGGCCAGCGAGCTGCTGGCGGCCGACGCGCTGCAGGAAGGCCGCCTGGTGCGCCTGTCGCCACTGGCGCTGGCCGACGCAGGGCCGCCGCCGGTGTGGTTCGTCTACCCGCCGCAACATGCCGAGCTGCCGGCGCTGGCCGCGCTGCGCGACTGGCTGCGCGAGGAGATGGCCGGCTCGATGGCGGCGCTGGCGGAGTCGGGCAAGTGACGCGGCCTGGCTGGCCCCCCAGCGCGCTGCCCACCGGCACCGCGGCCCTTGCAGGGGTGGTGGATCTGCGCGATGCGCGCAGACAGGGCGCCTTCGCATTGCCCGCTCGCGCGGCGGTTGTTGCAGCTCGGCAGGCCCGCCCCCGGGCACGAGCTGGGGCTTGGTCCCGGACCGTGCTCGCCCTCGGCTTGGCCGCGGTATTCACCGGCTGCCAGCCCAAGGCGCCCGCGCCCGCGCCGGCGGACGAGCTGGCCGCCGCGCGCGCGCTGGCCACCACCCACACCAGCGAGATCCACGCCGCGCTGGACCCCGCGCGCCCCGGCCACGGCACCACCGACTACCCGGGCCACGCCGAAGGCCACGTGCCCAAGTCCTACGCGATGGTGCTGCTGGCCGAGGTGGAACGCCAGGGGTCCGGCTGGCGCAGCGGCCAAGCCAACCTCGCGCGCGCCGCCGGCGAATGGCTGCTCACGCATGCCGACGAGAACGGCGATGGCGTCGTCGGCTGGGGGCTGCCGGTGGCCTGGGACGCCTACGACGACGGCAGCGTCAACCCCGCGAACACCGAATACACCATCAGCACGGCCATCGTCATCGATGCGCTGCTCGGCTGGGCCGAACGCGACCCCGAGGCCCCGCTGGCGCGCATCCGGCGCACCGTGCAGGCGGCGATCGAGCCCTACCTCGAGCCGGCCCGGTGGTCGCCCTCGGGCCTGGCACCGTACTCGCTGTCCGCCGCCGACCGGCGCTACGACACCTTCAACCCCGCGGCCTACCTGGCCGGGCAGATCCAGCGCGCCAGCCTCGGCGTGGCCGACCCGCAGCGGCGTGCGCGCTACCTGGCCAGCGCCGACGCCACGATGCGCGCCGTGCTTCGCCACCGCCAGCTGGCGCCCGTCAGCGGCCACTGGTACTGGAGCTACTCGGTGCAGCAGCCCACGCTGCCCAACGACCTGCCGCATGCCGGCTACATGATCGACGGCATCCGCGCCTACATCGAGCACGGCGGGCGGCTGGCCGACGAGTTCGACTGGGTTGCGGTGCTCGCCCACCTGGGCGACTTCCGCGGCACCGAGAAGGACCCCGAGGCCGTGCGCGCGTTTCCGGGCTTCCGCCCGAGGATCGCGCTGCCCGCGCGGGCCTATGACCTGGGCTTCGCGCTGCATCTGGCGTGCACCGAGAGCCGCATGGCCCATCTGGCCCCATGGCTGGTGAAGGCCGTGGGCCGCTACCGCACGGAAGCGGCCCGGTACCTGAAGTACCCGGTGGGCACGCCCGCCGGCCTGGCGACCGCGCCGGGCCTCGTCGTCAACGAGTACGAGGCCTATCTGTATCGCGGGCTGACCGCCTGCGCGCTGGCCCCGGGGGTGCCGGCGTCCGGGGCGGCCGCATCCGGGGTCGGCGCTGGGGCAAACAGCGTTGCGCCCGCTGCGGCCTCCGCGGGGCCTGCCGCCTCGGCCGTGGCGGCGGAGGTGGGCACGGTCGCCTCCCGCCCATCATCGAGCTCCCCGCTGCGCCAGCACGCCGTGCGCATGGCGGGGCCCGCCGCGGCCGCGCGCAGCGTGGTGCCGCTGCTGCCGGCCGCAGCGGGGTTGGTGAGCTTCGATGCTCGCGAACGCGCCCGCGTGCTGTTGCCGGCGCGCGAAGGCGGCGCCACCGACGCGATCGCGCTCGATGTCCCCGGCGTGCCTGTGCGCGTGCTTGCCGAAGGCGGCGCCACCCATCTGTTCGTGCGGCGACACCCCGACGACCGCCTGCTGCTGCTGCGCCACGAGGGCGGCCGGGTGACCTGCCGCCTGTCCGTGGAGCATGGTGACGACCCCACGGCAGTGGCCTCGCTGCGCGCCGCGGCGCTGCATGGTGGCCGCCTGCACGCGGTGATCTACCACAACCCGAGCCAGGCCAACTGGTACCTGGCCTGGGACCTGGACGGCCCCTGCCCGCGCCCTGCCGGCCCGGCACAGCGGCTGCCCAGCCTGGGCGAGCCGGCCGGCGCCACCTACGAGATGGTGCCTGGCCTGCACTTCCACGCCGGCCCGGCGGCCACCGGCACGCCGCCGCTGTGGCTGGCCGGCGGCAACGTGCAGATGGAGGTCAGCGGCAAGGGGCTGCACAACGTCGAGCTGGTCGAGGGCTGCCGCCACATCGTCGAGAGCACGCCCACACCGCTGGGGCTGGCGCACCTGTGCGTCGCTGCGGCGGCGGCGCCCGTGCCCGCCGGCGCCGAACCCGGCCAGGCGGCCGTGGCCCGCGCCCCGGTGATCGTCGCCCCGGCAACGCTGCGCGTGCCGGCCATCGACACCACCCGCGGCGTGCCGTGGCGGCTGCGCTACTCGCTGGGCGCCCTGCACATCGACCACGCGGCCAGCCCGCGCCAGCTGCGCCACCTGTTGCGCAGCGACCTCGCGCGCACCGCGCCGGGCGGCTGGGCGGAAGTCGGCATCAACAACGAGGAAGGCCGCATCCCCTGGTCGCAGGTGTATTGCCTCAACGGTTATCTCGACCTGCTCGACGTGGCCGGCCGCGACGCGCGGGTGCTGGCGCTGTACGGTCCGATGCTGGCCGAGGTGCGCCAGCGCCTGGACCTCGAGATGCGGCTGCTGGACCGGCAGGTGGCTTCGGGCGGCCACCACACGCGCGCCTTCACGGTGGACCGCAGCCGCGCGCTCTTCGGCGTGCAGACCGCGCGCATGCTGCTGGTGCTGCACCGCTACCGCAGCGAGGTGGCCGGCGCGCTGCCGATGGCCAGCCTGGAGCCGCTGCGCCGCGCCGTGCAGCAGCTGGCCGTCCACATCGAGGTGCTGGCCACCGCGGGCGAAGAGGCGCGCTGGCTGCGGCCCGGCCGCCACCACCTGCGCTGGCCCCTGGGCAGCAAGTTCGCATTCGACGGCATGGCCGTGCCGTTCAACCATCAGAACGAATGGGCCTACGGCGTGCTCGCCACCGCGGGCACCGACACGCCCGCGCCGGTGCTGCAGGCGGCGACCGATGTGATCGGGCACTTCGTCGAACGCGTGGCCCCCGCGGGACGCCTGCCCGCCTCCGGCAGCTGGGACTACTGGTGGGGGCAAGCCTTCGACGGCTGGCGGCCCGAGGACGGTCGGTCAACCAACATGCCCGGTTATCGCGGCGACCGCATCAAGGCCTGGATCTCGTTTCGCACCATCGACGCAATGTCCCTGCTGGCCGGTGCGCCTCGTCTGGGCGAAGCGGCGTCGGGCGAGGCGCAGCGCAGCGCCGGCGATCTGGCGCGGCGCGGCCTGCTGTACCCGCTGGCCTACCACGCGCTGGCCGACCGCCAGGCGTTCCTCATGCTGGCGCCGGCCGTGGCGCAGGAGTACGCGCGCACCAGTGCGCCGTGGGAGCTGGGCAACTCGGCATGGAGCTTGGCGACGCTGGCCGCGCACTGGCGCCCACCGGTGCCGGCACCGGCCAGCCGCTGACTCTGCCGCGCCGGTGGCTGCCGCCCTCGCCGCCGCGGGCTGCGGCCGACATGGCCCGCTGCGCGCCGACGCGCTCAGCGTCCCCGCAGCGTTCGATCGTCCGGCAGGAACAACCCCTGCAGATCGCTGAGGAAGTCCAGGCCGCGCGGCGTCGGCGCGACCACGTCCTCGCGCCGCTCGACCAGGCCGCGCCGCAGGGCCTGCGCCAGCGCCGGTTCGATGGCCGACAGCGGCATCCCGGTGCGCTCGGTGAAGTGCGCCAGCTCGAAGCCCTCGACCAGCCTGAGCTGGTTCATCATGAACTCGAAGGGCAGGTCGCGGCGGGCCACCTCGTGCTGGTTCGACACCGCGCCCCAGGGCTTCCCCGACAACGCCTCTTGCATGTAGCGCGCCGGCTCGCGCCAGCGCACTTGCCGCAGCACGCGATGGGCGAAGCTGAGCTTGCCATGCGCCCCCGCGCCGATGCCGAGGTAGTCGCCGAACTGCCAGTAGTTGAGGTTGTGCCGGCAGCGGTGGCCGGGCCGCGCGAAGGCCGAGACCTCGTAGCGGGCCAGCCCTGCAGCCGCCGTGCGCGCGGCGAGCAGGTCGAGCATGTCGCTGGCCAGGTCGTCGTCGGGCAGCGCCGGCGGCGGGTGCAGCGCGAAGGCCGTGTTGGGCTCGATCGTCAGGTGGTACAGCGAAAGATGCGGCGGTGCGAAGGCCAGCGCCGCGTCGAGGTCGGCCTGCAGCTGCTGGAGCGTCTGGCCGGGCAGCGCGTACATCAAGTCGAGGTTGAAGGTGTCGAAGGCGGCAGCCGCTTCGTCCAGCGCGGCGCGGGCCTGCGCGCCGCTGTGCACCCGCCCGAGGCGGCGCAGCATCTCGTCGTCGAAGCTCTGCACGCCCACCGACAGCCGCGTGACGCCGGCAGCACGGTAGGCACGGAAACGCTCGCGCTCGAAGGTGCCGGGGTTGGCCTCCAGCGTGATCTCGGCACCGGCGGCCAGCGGCAGCCGCGCGCGGATGTCGGCGATGAGCCGGTCGATGCCGGCCGGCGAGAACAGGCTGGGCGTGCCTCCGCCGATGAACACCGAGTGCACCGTGCGCCCCCACACCAGCGGCAGCGCGGCGTCGAGGTCGGCGACGAGGGCATCGAGGTAGCGCTGCTCGGGCACGGACACGGACACGGACGCGGACTCGGGCAGGGACGCGGGCACAGGCTCGGGCGCCCGCGTGCGCGCGCCCGCCGCGGCTCCGGGTCCTCCGGTCCGCGGCGAGCCCCCTCGGGGGGCGGCGACCGCAGGGAGCCCGGGGGCAGACAGTTCATGCGAGTTGAAGTCGCAGTACGGGCACTTGCGCAGGCACCACGGCAGGTGCACGTACAGCGACAGTGGCGGCAGGCTCGGCAGGTGCAGCGTGCCGGGGCGCATCAGGTGGGCCAGCGCGGCGGCCGGCTCGCCGGGAATCTGGCGCGGCTGGGCCGGCGCGGGCGGGCCGTGCAGCGGGCCGCTCACAGCCCCCATACCGAGGCCAGCAGCTCGCGCAGCTGGCGCGCCGCCTGCGCGCGATGGCTCACGCCGTTCTTCACCTGCGGCGCAAGCTCGGCCACCGAGGCGCCCAGGGCCGGGATGAACAGCAGCGGGTCGTAGCCGAAACCGCCGTCACCGCGCGGCGCGGCGAGCACCGTGCCCCACCAGCGGCCAGTGGCGACCAGCGGCTCCGGGTCATCGGCGTGGCGCAACGCCACCAGGGTGCAGGCGAAGTACGCGCGCCGCCCATCGGCCTTTGCGGCGCCATCCTCACGGCCGCCAGGGGCCGGGCCACCCACAGCGCCTGCGCCACCCGCTTCACCGGCAACACTTGCACCGGGCGCAGAACGCGCGCCAACCGCATCGTCGGCTGCGAGGCCGGCCAGGCGCTGCAGCAGCAGGCGGTTGTTGGCGGCGTCCTGCGCTTGCCGCCGGGCCTCGCGCCCGGCGCCCGCGGCCGCCGGCTGCGATCCGGCATACACCGCCGACTGCACGCCGGGTGCACCGCCCAGCGCCGGCACGCACAGGCCCGAGTCGTCGGCCAGTGCCGCGCCACCACCGGCCCGGGCGGCGTGCCGCGCCTTGGCCAGCGCGTTCTCGATGAACGTGCCGTGCGGCTCTTCGGCTTCGGCGATGCCCAGCTCGCCTTGCGGCACGAGCACCACGCGCAGGCCGGCGAACAGCTCGCGCAGCTCGGCCAGCTTCTTGGCGTTGTTGGAAGCGAGGACCAGGCGCATGGGAGGGGCTGGATCGGTGGGGTGGCGTCTTCGCAAGCGGCCCGTGCAGACCGCCGCGCCTGTGGCTGGCCGCAGGGCAGCGGGCGCTTGCTCAGGCGGCGGCAAGCCCCAGGGCCTGGCGCTGTGCCGCAACCAGCTGATCGATGCCACGCGCCGCCAGCGCCACGAGCCTGTCCATGTCGGCGCCGGAGAACGGCTGGCCCTCGGCGGTGCCCTGGATCTCGACAAACCCGCCGCGGCCGGTCATCACCACGTTCATGTCGGTGTCGCAGGTGCTGTCCTCGGTGTACTCGAGGTCCAGCAGCGCCACGCCGCCCAGCAGCCCCACCGAGACCGCCGCGACATGGTCGCGGATCGGGCTCGACTCGATGCGCCCCTGGCCGATGAGCCAGCCCACCGCGTCATGCGCGGCGACGAAGGCCCCGGTGATGGCCGCAGTGCGCGTGCCGCCGTCGGCCTGCAGCACATCGCAGTCGAGGTGGATCGTGCGCTCGCCGAGCGCCGCCAGGTTGAACACCGCGCGCAGCGAGCGGCCGATCAGCCGCTGGATCTCCTGCGTGCGGCCGCTTTGCTTGCCCTTGGCCGCCTCGCGGTCGCTGCGGGTGTGGGTGCTGCGCGGCAGCATGCCGTACTCCGCCGTCACCCAGCCCTCGCCGCTGCCGCGCTTGTGCGACGGCACCTTCTCTTCCACCGAGGCCGTGCACAGCACCTGCGTGGCGCCGAAGCTGACGAGCACCGAGCCCTCGGCGTGTTTGGTGTAGCCGCGCTGCAGCGACACCAGCCGCAACGCATCGTGGGCGCGATCGCCCGGTCGAACGTGAGTCATGGCTGCATTGTGGGCGATGCGCCGCAACCCCAGAAGGTGCGCAGGTCGCGTCGCGAGCGGGCCGAGGTTGCGCCGAGCACCGCAGCCGTACTCACGTACGGCGAGGAGCGCAGGCGCAAGATCGGCCCGCGCAGCAGCGAGATGCGCGCCTTCTAGCGGCGCTTGTTGGAGGTGCGCTGGATCGCCTCGTTGATCTCGCGGATCGAGCGCTCGATCTCG
>JAEUPD010000231.1 GCA_016788525.1 Rubrivivax sp.
CGACATCTACGGCCCCAGCCAGCCGATGATGATGGGCATCAGCGGCCAGCCCGAGAGCAGCGACGGCAAGACGATGGCGCCGATGGAGAACCACGGCGTGCAGGTGATGAGCATCGGCTTCATGGTCGGCCCCGACCAGGCGATGATCTGGCGCGGCCCGATGGCCACGCAGGCGCTCGAGCAGCTGCTGCGCCAGACCAACTGGCGCGATCTCGACTACCTGCTGGTGGACATGCCGCCGGGCACCGGCGACATCGCGCTCACGCTCAGCCAGCGCGTGCCGCTGACCGGCGCGATCATCGTCACCACGCCGCAGGACATCGCGCTCATCGACGCGAGGAAGGGCCTGACGATGTTCGAGAAGGTCGGCGTGCCGATCCTCGGCGTGGTCGAGAACATGGCGGTGCACGTGTGCACGAAGTGCGGCCACGCCGAGCACATCTTCGGCGCCGATGGCGGCAGGAAGATGGCCGCCGAGTACAAGGTGGACTACCTCGGCGGCCTGCCGCTGACGATGAAGATCCGCGAGCAGGCCGACAGCGGCCAGCCCACCGTGGTGGCCGAGCCCGATGGCGAGATCGCCGCGCTGTACAAGCAGGTGGCGCGCACGGTGGCGGTGAAGATCGCCGCCAAGGCCAAGGACTTCAGCAGCAAGTTCCCCACCATCACGGTGAGCAAGACGACCTGAGCCACGCCGCTGCCGGCGAGGACGCCACCTCGCCCGAGCCCCGGGCGCAGAGGCGTCCTTGCGGGGCGGCCTGGCGGGGCGGCTTGGCGGGGCGGCCTGGCCCGCGGGCGTGGTCAATAGCGGGCGAAGCGCAAGCCGAAGCCGATGGCGTCCTGCCGCTGCGAGTAGTTGGACAGCGTGCCCACGGGCCCCCGGTGCCAGCGCAGGTACAGCGGCAGCCCCCATACTGTGTACTCGGCGCCCAGCGTCACCGCGGTGGTCGAGCGGCCCAGGCGGTCGCCCACGCGCAGCTCGGCATCGAGCCACATGCCAGGGGCCGGGCTCACCGAGGCCTGCACGCGCAGACGCTCGTAGTCGCTGAGGTGGCGGCGGCGGCCCGCCAGCGGGCCCCAGGTCACGTCGGCATCCTCGTCGAAGTGCAGGAACACCTTGGTCGCCACTTCCACCGGCAACGCGCGCACGGTGTCCGACAGTTCCACCGACAGGCCCACGAAGTTGGAGCCGCGGCTGATCGAATCGAAGAACGCCCGGTTGCGCTGCTCGTAGGCGCGGTTGGCGCGCAGCGTCTCGTCGGCGCCGCTGACCTCGGTCGTCTGGCCGTTGGAGCGGTGCTCGACGCTGACGACGAGGTTATCGTCGCGGCCGGCCAGGCCCAGGTAGCGGCGCAGCGGCACGCGCAGGTGCAGGCCGGGGTTGTTCAGCCGGTTGATCACCGGGTCGGAAGGGCGCTCGCCCCAGTAGAAGTCGAACTCGCCCGTATAGGCGAAGAACAGCTCCAGCGTGTCGTTGCCGGCCGTCGTGCGGCCCTTGGCGGCGGCGGCCTGGTCGGGCTTGGGCCGATTGAAGGCGCGTGAGTAGTGGGTACCGCATATCGTGTACTTGACCGAGAGGCGCCCGCGCAGCGCGCCCTCGCGGTCTTCGCGCCAGCCGAGGTCGCGGGTCTCGTTCCAGACGATGAAGTTGTCTTCGTGGGGGCCGAGCCGCTCGGTGCCCGGGGTGGGAGCCTGGCAGTGCTCGAAGGCGGCAGCCGCGGGGTGCATGAACAGCAGCGCCGTGGCGAGCAGGGGCAGCATGGGGTGCGTCACGGGCTCGGCTCCAGGGTCGCCGCGCGAGCCGCGGCGGGCCGCATGCTGCGCATGCCGCGCGGGCTGCGCATCAACACGACTGCCGAGCCGGCCCGCAGCGTGTCATCAGTCGGTGGGGCGGTGCAGCCCGCGAGGCCGCGCACTTCTAACTCACGACACTAGACCAGCCCTTCGAACAACCACACCGCCACCGGCTCGCCGGCGGCCACCGAGCCCTGCCCATGGCCCAGCACCACCAGCGCGTTGGCTTCGCTCATGCTGCGCAGCACGCCGGCGCCCTGGCTGCCGGACAGGCGCACCTGCCAACCGCCGCCTTCGGCCGCGGGCTCGACGATGGCGCGCTGGAATTCGGTGCGGCCCGGCCGCTTGCGGATCGCCGCCGCCGAGCGCGCGGTGAGCACCGGCAGCGGCGCCGGCGCCGCTCCCGCCAGCACCAGCAGTGCCTCGCGCACGAAGGCGTAGAACGTGACGAGCGCGGCCACCGGGTTGCCCGGCAGGCCGAACAGCCACGAGGGCGCTTCGCTGCCCGGCCGGCGAAGCGGCCCGAAGGCGAAGGGCCGGCCGGGCCGCATCGCCACCTTCCAGAAGCCCACCTCGCCGTGGCGCGCAAGGATCTCGCGCGTGTAGTCGGCGTCACCCGCGCTCACGCCGCCGCTGGTGATGACGACATCAGCCTCGCGCACCGCGCGCTGCACCACGCTGGCCAGGGCCTGCGGGTCGTCGCGCACCAGGCCGAGGTCCACCACCTCCATGCCCAGGCGCCGCACCGCGGCGCCAAGAGAGAAACGGTTGCTGTCGTAGATGCAGCCGGCGGGCAACGGTGCGCCGGGCTCGACCACCTCGTCACCGGTGGAGAACAGCGCCACCCTCAGCGGGCGCATCACGCGCAGCGTGGTCATGCCCAGCGACGCCACCAGGCCGAGGTCGGCGGGCCGCAGCACGCGGCCTGCCGTGAGGGCCGGGCGACCGCGGGCGAGGTCTTCGCCTTGCCTGCGGCGGTTCTCGCCGGGCCGGATGACACCGGGGGCGATGTTCACCAGGCCGCTCTCGGGCGAGCCATCGACCTGCGCGAGTTCGAGCGGCACGACGGTGTCGGCGCCGACGGGCATCATGGCACCGGTCATGATGCGCACGCAGTGGCCGGTGGCCACGGCGCCGGTGAACGGCTTGCCGGCGAACACGATGCCGGCGGCGCGCAGCACGGTCGGCGCACCCGCGGCGAGCGCGGCGCCGGCGAACGCGTAGCCGTCCATCGCCGAGTTGTCGTAGGCCGGCACGTCGATCGGTGAGATCACGTCGGCGGCCAGCACACGCCCGGCGGCTTCGGCCAGCGGCAGCTCGCGGCTTTCGCTGCGTGCCAGCGGCACCAGCGCCGCGGCGATGGCCGCGCGCGCCTCGTCGACGCTCAGGTTGCGTTCACCGGCGGCCAGCGGGGAAGGGCCGAGTTCGTTCATGGAAGGGGTCGCAGCGGGGCCAGGGTGGGCACGGCGTGGATTCTCGCGGCGAACGCATACGATGCGCGCCTCGTAGATCAAAGGCGCCGCACCTGCCATGAATACCCCGATCGACCTGCGCAGCGACACCGTCACCCGGCCCACCCCCGCGATGCGCGAGGCGATGGCCGGCGCCGCGGTGGGCGACGACCAGTACGGCGAGGACCCCACCACCAACCGCCTGCAGGAGGAGATGGCCGCTCTGCTGGGCAAGGAGGCGGCGCTGTGGATGCCCAGCGGCACCATGGCCAACCAGGTGGCGCTGCTGGTCCTGGCGCGTGCCGGCGACGAGGTGATCACCGCCCGCGAGGCGCATGCCGGCTGGCACGAGGCGGGCGGCGCCGCGGCCAATGCGGGTGTGCAGATCGTCGAGGTGGGTGAGCGAGGCGTCTTCACGCGCGAGCAGTTCGAGGCGGCCGTGAAGCCCACTGGCCTGCCGGTGTTCCCGGCCACCACGGTGGTCGAGATCGAGAACACGCACAACCGTTGCGGCGGCGTGGTGTTCCCGCAGGACGAGGCGGTGCGCATCTGCGCCGCGGCGCGCGAGCGCGGCATGGCCAGCTTTCTCGACGGCGCGCGGCTGTGGAACGCCGCGGTGGCCGGCGGCCGTAGCGAGCGCGAACTGGCTGCACCGTTCGACCTCGTCTCGGTGGCCTTCAGCAAGGGCCTGGGTGCGCCAGGCGGCTCGCTGCTGGCCGGCAGCCGCGAGCACATCGCGCGCGCCAATCGCCACCGGCGCCGGCTGGGTGGCGCGATGCGGCAAGTGGGCATCTTCGCGGCGGCCGCGTTGCACGGCGTGCAGCACCATCGTGCGCGGCTGGCCGACGACCATGCCAATGCGCGGCGGCTGGCCGAGCGCGTGGCGCGCTGCGCCAAGGTGCAGCTCGACCTCGGTTCGGTGCAGACGAACATCGTCGTCTTCCACCTGAAGCCGGGCGCCCCTGATGCCGCCGCGGTGGTGGCCGCGGCGCGCGCGCGCGGCGTGTGGGTGGGGGCCTTCGGCCCGCGCACCGTGCGTGCGGTGACGCACATGGATGTGAGCGCTGCCCAGTGCGACGAGGCAGCGGCACAGCTGGCCGCGTTGCTGGGCTGACCGGCGCGGTGCCCGCTTGGCGCCCGCGCGGCCGCCCGCGTGGTCACCCGAAGGTGCCACGCGGCGGGGCCGGCCCGGGGGCGTTGCTGCCGGGCGTCTCAGCCTGTCGTCGCGCGGTCGCGGTGCAGCCAGGCCACCAGCGCGCCCAGCAGCACGAGCAGGATGCCGTCGTAGACGATCTGCTGCACCACCATGCCGCCGGGCATCGGCTGCACCGCGTAGTAGATGGTGTAGGTGGGCACCACGGTGAGCAGCGCCACCGCGACGCCGTAGCGCAGGCCCTGGCCGAGCCAGGGCCTGGCCTGCACGCCGCGCGCGTAGATCCACACCAAGGCGCCGGCCATCACGACATGCGCCAGCAGCATCAGCGGGAAGTACCGGCCGGCCTCGGCCTGCGGCCGGAACAGCTGCGGCAGCTTGGCGTACTCGCCTTGCAGCAACGTGCCGTGCACGACGAAGCTGCCGGCCATCCAGGCGACGAACGTGGCCAACCAGGCCACCAGAAAGCGCTTGTCCATGCTGCTGTTGTCTCCTTGCGGGTTGATTCGAAGGCGGCACGTCCTCGCGCGCCGTGGGGGGGATTTCGCGCTGCCCGGTCGGGCGGCGCCAGCGGGGTTTCCCCCGTGAGAGGGAAGACGGTGCGTCTCCCCTAGGTTTCCGTCTTGTGACCACCGGGGGCGAAGCGGAGACTCGGCAGCTTGCGCACTCCAGGAGGAACGCCATGACGACCCCGTCGCTTCGCCCACGCTTCACCGTCCTGGCTGCCCCTGCGGCCGCTGTGTTGCTTGTGGCGTGCCAGCCGCCCAGGCCAGCGGCGCCGCCGCCGACGGCGGCGACCACGCAGGTGCCGCCACCGCCCGCGCCGCTGGCCGTTCTGCCCGTGACACCCGAGCAGGTGGCCAGCCTGCTCGAGAAGCGCGTGCGGCCGGCCTTCGTGCCCGGGCAGGTGGTGGTGAAGTTCAAGGCCGGGCGTGCCACCACGATGGCCGCCGGCGACCTGCAGCGCCTGCAGGTCGAGCCTGCCGAGCAGCTCACCTCCGGTGGCGAGCGCGTCTATCGCATCCAGCCCACCGTGGCGCGGCAGATGCAGCCGCAGCAGATGAGCGACCGCACGCTGGAACTGGCGCGCCAGATGGCCGCGCGGCCCGACGTCCAGTACGCGCAGCCCAACTTCATCTTCCAGATCGGCGCGGTGCCCAACGACCCGGCCTTCGTGCAGCAATGGCACTACCAGGACAACGGCACCGCGGCGCCGCAGGTGCCCGGCGGCATCAACCTGCCGCAGGTGTGGGAGACGAACAAGGGTTCGGCCAACGTCGTGGTGGCGGTCATCGACACCGGCATCCTGCCCAACCACCCCGACATCGCCGGTTCGCCCAACCTGGTGCCCGGCTACGACATGATCAGCGACGCGTTCATCGGCAACGATGGCGGCGGCCGCGACAACGACCCCACCGACCCGGGCGACGGATTCGCCAACGGCGAGTGCGGCCCCGGCACCGGCACGCAGCCCAACAGCTGGCACGGCACGCACGTGGCCGGCACCGTCGGCGTGGGCAACACCAACAACGGCGTGGGGGTGGCCGGCATCAACTGGAGCGTGAAGCTGCAGGCCGTGCGCGTGCTGGGCAAGTGCGGCGGCACGATGGTCGACATCAACGACGGCATCCGCTGGGCTGCCGGCCTGCCGGTGCCGGGCGTGCCGACCAACCCGACGCCGGCCAAGGTGATCAACATGAGCCTGGGCGGCGGCCAGCCGTGCTCGGCCTCACCGGCCACGCAGGCGGCGATCAACGATGCCGTCGCTGCCGGCACCACGGTGGTGGTGGCGGCGGGCAACTCGGCGGCCGACGCCTCGGGCTTCCTGCCGGCCAGCTGCAATGGGGTGGTCACCGTGGCGGCCAGCGACGCCCGCGGCTTCCTCGTCACGCGCTACTCGAACTTCGGGCCGCGCATCGACATCCTGGCGCCCGGCGGCGACACGCAGCGCAACGACAGCGGCCAGGGCAACGACGGCGTGCTGTCGATGGTGCAGGGCGGCTACGCGCGCTACAACGGCACGTCGATGGCCAGCCCGCATGTGGCCGGCGTGGTGGCGCTGATGCTGGCGGCTCGGCCCACGCTGACGCCGGCGCAGGTGCTCGCCGAGCTGAAGGCGCAGGCGCTGCCGCGCAACGCCACGCAGTGCCCACGCCCGTGCGGCGCGGGCTTGTTGAACGCGCGCGTGGCAATGGGCGGCACGCCGCCGCCCCCGCCGCCCCCGCCTCCGCCGCCACCTCCACCCCCGCCGGACGCCGCGATGGTGGCCATCGCGCCGACCAGCGCCACGCTGAACATCGGTGCCACGACCACGCTGGTGGCCACCGTCTCGGCGAACAATGCGCCGCTGGCCGGCAAGACGGTCCAGTTCACGTCGTCGAACCCGGCCGTGGCGACGGTGACGCCGGCCACCGCCACGAGCGACGCCACCGGGCAGGTGCGTGCCGTCGTGAGCGGCCTCACGCCGGGCAACGCCAGCATCAGCGCCAATGTCGAGGGCGCGCAGGCCAATGCCGCCATCACCGTGGCGGCCAAGGTGTCGGCGTGGTCGTGGGTGGGTTGGGCGGGCATGCTCGGGCTGGCCGCGCTGGCGCTGGCGCGCCAGCACCTGCGCCGACGGGGTGCCCTCGCGCGGTGAAGCGGCTGCCCGCACCCAAGGCGGGCCACGCCTGATCGCGGCTCGCCATCCGCCTGCCGGCCGACTGCACGACCCGGACATGCTCGACACGCTGCTCCAAGCCACCATCGCGCTGGCGCAGTCGGCGCTGGCCGTGCTCGGCACGCCCCTGGTGCGGCAAGGTGAGCTGCTGCGCCACGCCGGCGGCTTCGTGGCGCAAGTCGACCTTTCGTGCACCGCGCTGTGGCCGGCGGCGATGGGTTCGATGGCCCTGTGCGTGGCCGGCGCGCTGCGCGGCTGCGCGCCGCTGCGTCTGGCGGGGCTTGTCGCCGGCGGGGTCGGCGTCATCGCGTTGGTCAACCAACTGCGGCTGGTCGGTGTGATCTGGGTCGGCGTGCATGCGCCGGCGCACTTCGAGTGGGTGCATGTGGCGGCCGGGCCGATGTTGTTGGTGGCGGCCGGCGCGGCGCTCGTCTTCGTGGCCCTGGCGCAGCCCGCGCTGCGCCGGGCGCCGGGAGCGGGACAGGCCCGCCCGGTGCGGGCATGATCGGCACGCATGCGCCGCCGCGTCATCTGCCCTCGGCCCAGCCCGCTGCGCCCGCGGGGCACGAACCTGCGCATCGTGGGCGCTGCCCAGCGCGGGGCTGGAGGCCTCGTCAGCGGCGTGTGGCTGTGGACGGCATGCAGCGCGGCATGGGCGGCCTCGGTGCTCTCCATGCCGACGTCGGCGCCGGCGGCCCAGGCCGTGCCGACATCGGCCAGCGGTGCCAGTACCGCAAGCATGGTCGGCCACGCCGCGGTGCCCATCGTGAGCGGTGACCTGATCGTCAAGTTCCGCGACAGCACCGAGCCGGGCAGGGAACTGGCCGCGGTGCTCGCCGGCCAGCGTACGGTGGCTTCGGTGGCGCCGCTGGCGGCGCGGCTGTCTGAGCAACTGGGGTTGCCGCTCGCGCTGGTACAGGTGACATCGGGCCGCGAGGCCCTCTTGGCGCTGGACCGCCCGGCGCTCGCACGGGCCCTGGTGAACAGCGCGCAACGGCAGGCCGCGGTACAGCGCGCCAGCGCCGTGGCCGCGGGACCCACGACCGGGTTGCCCCCCGCCGAGGTGGTGCTGCACCTCGAACTCCGCGGGCCCGCGCCGTCCTTGACCGAACTGGGCACGCGGCTGGCCGCCGGCGGCGTGACCCCGCGGCTGGCCGCAGGGCCGGGCGGCGCGAACACGCTGCGCGCGCGCTACGACATCGACGCGCTCACGCTGGCCTTGATCTCCCGGCTGCAGCAGCGGACCGACGTGGAGTACGTGCAGCCCAACCGCCTGCTGCGCCCTGCGCCAGGCGCTTCACGTTGAGGCCGCCATGTTTGCCAGTGCGGGCGCCAGCGGGGTCGGTCCGCCCCAGGCTCAGCAGCCGACCGCCATTTGCCGCTGAACTACAGTGCGGTGCGTGCCCCCTCACGGGACGGCGCCCGCACCGCTTCGCACCGAACAGAGCCGAACCGAAGGACCCGAACGATGACCGGCATTGCAGTCGTGCGCGGGATGCCGGCCGTTCCAGAGGCACAAGCGCCCGACACCGCGCCTGCCCGGGATCTCGCCCAACCCAAGGATCTCCCGGCGGTCGACCGCCTGTTGCGCGAGCCGGCGGTGGCCGCGCTGCTGGAGCAGCACGGGCACGCGCTGGTGGCCGGCGAGGCCCGCACGTTGCTCGAGGCGCGCCGTGCCGAGGCGAAGGCTGGTGCACTTGCGCCGGCTGCTGTCGCTTTGCCTGGGCTGGCCGCGGCACTGCAGGCCGCGGTCGAGACGCGACTTGCGCCGCGCATGCGCGCGGTGCTGAACCTCACCGGCACGGTGATCCATACCAACCTCGGCCGCGCGGTGCTCGCCGAGCCGGTGCTGCAGCATGTGCTGGCGGCGATGTCCGGCCCCAACAACCTCGAGTACGACCTCGCAGGCGGTGGCCGCGGCGACCGCGACACGCTGGTCGAAGAGCTGCTTTGCTCGTTGACCGGCGCCGAGGCGGCCACGGTGGTCAACAACAACGCCGCAGCAGTGGTGCTGACCATCGCCGCGCTGGCCCGCCGCAAGGAGGTCATCGTCTCGCGCGGCGAGCTGGTGGAGATCGGCGGGGCCTTCCGCATGCCCGACGTGATGGCCGCCGCCGGCGCCCGCATGGTCGAGGTGGGCACCACCAACCGGACGCACGTGCAGGACTACGAGCGCGCCATCACCGCGCGCACCGCGCTGCTGATGAAGGTGCACACCAGCAACTACGCGGTGCAGGGCTTCACCTCGGCGGTGGACGAGGCGGAACTGGCGGCCCTGGCGCGCCGGCATGGCCTGCCGCTGGCTTCCGACCTGGGCAGCGGCTCGCTGGTCGACCTGGCTGCCTACGGCCTGCCGCACGAGCCGACGCCGCGCGAGAAGCTGCAGGCCGGCTGCGACGTCGTCACTTTCAGCGGCGACAAGCTGCTGGGTGGCCCGCAGGCCGGGCTCATCGTCGGCAGCAGACAGGCCGTCGGCCGCATCCGCAAGTTCCCGCTCAAGCGCGCGCTGCGCATGAGCAAGCTGCCGCTGGCCGCGCTGGAGGCGACGTTGCGCCTGTACCTGCGGCCCGAACGGCTGGCGCAAGACCTGCCCACGCTGCGCCTGCTCACGCGGCCGGCCGCGCAGATCCACGCGCTGGCCACCCAGCTGCTGCCTGCCGTGGCCGCGGCCGTGGCACCGCGCTTCGACGCTGCCGTGGTCGAGCTGCAAGGCCAGATCGGCTCGGGCTCGCTGCCGGTGGACCGGCTGCCGTCGGCCGGCCTGGCGATCGCGCCGCGGCACAAGCGCGGCGCCGGACGCGCGCTCGACGGGCTGGCCGCTGCGCTGCGCGCGCTGCCGCGGCCTGTGATCGGCCGCATCGCCGCAGACAGCCTGCTGCTCGACCTGCGCTGCCTGGAACAGCCGGCGCAACTGGCTGACCAGCTGCCCATGCTCGGCCAGGCGCTGGGCGCCGACACCTATGGCCCGCCGCGAGGAGGGGCGGCACAGCCGTCCACAGAACCTTGCTGATCGACGCCGCCTGCGCTTCGCTGCCCACTCGCCAGAGGAACCGATGAAGAACGAGACGCTGGCCACGCTGCTGTCGCGCCACTCGCTGGGCGGCAAGCACCTGGGCGAGCCCGGGCCCGACGAGGCCGCGCTGCGCCAGATGGCCGAGGCGGCGCTGCATGCGCCCGACCACGCGGGCCTCGTGCCGTTCCGATTCGCCCTGGTGCGCGGTGCCGCGCGCCAGCGCATGGCGGCGTTGTTCGAAACGGCTGCGCTGGCTGCGGGCAAGGCCGCCGACGATGCGCGCCTGGACGCCGAGCGCGCACTGCGCCCGCCGCTGACGGTGGCGGTGCTGGCGCGCATCGACCTGGGCCACCCCGTGGTGCCGGCGCACGAGCAATGGGCTGCGGTGGGTGGGGCGATCACCAACTTCCTGAACGCCGCGCACGCGCTGGGCTTCGCCGGCAAGATGCTTTCGGGCCACAAGGTGCGCCACCCTGCGATCCAGGCGGCGTTCTGCGAGTCCGGCGAGACGCTGGCGGGCTGGATCTCGCTGGGCACGCCGGTGCGTGCGCCTTCGGCGGGCCACGCCAAGGCCGGGGTCGAACAGGTGCTGCGCGACTGGCGCTGACGAGAGGCCCGCGCGCGGCGTGCGACGGGGCTACACGCCCAGCGCAGCGCGCAGCTCGCGCCCGCTCATCGGTTGCGTCACGGGCTGCGCGAGCCGCTGCACCATCCACGCATTGCACGGGGCCTTCAGCCCGGCCGATTCGGCCAGCCGCACGACTTCGCCGCACAGCGCGTCGATCTCCGTGCGGCGCCCGCGGGCCACGTCGTCGGCCATGCTGGTACGCGCCTGGTCGTCGATGCGCAGGCTCTTGCGGGCGAGCAGGCGGAACAGCGCGTTGGGCAGGCGCAGGCCGGCCGGCATGTGGCGCGGCGGCAGCGCGGCCAGCTGCGCCGGGCGGATGCCGTGCGCGGCCAGCGCGGCCAGCGCCTCGTCGATCAGGGCGGCCATGACATGGCGCAGATCGCGGTCCAGCAGCTGCTGCTTCAGCGGCAGGCCGGCCAGCGCATTGACCGGGTTGTTCAGGTTCAGCAGCAGCTTGCCCCACTGCACCGGCCGCAGGTCGCCATGCAGTGCCAGCGGCAGGCCCGCGGCGGCAAACACCGGGCGCCAGGCCTGGAGCGCGGGGTGCGACTGCCCCGCCAGTTCGCCCCAGGTGCCCCGGTGCCAGTGGCCGGGCGAGGCGCGCACGACGTTGAAACCCACCATGCCCGGGATGACCTGCAACGAAGGCGCGGCACCCGCCGCGGCGACCGGGTTGCTGATGCCGTTCTGCAGCGAGAGTACCGGCGTGCCCGGCGGCAGCCGCAGCCCCAGCAGCGCGGCCGCCTCGGCGGTGGCCCCCGACTTCACGCACAGCAGCACCAGGCTGGGGGCCTGCGCGCCGCGCAGCTCGGGCACTTCGGCGTGCAGCCGCAGCTGCGCGGGCGCCACATGCTGGCGGCGCCTGTCCAGGTCGGTCAGCGTCAGGCCGCTCAACCGCAGTTCCTCGAGCACCGATGGGCGGCCCACGAAGTGCACCTCGGTGCCCGCGCCGTGCAGGCAGCCACCGACCCAGCAGCCGACGGCGCCGGCCCCCATGACAAGGGCCGGGCCCGGAGGGCGGATCATGCGGCGGGTGCGCCGGAGGTGGAGCGCCGGCCCGCGGCGACGCAGGCCGAGGCCTTCACCGGGGCAAGGGCTGCGCCAGGTCGCGCAGCATGGTCGGGCCGGCGGCCTGCTCGATGCGGGCCATCAGGCCGCGGCAGAAGCCCGCCATCACGAGCAACTCGAGCACGACGAACATCGGGCCCACCAGCAGCCCCACCGCGTCGTCGGCAGAGGCCGGCCGGCGGCCTTCGTAGTAGTGACCGACGAACTGCAGTGCCCAGCCGGCCACGAACAGGCCCACGCCCGCTGCGAGCCAGGGCGCCAGGCCGAGGCCGGCCAGGCCATGCGCCGCCCAGACGAGCGCCGCGGTGAACAGCACCGTGGCCGCACCCAGCGCCAGCTGGCCGCGCGAGAGTGCCCACAGCGAGAACGCCGCCAGCGCCAGCCACGCGAACGAGACCTTTTCGCCGCCCAGCTGCACCACGCCGCGCGACAACAGCGTCGCCGCGGCGAACAGCACCATCGGAATGCCCACCAGGTGCGTGGCGATGTTGCGCCGGTCGCGGTGGTGGCGCGCGTACTGCGCAAGCAGATCGAGGGCCGGGCGCGAAAGGCTTTGGGCGGGCATGGCGGGCACCTTGGTGCGGCAGCGCGAGGCAGGGCAGGGCGCGTGCGGACCGTTCCATGCTAATGCCTCGCCGCAGCGGCCGCGCAGGGGTGGGCAGGCGGCCTGCCTAGAATCGCCCGCCATTTCGTGAAGCCCGCCTCCAACGGCGCGCCCACGCTCCCCGGCAGCCCCACACCGCCCCTTCCCCCACGACGAGCCGTCCATGAGCATCAAGAGCGACCGGTGGATCCGCCGCATGGCGCGGGAGCACGGGATGATCGAGCCGTTCGAGCCCGGCCAGGTGCGCGAGGCGCCCGATGCCGCCGGGCACATGCGCCGCATCGTCAGCTACGGCACCTCGAGCTACGGCTACGACATCCGCTGCGCACCCGAGTTCAAGGTCTTCACCAACATCCACAGCACGGTGGTGGACCCGAAGAACTTCGACGAGAAGAGCTTCGTCGACATCCAGGCCGACGTGTGCATCATCCCGCCCAACAGCTTCGCGCTGGCGCGCACGGTGGAGTACTTCCGCATCCCGCGCAACGTGCTCACCATTTGCCTCGGCAAGAGCACCTATGCGCGCTGCGGGATCATCGTCAACGTCACGCCGTTCGAGCCCGAGTGGGA
>JAEUPD010000027.1 GCA_016788525.1 Rubrivivax sp.
CGCGCCGAACAAGGACCTGGCGATGAAGTTCCTGGGCGAGATCAGCAAGCCCGCCTACCAGGCCGAGTTCACCAAGTACATCACCTACGGGCCCACCAACAAGAAGGCCTACGAGCTGGGCACCATCGACGCGGCCTACGCGCGCCGGCTGCCTTCGCACCCCGAGAACGCGGCCAGGCAGCTGCCGGTGAGCCTCGAGTGGTACACCAAGTTCGAGGCCGCGGCGGCCACGGCCTACAACAACATGCTCACCGAGTGAGCGGCGGCGGCGCCTGCCCGCGCTGCGGCGACTGCGGTGGCGCTCACGACGGCGCGGCCCGCCTGCGCGGGCGCCGCGGTGCGCGGTGCCCGCGGTGACTGAGCGGCGCACCGCCGTCCCCATCACCGCACGGGGGCTGCGCAAGCGCTACGGGCGCGGGGGCGAGGTGCGCGCGCTGGACGACGTCGACCTCGACGTGCGCGCCGGCGAGTTCCTCACGCTGCTGGGGCCTTCGGGCTCGGGCAAGACGACGCTGCTGATGGTGCTGGCCGGTTTCACCCGGCCCGACCAGGGCAGCCTGCGCTTTGGCAGCGACGAGGTGATCCGCCTCGCGCCCCACAAGCGCGACATCGGCATGGTGTTCCAGAACTACGCGCTGTTCCCGCACATGGACGTGGCCGGCAACGTCGGCTACCCATTGGCGCTGCGCGGTGTGAAGGGCGCCGAGCAGGCACGGCGCGTGGCCGCTGCGCTCGAGACCGTGCAGCTGGCCGGCTACGGCGCACGCCGCGTCGACGAGCTCTCCGGCGGTCAGAAGCAGCGCGTGGCGCTGGCGCGCGCCATCGTCTTCGAGCCGCGCATCGTGCTGATGGACGAGCCGCTGTCGGCGCTGGACAAGCAACTGCGCGAGCGCATGCAGATCGAACTGAGGCGCCTGCACGAGCAGCTGGGCACCACCACGATCTACGTCACGCACGACCAGCGCGAGGCGCTGACGATGAGCGACCGCATCGCCGTCATCCACCACGGCCGCATCCAGCAGCTCGACGCGCCGCAGGCGCTGTATGAGCGGCCGCTGAACCGCTTCGTCGCGGAGTTCATCGGCGAGTCGAGCCTGGTGCCCGTGCAGGTGGCCGGCGGCCATGCGCAATGCGGCGAGCAGGCCTGGGCGCTGGCGGCAGATGCAATGCAGGGTGTCGGGGCGATGGCCCGCGGCTGGCTGATGCTGCGGCCCGAGCACCTGCGCCTGCTGCCCGCCGGCGCCGACGCCACCGCCGGCGACAACGTGATGCATGCGCGCGTGCAGGCCACGGTGTACCAGGGCGAGAGTTATCTGCTGCAAGCTGCGCTGCCCGACGGCACGCCGGTGGCCGCCCGGGGTACCGCCAGTGCCGGCGCGATGCGCAACCTGCCGGTCGCCGGCAGCGAGGTTCGCCTGGCCTTCGACCGCGCCGACGCGGTGCTGCTGCCGCCCGAGTGAGCCGGCGATGGCGCAGGGCTTGTCGAACGGACCTTCGCGTGCGAGCGCCGCCACGGCGCCGCTCGAGCTGCACACCCGTGGCCTGGCCGCCGACGAACGCCGCGAGCGCTGGGCGCTGCTGGGCCTTTCGGCGCCGGCCGTGCTGCTGGTGACGGTGGCGATGGTGCTGCCGGTGGCGTGGCTGTTCAGCCTGTCGTTCCTCGACGATGCGGGCCGGCTCACGCTGGAGCATTACCGCCGCATGTGGGAGCAGCCGAGCTACGCGCGCATCTTCGGCACCACGTTCCGCGTGAGCGCGCTGACCACGCTGATCTGCATTGCGCTGGGCTACCCGCTGGCCTACGCGCTCTCGCAGATGCCGCGGCGCGCGGCCAACCTGTGCATGATCGCCGTGCTGCTGCCGTTCTGGACCTCGCTGCTGGTGCGCACCTACGCCTGGCTGGTGCTGCTGCAGCGCAAGGGCCTGGTCAACCAGTGGGGCATGGAGCTGGGCTGGTGGAGCGAGCCGCTGGCGCTGGTGCACAACCTCACCGGCACACTCCTCGGCATGGTGCACGTGATGCTGCCGTTCATGGTGCTGCCGCTGCTGGGCGCGATGCGCGCCATCGACGGTGACTACCTCAAGGCGGCGGCCAGCCTGGGCGCGGCGCCGGCGCGGGCGTTTCGCACCGTGTTCCTGCCGCTGTCGCTGCCGGGGCTGGCCGCCGGCACGCTGATCGTCTTCATCCTGTGCCTGGGTTTCTACGTCACGCCGGCGGTGCTGGGCGGCGGCAAGGTGATCATGGTCAGCAACCAGATCGCCAACGACATCGAGCTGTTCTTCAACTGGGGTGCGGCCAGCGCCCTGGGCGCGGTGCTGCTGGTCGCCACGCTCGCGCTGCTGTGGCTGGCCACACGCATGCTGCGGCTGGAACGCGTGCTCGGCGGGGCGCAGGCATGACCACGCCCGCTGGCGTGGCCGCACCGGGCGGGCTGGCCGGCTGGCTTGGCCGCGGGGCCGGGCCGAGCCAGGTGACGCACGGCCAGCGGCTGTGGCTGTACGCGCTGGCGGCGCTGATCCTCGCCTTCCTGGTGCTGCCCACGCTGATCGTCATCCCGATGTCGTTCTCGGCATCGCAGTACCTGGAGTTTCCGCCGCGCGAGTGGTCGCTGCGCTGGTACCGCAACTACTTCAACTCCTCGGCGTGGATGCAGGCCACGACCACGTCCTTTGCCGCCGGCGCACTGACGACCCTGGTGGCCACGCCGCTGGGCACGCTGGCAGCCTATGGCCTGTTCGTCTCGCGGCTGCCGGCCGCGCGCTGGCTGCACACGGCGATGCTCACGCCCATCATCGTGCCGGTGGTGCTGGTGGCCATCGGCGTGTTCTACGTCTACGTCCAGCTGAAGATGGTGAACTCGCTGGCCGGCATCGTGTTGGCGCACAGCATGCTCGCGCTGCCTCTGGTGGTGATGGTGGTGACGGCGGCGCTGAAGAGCTACGACATGAACCAGGAACTCGTCGCCCGCAGCCTGGGCGCCAGCCGCGCGCAGGCGTTTGTCGGCATCACGCTGCCGCAGATCCGGTTCGCCATCGTCAGCTCGGCGCTGCTGTCGTTTCTGACCTCCTTCGACGAGGTGATCCTGGCGCTGTTCATCGCCGGCGGCAGCAACTCCACGCTCACGCGCAACATGTTCGCCGCGCTGCGCGACCAGATCGACCCGACGATCGCGGCGATCTCGACGCTGATGATCCTTGTCACGTCGGCGGGGCTGGCGCTGGTGCAGCTGTACGGTCGCGACGAGCGGGCTCGGTAGGCCTGGCGTCGGTCAGGGGGCAGCCGGCCGCGCCGCCGCCCGCGCCACCGGGCGGCGTGGTCAGCCGCGCCAGGCGGCGGCGAGCGCGTCGGCGACTTCCAGCCCCTCGGCCTCGGCGCGACGCCGCAGCGCTTCGCGCCGCGCCCCGGGCAGGCGCACGCCGTCGTCCTTCAACATCTCGGCCAGCAGCGCTTCCACGCGCGTGAGGTAGCTGCGCTCGCCGGCGACCCCGCTCAGTGCGCCCGGGTCGATGATGATGAACGCCTGGCCGATGCCCGGCCGGTTGCCCTCATCGACGAAGAAGCTCGAGGCCTCGAAGCCGAAGTTGGCGCCGATCAGCGCGGTGACGAGCAACTCGACCACCAGCGCCAGCATTGCGCCCTTCGATGAGCTGACGGCGCCGATCGGCAGCATCGAGCCCGTGAGCGCGGCCTTGGCGTCGGTGGTGGGCTGGCCCGCTGCATCCAGCGCCCAGCCTGGCGGAATCGGCTTGCCTTCCTTGGCCGCCACCATCACCTTGCCGCGGGCCACTTCGGAAAGGCTCAGGTCGATGAGCAGTGCTTCGGCGCCGCCGCCGCGCGGGAACGCCGCCGCCACCGGGTTGGTGCCGAAGATCGGATGCCTGCCACCGGCCGCCGGCATCGCGGCCGGCGAGTTGGCCAGGCCCAGGCCTACCAGCCCCGCTGCGGCCGCCGGCCGCAGGTGGTCGACGATGACGCCGGCGTGGTGGCTGTTCATCACGCCGGCCAGCGCGATGCCATTCGTGCGCGCCGCCCCGATCGCTTCACGCACGGCGAGTTCGCAGGCGGGGAAGGCGAGGCCGGCGGCGGCATCGACCACCAGCGCACCGCCCTTGCGACGGGCCACCTTCGGCACGGCCTGGCCGTCGACGCGGCCGTTGCGCAGGTGCGTGGCGTACTGCGCCACGCGCGACAGGCCGTGCGAGCCGAGGCCCTGGGCTTCGGCGAGCACCAGCGCACGCGCCGTCGCGGCGGCCATCGCCGCGCCGGCACCGGCGCGTTGCAGCGCGGCAGCGACCAGCGTTTCGACTTCGGAGCAGGGCAGCTTCATGGCGATGATGAAGGCATCAGCGCGTCGCGCCGGCGGTGGCCAGCACCTCGGCCACCTTCTCGGCGATCAGGAAGCTCACGCGCTCGTTGGCTTCGGCGGTGACGCCGGCGACATGTGGCGTGAGCACGAGGTTCGGGCAGCCCTCGAAGTGCGGCGAGGCGGGCAGCGGCTCGGTGGCGAACACGTCGATCGCCGCGCCGCCGAGGTGGCCGCTCTTCAGCGCTGCGGCGAGGGCCGCTTCGTCGACGATGCCGCCGCGCGCGGTGTTGATGAGCACGGCGCCCTTCTTCATCGCGGCAAGGCGCGCGGCGTTCAGCAGGCCACGCGTCGAGTCGACCAGCGGCACATGCAGGCTGACGACGTCGCTCATGGTCAGCACTTCGTTGAGCCCGGTGCAGCGCACGCCGGCGGCGGCGAAAGCCGGGTGGTCTTCGTCCATCATCGCGTCGAAGGCCGTGACCTGCATGCCCACCGTGCGTGCCAGCCGGGCCGTGTGCTGCCCGATGGAGCCGAAGCCGACCAGGCCCAGCGTCTTGCCCGCGATCTCGCGGCCGTTGGACAGCGCTGTGCGCGGCCACTGGCCCGCGGCCACTGCCGCGGCGGACTGGTAGGCACCGCGCAACAGCAGCATGGCGGTGCCGATGACGTACTCGGCCACCGACAGCGCATTGGCGCCGGTGGCCGGAACCACCGGCAGCCCGGCCGCCTCGCAGGCCGCGACGTCGATGTTGTCCAGCCCCACCCCCAGGCGCCCGACGACCCGGCAGCGCCCGCCGGTGGTGAGCGCCTTCAGCAGGTCACCCCGCACCTGCGTGCGGTTGCGCACGATGAAGGCATCGCAGGTCGTGGCCTCCCTGGCCATGCGCGGTGCGTCGTCGACGAGCTGGGGGTCGTAGAGCACGTCATGCCGGGCGCGCAGCCCGGCGACCGCGCGCTCGTCCATGAACTCGGTGATGACGATGCGACGCACGTCAGCCCTCCCGCAAACGCAGGCCAGCGGCCGCCGCGGATCCGGCCTTGCCGGTCCGCTGGCGGCGCCCCGCTGGAAGCGAGGCGCCGAAGGCGCTTCGGGGGGGAGCCACTTACGCGCTCTCGTACAGCCGCGTCAGCACGAACTCGCGGTGCCCCAGCGCCTCGGCCGCGGTGAGCCGGCCGTTGGCCGTGCGCAGCATGCATGCCAGCAGCTTGTCGCCGGCCTGCTCGAGCGTGATCTCGCGTTGCAGCAGGCCCGACGAGTCGACGTCGACGTGTTCGCTCATCAGCCGCACGGTGCGCGGGTTGGCGCAGATCTTGATCACCGGCAGGATGGGGTTGCCGATCACGTTGCCCTGGCCGGTGGGGAAGAAGTGCACGACGTAGCCGCTGGCCGCGCACAGCGTCACCATCTCGGCGGCGGCGCTCGAGCTGTCCATGAACCACAGGCCCGGATGCGTGGGCATCTCGGCCTTGTCGATGACGCCGTCGACGGTGCACCGCTTGCCGATCTTCTGGATGTTGCCCAGCGCCTTCTCCTCGATGGTGGTGAGGCCGCCGGCGATGTTGCCCTTGGTCGGCTGGCTCTCGCTCAAGTCGGTGGTCTTGTGGCGGTTCACCACGTCCTGGTAGCGGTTGAACATGAACATGAACTGCTCGCGGACCTTGTCGTTGGCGCATCGCGCGGCCACGATCTGCTCGCCGCCGGTGAGCTCGGTGGTCTCGCCGAAGCACAGGGTGTTGCCCAGCGCATGCAGCTTGTCGAAGGCGTCGCCCACGGTGGGGTTGGCGCCGCAGCCGCTGGTGGTGTCGCTCTCGCCGCACTTGGTGCTCACCCACAGCTCGTGGATGGGGCAGGCCTCGCGCTGCTTCTCGCTGGCCCACTGCACGTACTCGCGTGCCACCTTGCTGGCCCGCATGATGGTGGCGTGGTCGCCGTGGCCCTCGATGCCGAAGCCGGTGACGGGCTTGCCGGTGGCGGCGATGCCGTCCACCACCTTCTTCGTCCAGCCGTCCTCGATGCCGATGACGACGACGGCGGCGACGTTGGGGTTGCAGCCGGTGCCGATGAGGGTGCGGAAGTGCA
>JAEUPD010000003.1 GCA_016788525.1 Rubrivivax sp.
TGGACCTGGTGGCCCTGGGCACGGTGGCCGACGTGGTGAAGCTCGATGCCAACAACCGCCGCCTGGTGGCGCTGGGCCTGAAGCGCGTGCGTGCCGGGCGCGTGCAGCCGGGGCTGGCGGCGCTGTTCGCTGCGGCGGGCCGCGTGCCCGCGCGCGCGTCCACCTTCGACTTCGGCTTTGCGCTCGGGCCGCGCATCAACGCCGCCGGTCGGCTGGCCGACATGACCTTGGGCATCGAGTGCCTGCTCAGCGACGATGCCGCGCACGCCATGGAGCTTGCGCGCCAGCTCGACACCATCAACCGCGAGCGGCGCGAGGTGGAAGGCGGCATGCGCGAGCTGGCCGAAGACGCCCTGCGCCTGCTGCTGCAACGCCTGGGCGAGCCGCCGCCCGCGCTGACGCTGTTCGACGACAGCTTTCACGAAGGCGTGGTGGGCATCGTGGCCGGGCGCGTGAAGGACCGGCTGCACCGGCCGACGTTCGTCTTCGCGCGCGGCGCAGGCGGCCTGCTCAAGGGCAGCGGCCGCTCGATTGCCGGCTTCCACCTGCGTGACGCGCTGGACCTGGTGGCCAAGCGCGAGCCCGACCTGCTGCTGCGCTTCGGCGGCCATGCCATGGCCGCTGGCTGCACGCTGGCCGAAGGCACCGACATTGCCCGCTTCGACGCCGCGCTGCGCCAGGTGGCCGGCGAGTGGCTGGACCGCGCCACGCTCACGCGCACGCTGCGCACCGACGGGCCGTTGCCGGTGGAGTACTTCGACGCGGCCACCGCACAGCTGCTGGCCGACCAGGTGTGGGGCCAGGGCTTCGAGGCGCCGCTGTTCTGCGACGAGGTGCAGGTGCTTCAGCAGCGGCTGGTCGGCGAGCGGCACCTGAAGCTCAGGCTGCGCCACGCCGGCATCGAACGCGAGGGCATCTGGTTCGGCCGCAGCGAGCCGCTGCCCGAGCGCGCGCGGCTGGCCTGGCGGCTGGACGTCGACGAGTGGAACGGGCAGCGGCGCTTGCAGATGGTGGTGGAGGCGGCGGCTGAGGCGGCGGGCTGAGGCGGCGCGTGCGCGGCGTTCAATCCGGCAAGCCGAGGGCCGCGAAATGCACCACCCACTCGCGCGCCGGGTCGATGCCCACCAGTGCTGCCGCCTCGTCGTCGTAGAAGGCGCCCACGGCGCAAGCCGCCAGACCGAGCGCGCCGGCCGCCAGGTACAGCCGCTCGCCCACCAGGCCCGCTTCGATGAAGCCGTGGCGGTAGCCCCGCGCCGGCCCCAGCGCATCGGTGCGCAGCGCGGCGATGTCCAGCGAGAGCACGAAGACGACGGCGGCGTCGCCGATCACATCCTGGTCGAGGGCCGCGGCGCGGGCGCGTCGACGCAGCGCCTCGCCATGCACGGCCCGCGGCAACAGGCCGCCCGTGGCCGGGTCGTGGCGCCACGCGGCCGGGGCCAGGCCTTCGACGGCAGCGCTGAGCAGATCGACGCGGACCGCAGCCGACAGCACCGGTGCCGGCGACGTCATCGCCCGCAGGATGTCGGCGAGCTGCTGCCGCGCCACCGGCGTACGCGCGAAGCGCCGCACCGAACGGCGCCGGGCGATGACCTGCGGCCAATCGGCCTGCATCGGGCGCGCCGGGGGCAACGGCATCGTGCGGTCGCTGCCCGTGGCGCCCCATGCGGTTTCTGCGGGCCTGGCGGTGGCCGACAGGCCAGCCGACGGTCCCGACGACGACCCCGACGATGACAGCAACGATGGTGGCGTGGATGGCTGTGTCGCCGGCTGTGCGTGCGACGGCATCGTGGGCGCACGCAGCGATGTGGCCAGCTGCATTGCATCGGTCACGCCGAGGCGCCCACCCTGGGCGGCGAAGGCGTCGGTCACGGGGCTCGTCCAGCCGCCCGCCAGTTCGGGCGTGCTGCGCAACCCCTGGGCGCTGTGGGGCGGTGCCAGCGCGGCCAACGTCAGCACACCTTCGCGCGCCGGGTCCAGCCCGAGGGCGCGGCCGATTGCGAGGTCGTCGAAGCGTGGCAGCAGATGGCCCTCGAACCCACCGACCGCGCGGGCCGCGACCCGCAGGTTCTCGAGCAGGTGGCCGAGGTCGGCCGCGACATAGCGGTAGGTGCGGTCGCCGTACTTGTGGCCGCTGCGCGCGAAGATCGCCGTGGCGACGATCAGCGCGAGGCAGCGCGGGGGCAGCGACAGCGGCCCGAAGGCGGCCAAGGCGGGGCCCGCGCCGCCGGCCGGTGCGGCGGGTGCCGGCAGCCGGTGCAGCGCATGCGTCTGCGGGTCGTAGTGCCACAGGCCTGGCGCCAGGCCGTGCACTTGCAGCGCCAGCACGTACAGCTCCGTGGCGAACAGCGCGCCCGACGACGGCGAGGTGCGAAAGGCGATTCCACCGCGGTGCTCGCTGATCCCGGCGCTCAGCCACAGGCAGGCGGCCAGCGTCGGCAAGTCGGGAGCCGGCAACGCGGCCGCCGGCGCGCCGGGCGCCACCGGTGGCTGCAAGGGCGGTTTGG
The DNA here is from genome assembly GCA_016788525.1 of Rubrivivax sp. GTDB lineage: Bacteria > Pseudomonadota > Gammaproteobacteria > Burkholderiales > Burkholderiaceae_C > Rubrivivax. The sequence continues at coordinate 2,505 of JAEUPD010000003.1, forward strand.
GCAGCGGCAAGCGCTGCGCCTCGGCATAGCGCTTGAACGGCGGCGGCGCGAGGCCCCAGTCGGTGCTGGTCGCGCGCCGCAGCACGCCACTGCGCGAGTGGCCGGAGTGGGCGTGGAACTGCTCGACGACGGCCCAGGCCTGCGCGGCCGATCGTGCAGCGGCCGAGGTCAAGATGCTCTCGGTGGTGGTCGCCGTGGCGGCGTCGGCCGCACGCGCCCCCGGCCCGGCTGTGGCCTGCGCACCGGCGAGCCGCAACTCGGTGCGCCCGTGCCGCAAGCCCAGCAGGTAGCCCGCGCCCGCAGCCAGCGCGAGCCCGCCGGCGCCGACGAAGCCCAGCAGCGGGCGGCGGCCGGCCGGCGATTGCGGCGTGCGCGAGGTCGCCGCCGCCGCGGCCGCGGCACCGCCGGCCTTGCGGCGCACGAACTGCCAGACGACACGCCAGTTGAACGCCAGGTGCACGATCAGCAGCAGCACCGTCGTGTAGCCGAACAGGTAGTGCCAGTCGAACACGGGCAGCTGCTGGTTGGCGACCCAGAAGATGCCCAGTGCCGCGGTGCCGAGGACGTAGGTCAGCAGCAGCAGGCTGAAGGCCACGTTCAGGCCCAACCGCGAGGGTGTGCGCCCGCGCCAGGCGAGCCAGGCCATCGACACAAGCGCCAGCATCAGCGGGGCGGCCACCCACAGCAGCTTCCACATGCCGTGCAGCTTAGAGGACAAGTGCGGCGCCCGCCTTGCGCCGGAGGTCTATCGGGCGCGGCGCCGGTGAGGCCGCCCGCGCCGGGTGGCGCGGCCGCGCACAGGGGGGCGAAGAGCATGCCGTGGTTGGGGCGCGGCACGGGCTGGCAACATCGCGGCCCATGAAGACCTCCTCGACACCCCTCGGACTCCCCATTGCGCGCGCGCGCGCTTCATTGGCCTTCGGTGCGGCGAGTGTTGCGCTCGGCCTGGCCCTCGGTGCCACCGCCGTGGCGGCGCGCGAACTCAAGCCGGTGGCGGTGGTCAAGGGCCTGGTGAACCCCTGGGGCCTGGCCTTCCTGCCCGATGGCCGCATGCTCGTGACCGAGAAGCCCGGCCGCATCCGCATCGCCGATGCCCAGGGGCGGGTTTCGCCGCCGCTGGCCGGCACGCCCACCGTGCCGGCGGTGGCCAACGTCGGCCAGTGCGGGATGCTGGACATCGCCGTCGACCCGAAGTTCGCCGACAACCGCCTCGTCTACTGGACCTTCGCCGAGCCGGGCGCCGGCGGCAACGGCACCGCGGTGGCCCGCGCGCGGCTCGAAGGCACCGTGGGCCAGGAGCGGCTCGCCGACGTGCGCGTCATCTTCAGCCAGCAGCCGAAGATGGAAAGCCGCCTGCACTGCGGCTCGCGCATCGCCTTCGACCGCCAGGGGCACCTGTGGGTGGGCCTGGGCGACCGTTTCGGCGGCAAGGACTCGGCGCAGACGACCGACAACCACATCGGCAAGGTGGTGCGCATCGCCAGCGACGGCAGCGTGCCGGCCGACAACCCGTTCGTCGGCAGAAGCGGCGCCAGGCCCGAGCTGTGGAGCTACGGCCACCGCAACATCCAGGGCCTGGCCGCGCACCCGGTCACCGGCGACCTTTGGGCCAGCGAGCATGGGCCGCAGGGCGGCGACGAGGTCAACGTGGTCGACGGCGGCAGGAACTACGGCTGGCCGGTGGTGACCTACGGCCGCAATTACGGCACCGGCACCGCCATCGGCGAGGAAGGGCCCAAGCCCGGCATCGAGATGCCGCTGAAGCACTGGGTGCCGGTGTCGGTGGCGCCCAGCGGCCTGGCCTTCGTGACCAGCGATCGGTATCCGGGCTGGAAGGGCAGCCTGGTGCTCGGCACGCTGCGCGCGCAGGCGTTGATCCGGCTGTCGCTCGACGGGCGGCGCGTTGTGGGCGAGCAGCGGCTGCTGGCCGAGCTGGGGCACCGCATCCGGGACGTGCGGGAGGGGCCGGATGGGTGGCTGTACATCGTCACCGATGGGAGTGAGGGGCAGGTGATTCGGCTGGAGCGGTGACGCTGCCGCGTGGGCCTGGGCGGGCTCGGCTTCTTCTCGAGGGTCTTGCTACTCCCACCCAGCCGGGTCTCGCCCCGGCGGGCGAGTTACTTTCATTTGCTGGCCCAAATGAAAGTAACCAAAGCAAAGGGCCTGTTGCGCAGGCCGGTGACGTGAGCCGCGCTGTGGCGCATCGGATGAGGTTGCGGCTTCGACTGGCCTACTGAGTTGTGCACCATCCCCTGTTGGTCCGGGGTGCATCGACATGTTGTCATTGGCGGTCGTCAATGGTCAGCTCGTGAGACTCTCCGCGCTGCCGCGCTCGGCGCGAAAGGGCACCACGCACGATCACGGCGACGCCGACATCACCGCGCGACACCCTGCCCGCACAGACCATGACAAGCTCACGACAAACCACGGAGCCAAAGGGAGAGCGGCACAACCCGGTAGGCTCATCGGAGAGGCGACCTCACCGATCTGCCGCTCGGGCCTAACCCCAAAACGGCACGCCACAGGCCCTTTGCTTTGGTTACTTTCATTTGGGCCAGCAAATGAAAGTAACTCGCCCGCCGGGGCGAGACCCGGCTGGGTGGGAGTAGGAAGCGGCCCGATGAAGCCCCACCGGGCCGGAGGCCAAAGAGGGCCCTTACGCCACCCTCCCGAACCAGAACACCGACAACCCAGCCGACAAGAGGGCCAGCAGCGCCCCCAGCGCCGCAAACAGCGCACTGATCTCGGTCTCCTTCCTCTCCACCACCATCCGCGAGGAAAGCCCTTCGTAGACCTTCTTCAGATCCTCCGCCGTCCCGGCATAGAAGTACTCGCCGTGCGTCAGCACCGAGACGTTCTTCAACGTCTCCTCGTCCAGCCGCACGCGCATGCTCCAGCCCTCGAAGCCGATGATCTCGCCCTTGGTGGTGCCGATACCCACGGTGTAGACGCGCACGCCGCGCTCGGCGGCCATCTTGGCGGCGTCCAGCGGGTCGGGGCCGGTGGTGCGCTGGCCGTCGGTGAGCATGATGATCGCCGCCGAGTTGTACGAGCCCGGCGGCACCGGGGTGAACTTCTTGTCCTCCTTGCCGTCCTTGCCATCCTTGCCGATGGGCCTGGGCGTGCCGCCGGGGAAGTTGCGCTGCCCGGTGACATGCTGAATCTCGATCCCGTGGTCGGGGAACAGCGTGGCCAGCGACAGGATGATGCCGCTGCCCGTGGCGGTGGCGCGCTGCAGCTGGAAGCGGTCGATGGCCGCGATGACATCGTCGTGGCTGGTGGTCGGCGCCTGCACCACCGCGGCGGTGCCGGCAAACGACACCACGCCCACCTTCACCTCGCGCGGCAGCGAGCGCACGAAGGTCTTGGCCGCTTCCTGGCTGGCCACCAGCCGGTTGGGTTTGATGTCCTCGGCGCGCATGCTGCCGGATACGTCCATCGCCAGGATGATCGTGCGCTCGGCCAGCGGCAGGCTGATGGTGGCGGTGGGGCGCGACACGGCGAAGAGCATCGTCGCCAGTGCCAACAGCATCAGCAGCGGCGGCAGGTGCCTGCGCCAGCCCGGGCCCCTGCCCAGCGCCGCCTTGGCGACGTTCAGGCTGGCCAGCCGCACGGTGCTCTTGCGCCTTCGTGACAGCAGCCACGCATAGGCCAGGACGAGCAGGGGCAGCGCGAGCAGCAGCCACAGCATCGAGGGCCAGAGGAAACTCATGCGGCCTCCTTGGACATGCTTGAAGGAGAGGCACGCGGGGCCGGCGGCAGCGGCGCCGGTGCGGCACGCTGCTGCCGCAGCGCCGCCGGAAAGCGCGGCGAGGCGCGGCGGCGCGCGCGCTGGCGGCGCAGGTCGACGTAGCGAAGCAGCGCCTCGAGCAGGTCTTCGTCGGTGGCGAGTTCGAGGATGTCGGCGCCGCTGTGGGCCAACTGGGTGATCAGCTCGGCCTCCTGCGCCTCGGCCGCCGCGGCATAGCGCGCGCGGAACGCGGGGTCGGAGGCGTCGATGAACAGCTGCTCGCCGGTCTCGGCGTCTTCCACGGTCACCAGTCCGACGTCGGGCAGCGCCATCTCGGCCGGGTCGACCACACGCACCGCCACCACCTCGTGGCGGCGGGCCAGGCGGCCGAGCGCCTGGGCCCAGCCCGGCTCGCTGATGAAGTCGGAGACGACGAACAGCAGCGAGCGGCGGCGCACGATGCCGTCGGCGGCCTTCATCAGATCGGCCAGCTGCGTGCCCACACGCGGCGCCCGGCCGGCCTTGCGCGCGGCCTTCAGCTCCCTGGCGGTGAGCGGCTTGTCCGGTGGCCGCGGCCGGCGCATCTGCTGCAGCAGGCGCAGCACATGGGTGCGCGTCGCGCCCGGGGGCAGCACACCCTCGACCTGGCGCCCGTACAGCACCGCGCCGACACGGTTGCCGTGGCGCGTGATGACGCGCGCCAGCGTGGCCACGAAACCGGTGGCAAGCGCCAGCTTGGTGACATCGGCGCTGCCGAAGTCGATGCTGCCCGAGCAGTCGAGCAGGAACCACGCGGTGAGATCGCGGTCTTCGACGAACTGGCGCACGTACGGCTGCTGCAGCCGCGCGGTGACGTTCCAGTCGATGTGGCGCACGTCGTCGTGGTGCTGGTACTCGCGCAGGTCGGCCAGGTCGACGCCCGAGCCGCGCAGCACGGTGCGGTAGTCGCCTTGCAGGATGCCGTCGAGCCGCCGCAGCACGGTCCACTCCAGCTTGCGCAGCAGCTGGTCGGAGGTGGGCGGGCCGGCCGACGCCGTGGCGGCGGCGGCAAAGCGGGCGGCGGGGCTGTCCATGGCGGGTGTGGCGGCGGCGTCAGCGGGTCTGCGCGGCTGCCTCCGGCGCCAGCGGCTTGTCCGGCGGCGGGATCTTGGCCATCACCTTGTGCACCACGTCGTCGGCGCTGACGTTCTCGGCCAGCGCCTCGTAGCTGAGCACCACGCGGTGGCGCAGCACGTCGGGCACGAGGTCGCTCATGTCCTCGGGCAGCGCGTAGCGGCGGCCGCGCAGCATGGCCAGCGCCTTGGCGCCTTCGACCATGCCGATGGTGGCGCGCGGGCTGGCGCCGAAGGTGATGTACTTGGCAATCTCGGGCAGGCCGTAGGCCTCGGGCCGGCGCGTGGCGCCCACCAGCTTCACCGCGTACTGCATCAGCGAGGGGTCGCAGAACACTTCGCGGCACTCGCGCTGCAAGGCGGCGAGCTGGAAGGTGTCGGCCACCGCGTTCACCTCCACCGGCCGGCCGGTCACGCGCTCGGCGATCACGAACTCCTCGTCCTCGGTGGGGTAGTCGACCAGCACCTTCATCATGAAGCGGTCGACCTGCGCCTCGGGCAGCGGGTAGGTGCCTTCGGTCTCGATCGGGTTCTGCGTGGCCATCACGACGAAG
>JAEUPD010000127.1 GCA_016788525.1 Rubrivivax sp.
GTTGCAGAACGGCATGCGCAAGAAGAGCGGCAAGATGATCATGGACGCCGAGCGCGACGGCCAGAGCGAGGACGTGTGCACCTACGTCAAGGCCGACCTCGGCATGATGATGGGCGGCGAAGTCGGCCCCACCGGCGACCCACTGCCGCGCCCCGACGTGCTGCTGCTGAGCTACACCGGCTGCTTCACCTTCATGAAGTGGTTCGAGCTCATCCGCCACAAGTACGGCTGCGAGACGGTGATGCTGCACGTGCCGTACCAGGCCGAAGGCCGCATCGCGCCCAACATGCGCGAGTACGTGGTCAAGCAGCTGAAGGAGAGCGTGATTCCGACGCTGGAGCGCATCTCCGGCGTCAAGTTCGACATCGACCGCCTGCGCCAGTACATGCGCGAATCGGCCAAGGCCGAGGAGGACCTGGTGCGCGTGCTGCAAAGCGCGAAGAACCGGCCGAGCCCGATCGACGGCTACTTCGGCGCGGTGTACTACATCGGCCCCATCTTCACGGCGTTTCGCGGCACGCCCGAGGCCACCGAGTACTACCGCGTGCTGCGCGGCGAGATCGACGAGCGCGTGCGGCTGGGGAAGGGCCCGGTCACGCCCGAAGGCGAGATGGGCGAGGAGAAGTACCGCCTCGTCACCGAAGGGCCGCCCAACTGGACGAGCTTTCGCGACTTCTGGAAGATGTTCTACGAAGAAGGCGCGGTGGTCGTCGCCAGCACCTACAGCAAGGTCGGCGGGGTCTACGACTTCGGCTTCCGCCACGACCCCGAGCACCCGCTCGAATCGCTGGCCGACTACTGCCTGGGCTGCTACACCAACCACAGCCTGCCGGCGCGCATCGACATGATCTGCAAGTACATCGAGGAGTACAGCGCCGACGGCCTGCTGATCAACTCGATCAAGAGCTGCAACAGCTTCTCGGCCGGGCAACTGCTGATCCTGCGCGAAGTGGAGCGCCGCACCGGCCGGCCGGCGGCTTTCATCGAGACCGACCTCGTCGACCCGCGCTATTTCTCGGCGGCCAACGTGAAGAACCGGCTGGAGAGCTACTTCCAGATGGTCAAGCAGAAGCGGCTGGCGCATGCGGACATGCGTGCACCGTTCGTGCCGATCGGCGCCGCGCACTGAGCGGGGGCATCATCATGCGCTGCTTCATCGGCATCGACCTCGGCTCCACCACCACCAAGGCGGTGGTCATCGACGAGCAATGCAACGTGCTCGGCCGCGGCATCACCAATTCGCGCTCCAACTACGACACCGCCGCCGCGGTGGCCAAGAACGAGGCGCTGCTCAACGGGCGCTTCCATCTCTTCCGGCAGGCGCTGGGCCGCAGCGGTGCGCTCAACGGCTCGCTCGATGCCTTCATCGGCCAGCTCGAGCGCGACTTCCGCGCCGAGCAGTACCTCGAGCAGCTCGACGACCTCGAAGCCACCTGCCGCCGCAACCATGACAAGACGAACTTCGGCGACGCCAAGACGGCCGTGCGCGAGGCCCTGGACGGCGTCTTCGTGCAGCTGAAGCGTGAGGCGCCCGAGCTGTTCGCCCCCGGCGCCAGGCGCAAGAGCGACTTCTTCCGCGACATCGCCGGCAGCCAGTACCTGGCCGCGGGCGAGGCGATCGCCAAGTCGATGGGCCTGCGCTACGACTTCCTGCTGAACCTGTTCGACCGCTCGATCATCGAGGTCGAGAACCGCGTCTACGGCGACTCGATGCGCCGCCACCTGCTGGCCGCGCTCGAACGCAGCTTTGCCGCGCTGCCCGAAACGCAGAGCAAGCGCGCCGCGGTCGAGGCACCCATCAAGGGCGTGCTCGACACGGCAATGGACGAGACCTACATCGTCGGCACCGGCTACGGCCGCGCGCGGTTGCCCTTCTCCAAGGAGCACATCCGCAGCGAGATCCTCTGCCACGGCCTGGGTGCGCACGTGATGTACCCGGGCACCGCCACCGTGCTCGATATCGGCGGCCAGGACACCAAGGCGATCCAGGTCGACCCGGCCGGCATCGTCGAGAGCTTCCAGATGAACGACCGCTGCGCCGCCGGCTGCGGGCGTTACCTCGGCTACATCGCCGACGAGATGAACATGGGCCTGCACGAGCTGGGCCCGCTGGCGATGCAGAGCACGAAGACGATCCGCATCAACAGCACCTGCACGGTGTTCGCCGGCGCCGAGCTGCGCGACCGTCTCGCTCTAGGCGACAAGCGCGAGGACATCATGGCCGGGCTGCACCGCGCCATCATCCTGCGCGCCATGTCGATCCTCGCGCGCTCGGGCGGCATCCGCAACGAGTTCACCTTCACCGGCGGCGTGGCCAAGAACGAGGCGGCGGTGAAGGCGCTGGTGGAGCTGGTCGAAGAGAACTACGGCAAGCTCACGCTGAACATCAACCCCGACTCGATCTATACCGGCGCGCTCGGCGGCGCGACGTTCGCCTACCGCGCCGTGGTCGAAGAGGGCAAGACGGCCGAGGCGCGCGCATGAACCTGTTGATCACTTCGTACGAAACACCCGGCCACGCTTCGGAGGCATGGACATGAGCGACATTACCACCGTCGGCATCGACATCGGCTCCGGCGCGGTGAAGACCGTGCTGTTTCGCGGCGAGGGCGCCCGCCCGCAGTGGCTGGCCAAGCGCTGCGAGCGCATCCGCCGCCGCGACCCGATGTCGTTGGCCGAAGAGGGCTTTGCGGGCGTGCTTGCCGACGCGGGCCTGCGCGGGGACGACGTCGACTACATCGCGACCACCGGCGAAGGCGAGAACGTCAAGTTCGCCACCGGTCACTTCTACTCGATGACCACGCACGCGCGCGGCGGCGTGTTCCTCGATCCGGATGCGCGCGCGGTGGTCGACATCGGTGCGCTGAACGGCCGCGCCATCAGTGTGGACGCGCGTGGCAAGGTGCTCAGCTACAAGATGACGAGCCAGTGCGCCAGCGGCTCGGGCCAGTTCCTCGAAAACATCGCGCGCTACCTCGGCGTGGCCGTGGAGGAGATCGGCCCGCTGTCGTGCACCAGCAAGGACCCGGAGAAGGTGAGTTCCATCTGCGCCGTGCTCGCCGAGACCGACGTCATCAACATGGTCAGCCGCGGCATCGCCACGCCCGACATCCTGAAGGGCATCCACCTGTCGATGGCTTCTCGCATCGTCAAGCTGCTGAAGGTGACCGGCGTGAAGGAAGGCGCCGCGCTGCTCACCGGCGGGCTGGCGCTGGACAGCGGGCTGCTCGCCGCCATCCAGGAAGAGATGGTGAACGAGAAGGTGAAGGTCACCGCGCGCTCGCACGCCGACTCGATCTATGCCGGCGCCATCGGCGCGGCGCTGTGGGGCGCCTACCGGCACGCTCGCCTGGCCGAACTGGAGACCGCGGCGGCGGCCTGAGACAAGAGACACCTCATCGAACCCACGCGCGAGGAAAGACGCCATGGCCCTGTTGATCAACGATGACTGCACCGCCTGCGACGCCTGCAAGCCGGTGTGCCCGAACGACGCGATCGCCGTCGGCAGCCCCATCTACATCATCGACCCGCTGCGCTGCACGGAGTGCGTGGGTGCCGAGGACGAACCGCAATGCAAGCTGGTGTGCCCGGCCGACTGCATCGTGCCGCACCCGGACTTCGTCGAGACGCCACAGCAGTTGCAGGAGAAGTACGAAAGCCTGCACGGCTGAGGCCGTGCGGTGGCGGCGGGGCGGCAGGCTGCGGCGCGCGAGGCGGGACGCCGCAGTAGCCCCACCTTGTCGGGATCGCGCGCCTCGTGTAGCGTGCCCGCGTGCAACCCGCAGCCGAGACCGAGCGCCGTGACCTGATGCGCCAGGCGGCGTGTGTCGCTGGCGCCTGGCTGGCCTGCGGGGCGGTGCCGAGTCCTGCGCTCGGGGCGACCCAGCGCCACCCGCGGTCGTTGCTGGTCGACGCGCGCGGCGACGCGCTGGCATCGCGTCAGCTCAAGCCTGGTCAGGCGTACCTCTTCAATTACCCGTTCACCGCCTCGCCGGTGTTCCTGCTGGCCTTCGACCGCGGTGTGCTGCCGGCCGAACTGGAGACCGAAGGCAAGCAGCGCTATGCGGCGCCGGCCGGAGTGGGGCCGAACCGGTCGATCGTCGCGTTCTCGGCGATCTGTGCCCACAAGCTGATGTACCCGACGCCCGAGATCAGCTTCATCGGCCTGCGCAAGGGTGGCCGCGGCGAGCCGGCGCAGGTGATCCACTGCTGTGGCGACGACTCCCGCTACGACCCGCAGCGCGGCGCCCGCGTGATCTCCGGCCCTGCGCCTCAACCCCTGGCCGCCGTGCTGCTGGAATGGGATGCCGCGAGCGACCGGCTGTACGCGGTGGGTACCCGTGGCGGCGAGATGTTCGAAGCGTTCTTCGAAAAGTACGCCGCGAAGCTGGAACTCGAAAACGGCAACGCTCAGCGCAAACCCAGCGGCGCTTCGGTGGTGGTGCGCTCGGCCGCGAGCTACAGCAAGCGCTGGCAGACCTGCTCAACCTGAGCCGGGCACGAAACTGGCGCGCCGCCAACCGCGCTGCTGGGCGAAGGGGCCCGCGCGCCGACGACCGGACTGCTTCAGCCCGACACGAGGCGAACCGGTGGCCGCTGCGGCTCCGGCTCGGAGTCGAACCGCTCGAACCCTGTGAAGCACAGGAAGTGGCGGTTGGAGGCCCGGCCGAACAGCGCCATGCCCATCCGCGAAGCCATTTCGTGGCCCATGGCCGTGACGCCGTTGCGCGAGACGATGATCGGCACGCCCATCTGGGCCGACTTCAACACCATCTCGCTGGTCAGGCGGCCGGTGGTGTAGAAGACCTTGTCACCGCCCTGGACGCCGTGCATGCCCATCCAGCCGGCGATCGTGTCGATGGCGTTGTGCCGGCCGACGTCTTCGACGAACATGAGCATCTCGACTTGGCTGGCGTCGGCGCGGAACAGCGCGCAGCCATGCACCGAGCCGGCCTTGCGATGGATGGTTTCCTGCTTGCGCACCGTCTCGAGCAGGCGGTGCAGGCTGCTCTGGCGGATGCGCGCGCGCTCGGCCGGCGGCAGGCGGATGCCTTGCAGGCCGTCGATCATCTGGCCGAAGACGGTGCCCTGCCCACAGCCGGTGGTCACGACGCGCTGCGCGGTACGGGCTTCGATGTCTTCCACGCCGGCGTGGGTGCGCACCGCAGCGGCCCCCACATCCCAGTCGACGGTGATCGACTCGACCTGCTCCACGCGCTCGATCAGCCGCTGGTTCACCAGGTAGCCGAGCACGAGCAGCTCGGGCATGGCGCCCAGGGTCATCAGCGTCACGAGCTCGCGCTTGTCGACGAACACCGTCAGCGGGCGCTCGGCGGGGATGTGGATCGGGCGCTGCTGCCCGTACTCGTCGAGCACGACGATCTCGCGCAGCAAGTCACTGCAGGCGCACGTCAGGCGCGGCGCACCGCGCACCAGCGGAGGGGGCGCCGCGGTGGGGGCCGGCAGGGGTAGGGCTTCGCCGGGAGGCGACATCGCGCCGCTTACTTCTTCGCCGCGGCAGGTGCGGCCACGAAGGGCCCGGGATCTGCGCAGGCCGGCGTGGCCACCGGGGCCTTGGTCTCGCGCCCGGACTTCTTGGCATCGGCGTGGTAGCCGGCGGCCACCTTGTCCATCGCCTTGCAAAGCTTGAAGGCCTCCACCTTTGCGGCGTGGGCCGCCTTGACCGCGGCTTCTGCAGCCTTGGCCTTGGCCTCTTCGCTGGGCGGTGGCAGCTTGGCCAGTGCGGCCGAGGTTGCGCAGATCAATGACAGCGCCAGCAGGTCACGAACGGCTTTCATGGTCTGAGACTTCTCCATTCGGGTTCTCAAGCACGGGCGCCCGCCGTGTCGGCCGGCGGCGTACCGCTGGCGGAACGCTGCGCCGGGATGCGCCCGGCCTTGATGTCGTCGTGCCACAGCTCGTGATGTTCCTTGGCCCAGGCCTCGTCGACATAGCCGTGCCGCATCGCGCCGTAGGCGCCCTTCACGCCCACCGACCCCATGTAGATGTGGCCGGTGAACAGCGCCATCATCAGGATCGACGCCGCGCCATGGATCATGTGCGCGACCTGCATGTTGCCGCGCGTGGGCGCCACCTGCGGAATCAGCTGGTCGAGCACCAGCCCGGAGCCCGCGGTCACCAGCCCCAACACCAGCACGCCGCCCCAGAACATGAACTTCTCGCCGGCATTGAAGCGGTGCGAAGGCACGTGGGCGCCGCCCAGGAAGCCGCCCGCCTTGGACAGCCAAGCCAGGTCGTGCCGGCGCGGCAGGTTGTCCTTCACGAAGGTCACGATCAAGATCAGCATCGACACCGCGAACAGCGGCCCGACCACGTTGTGCAGCGTCTTCAGCGCGTAGGTCAGCCACCCGAAGAGCGTCAGGCCGAGCACCGGCAGCAGGAAGAACTTGCCGAAGGCCATCACGATGCCCGACACCGCCAGCACGACGAACGTGATGGCGCCGACCCAGTGCGCGGCGCGCTCCATCGGGGTGAAGCGCTCGATCATGCGGCCGGTCGCCGGAGCCTTCACCTTGATCGGGCCCTTGGCCAGGTAGAGCAGACCCACGGCCAGCAGCGCGATGAGCATGAGTGCGCCGCCGTACGGGATGAGCCAGACGTTGCGCACCTGCCGCCAAGCTTCGCCCGCAGTGGTGTACTGCGACCCGGGGTACTTGACGGACTGTTGCACGAGCTGGCCCAACTCCGGGCCGGGCAGGCTGACGTACCCGGCCTGCGCGCCGGATTCGCGCACCGCGCGCCAGAACGGCGCGTTGTTGCCGGGCTGGGTCTTGGCCCGCTCGGCATTGCTCTCGCCGGGTTGCGGCAGCCCGCTCGCGGCAGCGGCCGGCGGCGGCGGGTCGGCCGGCGCCAGCGGCTTCTGCGCCGCCACGTTGCCGGCCGACACCAGCATGGCCACGAGTACGATGGCCACGCCACGGAGCACGCACTTCATGGACAACTCCTGTCAGTCTTTGCTGCTGGGCCGCGTGTAGTCGTTCTGACCCCGCTGGGCACGGACCTTCAAGTGGTCCTCCCAGGCCTTGCGGTCGCCGGCCGCCCAGCCCGGGTCCACGTTGACCTTCGGAACGTCCTGCCAGCCCGGCGTGTCCGGCTTCTTGCCCGCGGCCAGGTTCTGCGGCTTTTCGCCGCAGCCGACCAGCAGCAACGCCGCCACGCCGATCAGCGCGAGCTTGCTCATCACTTCTTCACCTCCGTGGGTTTGCCGTAGGCGGTGCCCCAGCCCCACACCTCGCTGCCCTTGCCGCGGGCCAGCACGCGGGAGCGGAAGATGTCGGCCACGACGTCGCCGTCGCCGCCCAGCAGTGCCTTGGTGGAGCACATCTCCGCGCAGATCGGGAGCTTGCCTTCGGACAGGCGGTTGCGGCCGTACTTCTCGAACTCGGCCGCGCTGCCGTTGGCTTCCGGGCCTCCCGCGCAGAACGTGCACTTGTCCATCTTGCCGCGCATGCCGAAGGTCCCGTTGCTGGGGAACTGCGGCGCACCGAAGGGGCACGCGTAGGAGCAGTAGCCGCAGCCGATGCAGGCGTCCTTGTCGTGCAGCACCACGCCTTCGTCGGTGCGGTAGAAGCAGTCCACCGGGCACACCGACATGCACGGTGCGTCGGAGCAATGCATGCACGCCACCGATATGGAGCGCTCGCCCGGCTGGCCGTCATTGAGCGTGACGACCCGCCGGCGGTTCACGCCCCACGGCACCTCGTGCTCGGCCTTGCAGGCCGTGACGCAGCCGTTGCACTCGATGCACCGCTCGGCATCGCAAATGAACTTCATTCGTGCCATTGCGATTGCCTCCTTAAGCGGCGCGCTCGATCTGGCAGACCGACGTCTTCGTCTCCTGCATCATCGTCACGGAGTCGTAGCCATAGGTCGTTGCCGTGTTCGCCGCCTCGCC
>JAEUPD010000146.1 GCA_016788525.1 Rubrivivax sp.
CGCCACGCCCGAGAGCTGCGGCGCCAACCCCACGCCCATCGCCTTCGCCGAGGTGTACCTGGCGCTGCAGAACAAGACGGTGGACGCGCAGGAGAACCCGCTCACCACCATCGAGGCCAAGAAGTTCTACGAGGTGCAAAAGCACATCATGCTCACCGGCCACATCGTCGACGGCCTGACCACCCAGGTGGCGCCGCACGTATGGACGAAGCTCAGCGACGCCGAGAAGAAGGTCTTCAGCGACGTCGCCCTCGAGGCGGCTGCGCGCGCCACCGCGCAGATCAAGAAGCGCGAGGCCGAGCTGGTGGCCGAGTTCAAGAAGAAAGGCCTGGGCGTGCACCAGGTCGACCGCAAGAGCTTTGTCGACGCGGTGCTGAAGGCCAAGCCGGTGACCAGCATGGGCTTCGACATGAAGGACTACGAGCGCATCGTCGCCATCAAGTAGCGGCCACGGCCGCCCAACCACCCCATCATCCCCGAGGAGGTTCGATGAACAAGCGCCACACTCTCACGCTCGCGCTCGCCGCGGCGTGGCTCGCGCTGGCCGGCAGCGCCGCCCCGGCGCTCGCGCAGACCAAGCTCAAGTTCGCCCATGTCTACGAGACCAGCGAGCCGTATCACAAGTGGGCGCTGTGGGCGGCCGATGAGATCAAGAAGCGCACCGCCGGGCGCTACGAGATGCAGGTCTTCCCGGCCTCGCAGCTGGGCAAGGAGACCGACATCAACCAGGGCCTCACGCTGGGCACGGTGGATGTCATCTACACCGGCCAGGCGTTTGCCGCGCGCACGCACCCGCCGCTGGCCATCGGCGGGGCGCCGTTCATGTTCCGCGACTTCGACCACTGGAAGAAGTACGCGGGCAGCCCGGTGCTCGCCGAGCTGATGGAGGGCTACTTCAAGAAGGGCGGCAACCGGCCTCTGTCGGTCACCTACTACGGCGTGCGCCACACCACGGCCAACAAGCCCATCGTCAAGCCCGAGGACATGGTCGGCCTGAAGCTGCGCGTGCCTGATGCGCCGCTGTACGCCGCCTACCCCAAGGTGCTGGGCGCCAACGCCACGCCGATCGCCTTTGCCGAGGTGTACCTGGCGCTGCAGAACAAGACCGTCGATGCCCAGGAGAACCCGCTGCCCACCATCGAGGCCAAGAAGTTCTACGAGGTGCAAAGCCACATCAACCTCACGGGCCACATCACCGAGATGCTGCTCACCATCGTCGGCGGCCCGACCTGGAGCAAGCTCAGCGATGCCGACAAGAAGGCCTTCGAGGCGGTGTTCAAGGAAGCCGCGACGAAGTGCACCGAGGACATCGCCGCCGCCGAGCAGCGCCTGGTCGACGACTTCACCACCAAGTACAAGAAGAACGTCGTCAGGTCCGACCGTGCGGCCATCGGCGCCAAGTTCCGCGCCTTCCACACCGGGCCCGACGCGACGTGGGACAAGGCCCTGTACGAACGCGTGCAGGCGATCCGCTGAGACCCGGGCCCCCGCTGCACCGATGGACATCGACTCCGGCCCCAAGGTGATGGGCGACGACGGCGAGTTCCACGCCGTCGACGAAGCCGTCGACCTCTCGCAGACGCCACCCGAGGCCTGGGTGGCGCTGCTGTTCTTCTGGGCGCTGGCCGGGGTCGTGTTCACGCAGTTCGTGACGCGCTACGTGTTCAACGACTCGGCCAGCTGGACCGAGGAGATCGCGCGCTACCTGCTCATCGGCACGGTGTTCGTCGGCGCCTCCATCGGCGTGGCGAAGAACAACCACATCCAGGTGGACCTGCTGTACCGCTACCTGCCACGTGGCCTCTCGAAGTGGCTGTCACGCGCAGTGGACCTGCTGCGCGTGGCCTTCTTCTTCGCCATGACGTGGCTGACGATGCTGATGATGCAGAAGATGGGCAACTACCAGATGACCATCGTCGACCTGCCGATGAACATCGTGTACGCGGCGTGCCTGTTCGGCTTTGCCGCGATGGCGCTGCGCTCGGTGTGGGTCATGAAGGTGCACTGGCAGCGCGGCTACAGCGTGCTGGAGCGACCCGAGAGCACGATGACCGACCGCTGAGCCCCGCGAAGCCCTCCCCATGCTGAAGTCCCTCTTCCTGCTGCTGATGGCCGGCGGCGCGCCGCATCACCAGAGGCCCGCCGCATGCTGAAGTCGTTGTTTCTCCTGCGGATGGCCGGCGGCGTGCCGCATCACCAGAGGCCCGCCGCATGCTGAAGTCGTTGTTTCTCCTGCTGATGGCCAGCGGCGTACCCGTCGCCATCGCCATGGCCGGCAGCTCGCTGATCTACATCCTCGTCAGCGGCGACCTGCCGGCCTTCGCGGTGGTGCACCGCATGATCGGCGGCATCGACAGCTTTCCGCTGCTGGCGGTGCCTTTCTTCATCCTGGCCGGCAACCTGATGAACAACGCCGGCATCACCAACCGCATCTACAACTTCGCGCTGGCGCTGGTGGG
>JAEUPD010000165.1 GCA_016788525.1 Rubrivivax sp.
GCGAAGGTCCGTCTCTGTGTGCCCTGCTTCGGAGGGCACTCAGATGCCTCGTGGTTTTCGCGGCGCAGGGCCCCCCGGTGGCCCGGTCCAGGCACACGCTGCGCAGTACGAGCGCTCGGCGACCGACCCCTGTGCATCGCCAAGGCCGCCGGGTGGTCGGCGCAGCGAAATCAAGGGGGCATCGGGGAGACCAGCGAAGCTGGGCTCCCCGAAGAGGACATTCGCGGAGCCGACCACCCGGTGGCCTTGGCGCGCCACAGGCCCCGCCACGCCATGGCTGCGACTCGCCCGCAGCTCAGGACCAGGCAGCGGAACGACCGTTGATCGAAAGCCGCCGGATTCAGCCAGTGCAGCCGTTCAGCCGGCCAGCCCCGGATTGCCCTGCATGCCAAGCAGCCGTGGCGTGTTGATGCGGCGCGGCTTGACGCGCCCGCCCTGGCTTTTCAGCCACGTCTCCACCACCTCCCACACCGGCTTCAGGCCGGCGCGCGAGGCCTCTTCGGCCACCGGGCCCCAGCCAGCCACCTTGTAGGTCTTGCCGGCTTCGATGGCGCGGCCCGCGAGGCGCATCTCGCCGATGCGCGAGCCCATCTTGGCCAGCGGGTCCATCGTGTATTCGAGCCCGCCCACGCGGACCATGTCGCCACCCTGCTGGTAGTACGGGTCGGGATTGAACAGGTTGTCGGCCACGTCCTCGAGGATGGTCTTGATCATCTCGCCGCTCATCTCGGCGAGCGTGGCATAGGGGTAGGTGATGGCCACCTGGTCCATCAGCAGCTCGCGGGTGATGGTTTGGCCGGGCAGCAGGCTCGTGCCCCAGCGGAAGCCGGGGCTGAAGGCGATGTCGGCGCCCTGCACTTCCATCAGCGCGTCGCAGATCAGCTGGTCCCAGCTGCCGTTGAAGTTGCCGCGGCGGTAGAGCAGGCCTTCGGTGACGGCAAGCTTCTCTTCCAGCTTGGCCTTGTACGGCGCGCGGACCTTGTCGATCAGCGCCTGCATCTGGGCGTCCGCGGGCAGCAGGTTGGCGAAGATCGGCAGCAGCCGGTACTTCCATTGCGCCACCTTGCCGCCCTTGACCTCGAAGTCCATCACGGCGAGGAACTTGCCGTTGCTGCCGGCGTTGGTGACGAGCGTCGTGCCGCCTTGGTTGCCGACCGGCACCGCCACCGGCACGCCATCGTGCGTGTGACCGCCGAAGATGGCGTCCACGCCGCGCACGCGGCTGGCCATCTTCAGGTCGACATCCATGCCGTTGTGGCTGAGCACGACGACCACCTGCGCGCCCTTGCCGCGTGCCTCGTCGACCGTCTTCTGAAGGTTCTCGTCCTGGATGCCGAATTCCCACTCGGCCACCATGTAGCGCGGGTTGGCGATCGGGGTGTACGGGAACGCCTGGCCGACGATGGCCACCTTGACGCCGGCCATCTCCTTGATGACGTAGGGCGGAAACACCGGGTCGCCGAAGTCGGTGGTCTTGACGTTCTGGGCGACGAAGTCCACACGGTGCCGCGCAGCGGCGCCCTCGCCCTTGCCACCCTTGAAGTCGCCGTCGACGATCTCCTTCACCCGCTTCATGCCGTAGGTGAACTCCCAGTGGCCGGTCATCACGTCCACGCCGAGTGCCTTGCACGCGTCGACCATGTCCTGCGCGTTCGTCCACAGGCTCGTCGCGCTGCCCTGCCAGGTGTCGCCGCCGTCGAGCAGCAGCGCCCCAGGGCGGCTGGCCTTCAGCCGCTTGACCAGCGTGGCCAGGTGCGCGAAGCCGCCCACCTTGCCGTAGCGGCGCGCCGCGGCCTCGAAGTCGAGGCAGGTGTAGGCATGCGCGAGTGGCGTGCCCGGCGCCACGCCGGCGCGCTGCAGCAGATGCTCGCCCACCAGGTGCGGGATGTGCCCGGCCATCGGGCCGACGCCGAGGTTGACGCTCGGCTCGCGGAAGTGGATGGGCAGCAGCTGCGCATGGCAGTCGGTCATGTGCAGGAAACTGGCGAAGCCCGTGCCGCGGCCGAGCGGTGGCGCCTCGTACAACGCCTCGCCGGCCGTGGCCGCATCGGCGTCGGCCCAGCGGGCCAGCCCCATGCCGGCCACGGTGCCGGCGGCCAGCACTTGCATGAATTCGCGCTTGCTGAGGTTCATCGCTGCCCGTGCCGGCGGTCTTGGCGCCGGGGTTGAAAAAGCCCGGCGCTGCGGCCGGGCTTTTGGGTGAAGAGGCGCAGGAGGTCAGCCGGTCATTGATTGACCGGCGATTGCGGGTCCAGCAACAGCGCCATCACGTGACGGATCTGGTCCTCGGTCATCAGCCCGGCATGGCCGAAGCGCGGCATGTCCGAGCAGGCGGCGTAGCTCTTGGAGTTGTAGATCTTCATCCACGTGTACTGGACGATTGGTGCCGCGGTGGGTGCGGTGACGTCGCGCACGCCACGGTTCTTGCCGTAGTTGTAGAGGTTCGGGCCGATGTTGCCGAAGCTGACCTCGGCCTTGCCGATCTGGTGGCAGTTGTAGCAACTGCCGCCGCCCGAGCCCGGCGCGCCGCTGCTGTCGGTCCAGGTGAAGCCGCGGCCGTTCTGGGCCACCTTCTCCCCTTCGCGCCAGTCGCCCAGGTAGCGGCCGCCTTCGGGCCACTTCACCGAGGCCTTGGCCTCGGCCATGATCTTCTCGGCCACGGCATCGGCGGGCGGCTTGTCCGACGAGCAGGCCGCTTGGCCGAGATCCTGCTTCACGCGGTCGTTCTTGGCGATGCCCTGGTCGCGGAACGACGCCAGCATCACCGCAGCGGCCTGCCGGTCCAGTTCCGCCGGCGAGGGCATCGAGGCGCAGCCGGCCAGTGCGATGGCGCCCAGGACCAGGCCGGTGCGAAGGCGCGTGAGGTACTTCTTTGTCATGGTTTGCTCCCCCGCTCAGCGCTTGATGGTGGGCGCGGCAGACTTCGCACCCTTCGCGTTGACGCCCATGTAGGTGCCCAGCGCCACCGTGGCCTCCGAGCCGAAGACGGGGAACGACAGGCGCTGTTGCCGGAAGCAGTCGTTCAGGCGCAGCTGCATGCCCCACATCTGCCCGTTGCTGACACGGTACGCGGGCCAGGCCGCGAAGCCGATGCCGTCACCCGGGTTCTTCGTGAGGTTGGGCAGGTCCTGCAGGCGGATGCGCTTGCCGTCGGAGTTGTGGCACGACGAGCACGAGAAGTCCATCGGCCCGCCGCGGAAGTAGAAGACGCGCTTGCCGATCTCGAAGGAGCGGCGCTCCTCGGGGTGGCCCTGCGGCAGATTGAACGGCAGACCCTTGGACTCGGCCGCGATCCAGGTGGCCAGGGCCGTGATGTCGGCCTGCAAGCCGCGGCCGAATGGCGTCTTGGCGATCTCGGCGTAGCTGAAGCCCTGGTGCGACTGCATGCACGACGCGAGCCGGGACTCGAGGTCTTCCACGCGCTGCGTGTCCTCGAACCAGCGCGGCATCTCGACGAAGGCGCCCTTCACCACGCCGGGGCCCTTGCCGAGGTCGCACTTCTCGAGCGATGCGTTCTTCGGGCCGCGCTTGCTCTTCCACAGGCCCTCGCCGCGGGCTTCGTAGAGCTCGGCGGGGTTGCCGTCGGCCAGCAACGCGCGGTACTCGGCAATGCCGTCGGCCGCGGACTTCTGCGCGGCGGCGAGCGCAGGCGCGGCCATCAGCGCGGCGGCGGCGATCAACTTGAGGCCTTGTCTCATGTGTCTCCTCGATCGTGGTCAGCACATTGCCGCGGCGTGCGCGGCCGGCATGCGCAGGGCGGTCAGGCCACCGTGGCTTCGTCGGTCCGCGACTCGCCCTTGTTGTCCTTCCAGGTCACGGCGATCTTGTCGCCGGCCTTGGCGCCCTTCACGGTGAACTGCAGGAACGGGTTCTTGGCCACCGCCGGGCCCCATTGAGCGGTCAGCACCGGTTTGCCGTTGTGCGTGGCGCTGACCTCGCTGATGAACCAGGCCGGGATGGTCTTGCCGGCGCTGTCCTTGCGCTGGCCGGTTTCCATTTCGTGGGCCATGAGGACCCGCACCGTGGCCTTGTCGCCCGCGACCTGCGCGCGGATGCGCATCGGATCTGCCATTTGCTGCTCCTTGAACTGATTGCCGGGAAATTGAAAGGCTGGCCTGTGCTCAGCCGCCGCAGCCGCCCAGGGTGACCTTGATCTCCTTTTGCGCAAAATGGATCTTGCCGTCGGCCATCAGCGCCACCGCCATGACGTTGGACGACTGACCCATCTTCACGCGCGTGTTGAAGCCGGGCTCCACCGCATCGGAGACGTCGAACACCGCGGCCAGCGCGTTGGGGTTCTTCTCCACCAGGATGGCCAGACGCTTCACGCCGGCGAGCGTGGTGGAACAGCCCACCGGCACCACGGCACCGTTTTCGGCGATGTCCGGGCCGATGACGGTGACGCCTGCGTTGGCGGTGGGGGCCTGGCCGCCGAAGGCCTTGGCCACGTCGGCCATCGTCTTGGCTTCGAAGGCTGCCTTGTCCCAGGCCGCCTGCGCGGCGGTGGGGAGCAGCCCGGCGCTGGCCAGCAGGGCGGCGACCTTGGCGCTCGTGGTCAGCATGTCGCGTCGAGTGTTCATGGAGGCTCCTTGCGGGAAAGAAGACAGGGTTGCAGGGATGATCGTCGCGCGCCGGCCCCGGTTCATCGGGGCAAGCCCCGAGCCTACCCCTCTTGGGCTACTCGCAGGGAGGAGCGCCCCGCCGGTGGCCGTTCGGGGGGGGGGGGGCCGGCGGCGCGGTTCGGTGGCGAAAACCGTCGTCGCGGAGGGCGCCGATGTGGCCGCCGCGCCGGGCTCAGCCCAAGCCTACCACCGAGGCTGTGGCGACGAGTTCCTCGAACAGCGCCATCGACACCGCGCCCGACGCCGAGAACGGGTCGAGCGTGGCCGAGGCCGAGTACTTCAGCAGCAGCGACGGGTTCAGCCGCGCGAGGTTGACCTGCCCCATCGACCAGCCGGCAAAGCGCCGCTCGCCGATCTCCTGGTACAGCAGCAACTCCACCTGGTGGTGGCGCGGGTCGGCGACGATGCGGTTGTACAGGCGGTTCACCGCGCCGCGCCCGCCTTCCAGCACCTGCAGGTAGAGGCCCTCGCTGTGGCACAGCACCCCGGTGATGCCGTGCTGCGGATTGGCCGCGCGGCACTCGCGCAGCAGCGCCAGCAGCGTCTCCTGGTCCGTGCCCGCCGCGGCGCGGCTGGCGTACATCAGGCGGACTAACAAGGATCCCCCCCGAAGCGCCTGCGGCGCCTCTCCCCCGAGGCGGGCCGAGCCCGGACACGAAAGGTCCAGGGGACCTTTCGTGCCTGGCGAGGGGCCAGGCCCTCGGGCCTGGCGCGGCCTGCAAGGCCCGCCAGCGGCCCGGCAGAGCCGGTTCCGCGGCGGCTACTTGGCTGCGTCTCGGTCATCGCTCGGGGCCTCGGTGTCATGCGCTGCCCTTGCGCGCCAGCAGCGAGAGGAATTCGCGCCGCAGGTTGGCGTCTTTCAGGAAGGCGCCGCGCATCACGCTGTTGACCATCGAGGTGTCGGTGTCCTTCACGCCGCGCCAGTGCATGCAGAAGTGGTCGGCTTCCATCACCAGCGCCAGTCCGTCTGGGCGCACGCGCGCCTGCAGTTCGTTGGCCAGCATCGTCACGGCCTCCTCCTGGATCTGCGGCCGGCTCATCACCCAGTCGGCGATGCGCGCGTATTTCGACAGGCCGATCAGGTTGGAGTGCTCGTTGGGCAGCACGCCGATCCACACGCGGCCGAAGATGGGCACCATGTGGTGGCTGCAGGCGCTGCGCACATTGATCGGGCCGACGATCATCAGCTCGTTGAGCCGCTCGGCGTTGGGGAACTCGGTCACCGTGGGCATCGGTTTGTAGCGGCCGGCGAACACCTCGTCGATGTACATGCGCGCCACGCGCAGGGCCGTCTCCTGGGTGTTGTGGTCGCTGACGGTGTCGATGACCAGCGCCTCGAGCACCTGCTGCAGCTTGAGCGCCACCTCGTCCTTCAGCTCGGCCAGTTCGCCCGGGCGCACGAACTCGGCGATGTTGTCGTTGGCGTGGTAGCGGCGGTCGGCGGTGACCAGGCGGTAGCGGATGCGCTCGCTGGCACTCAGGCGCTGCAGCTCCTCTTCGCTGCGCAGCAGTCTTGGCGGCGCCTTGGCCGTGCCGGGCAGCATGGGGGGGGCGGCGGCCGTGGGTGCAGTCGCGGCGGCCAGAGGCTTGTCGGCCATCAAGATTGAAAAGCGGGCGGCTTGGTGAGTGGGCGAGCCGGTGCACCAGGCGCAAGCCACTGGCGCCAGCCGGGCCCTGGCGATGATGCATTGTGCCCACCGATGGCCCGTCAAAGGTTGGCGCGCCGCCGCCGACCCTGGCGGGCCCGTGGGTAGACTGCCCGCGTGAACGCCCCCGCGCTGGCCCGGCTCCTGGACGTCACCGCCGACGCCGTGCAGGCCGTGCGCGAAGGCCGGTCGCTGTCAGAGGCGCTGCCGCGCGTGCCGCAGCCGCTGCGCCCCGGCGTGCAGGCGCTGGCCTTCACCGTGCTGCGCCGGCTGGGCGGCGCGCTCGAGGTGCGCGAGCGGCTCGCGCCGCGGCGGCCGCCGCCGCCGGTGGAGTCGCTGCTGCTGGTGGCGTTGGCCTTGCTGTGGCCTCCGCAGGACGACGGGGCGCCGCCCTACGCCGACCACACGCTGGTCGACCAGGCGGTCGCGGCGGCGCGCCAGCGCACCCCGGCGGCGGCTGGCTTCATCAATGCGGTGCTGCGCCGCTTCGTGCGCGAGCGTATGCATTGGGTGCAAGCCGCGTTGCACACGCCGCTGGGCGCCTACAACCACCCCGACTGGTGGGTGCAGCGCCTGCGCCACGACTGGCCGGGTCAATGGCAGCAGCTGCTGGCGCACGCCAACCGCCACCCACCGATGGCGCTGCGCGTGAACGCGCGGCGCACCACGCCGGCCCGCTACGTCGAACTGCTGGCGCACCACGGCATCGTGGCGCGGATGCAGCCGCTGCCCGGCGCCGCCGCGGCAGGCCTGGACGACCTGGCGGTGGTGCTGGCCAAGCCATGCCCGGTGCTGCAACTGCCTGGTTTCGCCGACGGTGAGGTGTCTGTGCAGGACGCGGCCGCGCAACTGGCCGCGCCGCTGCTGCTGGGGGGTGGCCGAGCGAACCCCACGCTGCCGCCGCTGCCCGCCGGGGCGCGCGTGCTTGACGCCTGTGCCGCGCCGGGTGGCAAGACCGCGCACCTGCTGGAGCGGGCCGATCTCGACCTGCTGGCGCTGGACGTCGACGCTGGCCGGCTGGCCCGCGTGCACGACAACCTGCGGCGGTTGCGCCTGCCCGGCACCGGCCGGGTGCAGGTGCGGGCGGGCGACGCGGGCCAGCCCGGCGGCTGGTGGGACGCGCGCCCGTTCGACGCCATCTTGCTGGACGCCCCCTGCACCGCCTCGGGCATCGTGCGGCGCCATCCCGACGTGCGCTGGCTGCGCCGGCCGGCCGACGTCGACACCCTGGCACAGACCCAGCAGCGCCTGCTGCAAGCGCTGTGGCCCCTGCTCGCGCCAGGCGGCCGGCTGCTCTACGCCACCTGTTCGCTGTTTCGCGCCGAGGGCGAGCACCAGATCGACGCGTTTTTGCAACGGCTGCCCGCCGGCGGTGCCCGGCGCTGGCCGCTGGCGCCCGGCCATCTGCTGCCGCTCCCCGACAATCCCGCGGGTGGGGAAGCCACCGCGGGGAGCGTGCCCACCGGGCCCGCTGCGTGGATGCCGCCGCCGGCGGTGCCCGTGGCCAGGCCGCCGCCGGCGCCAACGGGCGACGGCTTCTTCTACGCACTGATCGAGAAGACCTGACGACCCCGCCGCCGCCTTCCAAACCATGTCGCACCGCCACCTGGTCCGCCGACGCACGCTGCTGGGCCAGGGGGCCGGCCTGCTGCTCGGCGCCGGCCTGGCCGGCGTGGTGCGCGCGCAGGTGCCGGCGCCGCAGGGCATCGAGCTGACCACGCTGCGCGTGCAGCGCGCCGATGGCGTGCTGAGCCTGGATTTCGTGGCCCGCGTCGTGCTGCCACGCGCGGTGGAAGAGGCGCTGACCCGCGGCGTGCCGGTGGTCTTCGTGGCCGAGGCGACGCTGCTGCGCAGCCGCTGGTACTGGCGCGATGCCCGCATCGCCCGCGTGTCGCGCCAGTGGCGCGTGGCGTTCCAGCCGCTCACCGGCAACTGGCGCGTGGGCCTGGGCGGGCTGAACCAGAGCCATGCCACGCTCGAGGAGGCGCTGGTCGCCGCCTCGCGCAGCGCCGGCTGGCGGCTGGCCGACCTGGCGCAGCTCGACCCGGACAAGTCCTACTACGTCGAATTCGACTACCGGCTGGACACCTCGCAACTGCCCAGCCCGATGCAGTTCGGCCTGGTGACGCAGGGCGACTGGGCCCTGGGCGCCGCCCGCGTGCTGCGGGTGGAGTGAGCGCCATGCACGTCGCGGCGCGCCGCCTGCCCTGACGACCTTGCCATGACCGCCACCGCCCGCTGGGCCTGGATCCTCTCGGCCGTGGTCCTCACGGGCGCGGCGCTGGTACTCGCGTTCGTGCTTTCGTTCGCCCGGCCGGGCGGCTTCTACGAGCGCCACTTCGTCTGGCTGGTGTGGGTCAACGCCGCGGTCGCGCTGCTGCTGGTGCTGGTGATCGGCTTCGTCGCGGTGCGGCTGTTGGTGCGGCTCAGGCGCGGCAAGTTCGGCAGCCGGCTGCTGCTCAAGCTGGCGGGCATCTTCGCGCTGGTGGGCGTGCTGCCCGGCATCGTCGTCTATGCCGTGTCGTACCAGTTCGCCACGCGAAGCATCGAATCGTGGTTCGACCAGCGCCTGGCCAATGCGCTGGACGCCGGGCTGCTGCTGGGCAAGGACACGCTGGAGAGCTTCGCGAGCGACCTGCTGGCCAAGGCGCGCAGCGGCGCGCAGCGGCTGGAGGAACAGGACCCGCTGCAGCCGCTGGCCCTGGAGCGTCTGCGCGAGCAGCTGGGCGTGCGCCACGCGGTGCTGGTGGGCCCGGCCGGGCAGGTGCTGCGCAGTGCCAGTGCGCTGTCCGGCGAGAGCGCGGTCATCGCCGCGCAGCGCCCCGCCGCCGCGCTGCTGCGGCAGGCGCGAGCCACCGGCGCGGCCAGCCAGATCGACGGCCTGGACGAGGAGGCGGCGCAGGCCGGGGGCGGCGCTGCCGGGCCCGGCGCGGCGGCCGATGGCGCCACGGTGCGCGCGCTGGCGCGCCTGCCCGACCACCGCATCCGGCTCACGCCGCCGCAGGAGCGTTTCCTGCTGCTGGCGCAGCCGCTGCCGCGCACGCTGGTGGCCAATGCGCTGGCCGTGCAGGCCGCCTACAGCGAGTACCAGCAGCGCGCGCTGGCGCGCGACAGCCTGCGCCGCATGTACGTGGGCACGCTGACGCTGGCGCTGATGCTGGCGGT
>JAEUPD010000166.1 GCA_016788525.1 Rubrivivax sp.
CCCTGGTAGAGGATGGTCTCGCCGGGCGCCTCTTCGGTGCCGGCGAACATGCTGCCCATCATCACGCTGCTGGCGCCGGCGGCGATGGCCTTGGCGATGTCGCCGCTGTAGCGGATGCCGCCGTCGGCGATCAGCGGCACGTTGCTGCCGCGCAGGGCGGTGGCCACCTGGTCGATGGCGTTGATCTGCGGCACGCCCACACCCGCCACGATGCGCGTGGTGCAGATGCTGCCTGGGCCGATGCCGACCTTCACCGCATCGGCACCGGCCTCGACCAGCGCCGTGGCGGCCGCGCCAGTGGCGATGTTGCCGCCGATCACATCCACCTGCGGGTAGTGGCGCTTGACCCAGCGCACGCGATCGATCACCCCCTGGCTGTGGCCGTGCGCGGTGTCCACCACCAGCGCGTCGACTCCTGCCTTCACCAGCAGCTCGACGCGCTCTTCGGTGCCCTCGCCCACGCCGACGGCGGCGCCGACGCGCAGCTTGCCCTGGCTGTCGCGCGCGGCGGCTGGGAAGTCGGTCTGCTTGGTGATGTCCTTCACCGTCATCAGGCCGCGCAGCTCGAACTCGTCGTTGACCACCAGCACACGTTCGAGCTTGTGGCGGTGCATGAGCGCCTTGCCTTCGTCCAGCGAGGCGCCTTCCTTCACCCACACCAGTTTTTCGCGCGGGGTCATCACCTCGCGCACCGGGGCGTCCAGCCGCGTCTCGAAGCGCAGGTCACGGTTGGTGACGATGCCGACCACCTTTCGGCCCTCGAGCACCGGGAAGCCCGAGAAGCCGTGCTGCCTGGTCAGCGCCATCACCTCGCGCACCGGCATGTCGGGCGTCACGGTGATCGGGTCGCGCACCACGCCACTCTCGTAGCGCTTGACGCGGGCCACCTCGGCGGCCTGCTGCCGCGGGCCGAGGTTCTTGTGCACGATGCCGATGCCGCCCTCCTGGGCGATGGCGATCGCCAGCCTCGCCTCGGTGACCGTGTCCATTGCCGCCGAAACCAGCGGCAGCTGCAGCCCGATGTTGCGTGTGAGGCGCGTGGCCAGGGAAGTGTCGCGGGGCAGCACCTGCGAGAAGGCCGGCACCAGCAGCACGTCGTCGAAGGTGAGCGCTTTGCCAAGCAGGCGCATGCGAGAAGCTCCAGACGCAAAATGGAATTATAGGGAGCGGGTCAACGCGGCCCGTGCCGGGCGACTGACCAGGAAGCAACTGGCTACCACCCGCATGGGGCACGGCACTACACTCGCCGGCATGGTCAAGGCCACGCCATCGAATGCTCCTGCCACGGGTGCCGCGCGGCGGGCTCCTCACCTCGCCGCCAGCCGCTGGCCGCACCTGGCCGCGGCCGCCCTGCTGTTCGCCGCAGCGCTGACGCCGACACCGGCCGATGCGCAGTGGCGCTGGCGTGACGCCACCGGGCGCATCAACGTCAGCGATCGCCCCCCGCCGCGCGAGGTGCCCGACAAGGACATCCTGAGTCGTCCAGCGGTCGCGGTGCAGCCGCGCCGCGCCGCAACCGCCGACGCGGCCTCAACGCCCGCCTCGGGTGCATCGGCGGCGGCCCCGGCAGCCTCCGCGGCGAGACCGCCGGGAGCGGCTTCGGCCAGCGGCCTGCAAGCCGAGGTGGAAGCGCGGCGCAGGCGCGCCGAGCAGGAGCAGGCCGCGCGCGCGAAGGCCGAGGAGGAAAAGCTCGCCGCCCAGCGCGCCGAGAACTGCCGCCGCGCGCGGTCGCAGGTGGCCACGCTGGAAAGCGGCATTCGCATCGCCCGGGTCAACGAGCGCGGCGAGCGCGAGGTGCTCGACGACCGCGCCCGGGCCGAGGAGATGCGTGCCGCACGAGCGGTCGTCGCCAGCGACTGCCGATAGCCCAAGGCCAGCCGCCGCGCTCCGGCCTGAACGTCCGCACGGTCAGCGCTGCACGCCGGCCGGTCCGCCGCGGGCCGAGCGCGCCTCCTGGGCCGCCTGCTGCTTCTCAAGGTGGCTCTTGTAGCGCAGGCGCCTCGCCTCCTTGGGGTCCACCTGCAGCGGGCGGTAGATCTCGACGCGATCACGGTCGCGCAGCAACGTGCTGCCATCCTGAGCCCTGCACCAGATGCCCGTGCGCAGCGCGGCGGCATCCAGACCGTGGCGCTCGACAAGGCCGCTGGCGCGCACCGCGTCGGCCAGCGTCGCGCCCTCAGGCAATCGCAGGGCCACGCAGTCCACCGCGCCGGGCCCGGGCGAGTAGGCCACCTCCACCGACAGCAGGCTCGGCGCGCTCATGACGGCCGACAGTCCGCCAAGGACTTGCGCGGCCGGGTGGCAATCCTCGACGCCCGACGCAGGATGGGCGGGCGCCTAACGCGCGCCATACACGTCCTCGGCGCGGCGCACAAAGGCATCCACCAGCGTATTGGCGACGCGATCGAAGACCGGGCTCACGACGCGCTCCAGGGCCGGGCTGGCAAACGAGTAGCGCAGGTCGAACTCGATTTTGCAGGCCTGCTCCTCGCCGCCGGGGCGGCCCAGCACATGGAAAA
This sequence comes from Rubrivivax sp., assembly GCA_016788525.1. Classification (GTDB taxonomy): domain Bacteria; phylum Pseudomonadota; class Gammaproteobacteria; order Burkholderiales; family Burkholderiaceae_C; genus Rubrivivax. The sequence goes on from JAEUPD010000166.1 coordinate 2,520, forward strand.
GCCAGCTGCCCTCGAGCACCGAGAACGGGCCATCCACCAGGCTCACGTTGACCGAACGGTCGGCCACGTGCAGGTTGCGCGTGGTGAAGGCGTGGCGGACGCCCATGTAGGCCAGGCCCAGTCGGGCGGTCACGCCTTCGGTGTCGGCCTGCAGCACCGCCGCGGTCTCGCACCACGGCAGGAACTGCGGGTAGCGGTCAACGCCGGTGACCAGGTCGTACATCTCCCGCGGCGAGTACCACAGCAGCACGGAGCGGCGCACATGCTTCATACAATGAGCCGAATTATCCCGCCATGGCCGCCATCGCCGAGAACCGCCGCGCCCGCTTCGACTACCTGCTCGAGGAAACCCACGAGGCCGGCATCGTGCTCGAGGGCTGGGAGATCAAGGCCATCCGCGACGGCCAGGTGCAGCTGACCGACGGCTATGTGGTCATCCGCGATGGCGAGCTGTACCTCATCGGTTGCCGGATCAACGCGCTGCGCTCGGCTTCGACACACGTGCACCCCGAGCCCGACCGCACCAAGAAGCTGCTGATGCACAAGGACGAGATCCGCCGCCTGGTGGGCAAGGTGGAGCAGCGCGGCTACACGCTGGTGCCGGTGAACCTGCACTACAAGGGCGGGCGGGTCAAGGTGGACATCGCGCTGGCCAAGGGCAAGGCGCAGCACGACAAGCGCGAGACCGAGAAGAAGCGCGACTGGGAACGCGAGAAGGCGCGCCTCATGCGCCACAAGGTCGCCTCGCCCGCCAAGGCCTGAACGCCGGCCCAGGCGCCCGGCCGGCGGTGCCGGCAGTGCCGCTCAGCCGAAGGCCGCGCGCAGCGACTGCTCGATGTCGGCGCGCAGCGCCTGGGCCTCCTCGAGCCCGATCGAGAAGCGCACGAGGTGCCCTTCGAGCCCGCCGCCCGGCCGCATCGCCTTCAGGTCGTAGGGCACCGCCAGACTGCGCGGCCCGGCCCACGAGTAGCCGATGCCGAACAGCCGCAGCCCGTCGACGAACCGGTCCACCTGCTGCTGCGTGTAGCGCGCCTGGAACAGCACCGAGAACAGTCCCGCCGCGTCGGTGCACAGCTCACGCCAATGGGCGTGCCCGGGGCAGCTGGGCAGCGCCGGGTGCAGCACGCGCGCCACTTCCGGGCGCGCGGCCAGCCAGCCCGCCAGCTCACGTGCCGCGGCATCGTGGGCACGGTAGCGCAGCGGCATCGAAGACAGTGAGCGCAGGACCAGCTCGGCATCGTTGCCCCCGACGCCCAGACCCAGGTGCATGTGGGTGAGCTTGAGGCGCTCGTGCAGCGTGTCGTCGCGCGTCGTCACCGAGCCCATCAGCACGTCGCCGCCACCGCTGGGGAACTTCGTCAGCGCCTGCACGACGATGTCGATGCCCAGCGCGAAGGCGTCGAATGCGAGCCCTGCCCCCCAGGTGTTGTCCAGCGCCGTGGCCACGCCGCGGTGGCGCGCGGCGGCGACCAGGCCGCGCAGGTCCGGGAATTCCATGGTCACCGAGCCGGCCGCCTCCAGCCAGACCAGGCGCGTGCGCGCGCCGATCAGGCCCGCCAGGGCCGCGGCATCGAGCGGGTCGTACAGACGATGCGTGATGCCCAGGCGCGCGAGGTCGGTGCGGGCCAGCTCGCGGCTGGGCCCGTAGACGTTCGATGGCAGCAGGATTTCGTCGCCGGGCGCCAGCAGAGCCTGGTCGACCAGGGCGATGGCCGCCAGGCCGCTGGGCACCAGCAGGCAGTGCTTGCCGCCTTCGAGCGCGGCAATGCGCTCCTCGAGCACGAAGGTCGTGGGCGTGCCGTGCAGGCCGTAGGTGTAGCCGGCCTTGCTGCGCCAGTCGCGCGCGCGCATCGCGGCGACGTTCTTGAACAGCACCGTCGAGGCCTTGTGCACGCCGACCTGGGGCGCGTCGAAGCCGGCCGGCGGCTGGTAGTTGTGGTGGATGAGCGCACTGGCAGCGTCGGGTTTCACGGGTCGGGTCCTGGGTGCAGAGAGATGAAGCGAGGCCTGGCGAGCCGCGGCGGCGGCGATGCACGTGGGTCAGCCGGGCTCGGCCACGAGGTCGTGCCCCTCGGTGGCCACGATGCGCGCCGACGTGAACTCACCGACCTTGAGCGTCCTGCTGGCCTTGGCCGGCGGCAGCAGGCGCACGGTGCCGTCGATCTCGGGCGCATCGGCATAGCTGCGGCCGCGCCCGCCCTGGCGGCCAAGCGCTGGAGCGTGGTCGACCAGCACCTGCATGCGCGCGCCCAGGCGACGTTGCAGCTTGCGTGCAGACACCTCCTCGGCCACCGCCATGAATCGCGCGCGGCGTTCCTCCCGCAGCGGCTGCGGCAGCTGGCCGTGCAGCCCGTTGGCGGCGGCGCCCTTCACCGGCGAGTAGGCGAAGCAGCCGGCACGGTCGATCTGGGCTTCGCGCATGAACTGCAGCAGGTGTTCGAACTCCCCTTCGGTTTCGCCTGGGAAGCCGGCAATGAACGTGCTGCGCACGACGATCGGCGGGCAGGCCTCGCGCCAGCGCTGCAGCCGCTCGAGGTTGCGCTCGCCGCTGGCCGGGCGCCTCATGCGCCTGAGCACGTCGGGGTGCGAGTGCTGGAACGGCACGTCGAGGTACGGCAGGACGCGGCCATCGGCCATCAGCGACAGCAGATCGTCGACGTGCGGATAGGGATAGACGTAGTGCAGCCGCACCCAGGCGCCATGAGGGGCGGCCAGCTCGGCAAGCTTCTCGGCCAGGTCCACCAGCCGCGTCTTCACGGGCTTGCCGTCCCAGAAGCCGGTGCGGTACTTCACGTCCACGCCATAGGCTGACGTGTCCTGGCTGACGACCAGCAGTTCCTTCACGCCACTGTCGAACAGCGCACGCGCCTCGTTGAGCACCTCTCCGATCGGGCGCGAGACGAGATCGCCGCGCATGCTGGGGATGATGCAGAAGGTGCAGCGGTGGTTGCAGCCCTCGCTGATCTTCAGGTAGGCGTAGTGGCGCGGCGTGAGCTTGATGCCGGCGGCGCCGCGGAACTCGGCGCGCACCTCGGGCACGAGGTCGACGAAGGGGTCGTGCGGCTTGGGCGCATGCAGGTGCACGGCGTCCATCACCTCCTGCGTGGCATGCGGGCCGGTCACGGCCAGCACCTTGGGATGCACCTCGCGCACCAGGCTGCCGCTGGTCTCGCCCGTGCGGGCCCCGAGACATCCGGTGACGATGACCTTGCCGTTCGCGGCCAGGGCCTCGCCGATGGTGTCGAGGCTTTCCTTCACCGCTTCGTCGATGAAACCGCAGGTGTTGACGATGACGAGGTCGGCACCGGCGAAGGTCTTGCTCGTCTCGTAGCCTTCGGCGCGCAGCTGCGTGAGGATGAGCTCGCTGTCGGTCAGCGCCTTGGGGCACCCCAGCGACACGAAACCCACGCGGGGAGCAGCGCCACCCGGCGCGCCGGCATCACCCGCACCGCCGGCTGCGGCCACCTCGCCGCGGTCGGCCGCACTCACCGCGGCCGTCTCACTTCTTGGCCGGCGGGCCGAAGCCGGGCATGCCGGTGAACAGCGCGCCAGTGTTGCGCTGCCACTGTTCCACCAGGCTGCGGCTTTGCTCGAAGTAGCCGGTCATCCACTCCTGCAACATCGGCGCCTGCCCGCTCATCAGCTGAGTCCAGGCTTCCGGCGTGAGCTTGCCCGGGTCGTAGAGCCCCCGGCTTTGCTCCAGCAGGCGGCCTTGCAGTTCGGCGAAGGCTCGCATGTTGCGCTCCAGCAGCGTGCCCATCATGCCCTGCATCGCGTGGCCATACAGGCGGATGATCTGGGCCAGCGTCTCGGTGCTGAACATCGGCACGCCGCCGCTTTCCTCCTCGAGGATGATCTGCAGCAGGATGCTGCGCGTGATGTCCTCGCCGCTTTTGGCGTCGCGCACTTCGAACGACTCACCGCCCAGCACCATGGTCTTCACGTCGGCCAACGTGATGTAGCTGCTGGTGCGCGTGTCGTAGAGCCTGCGGTTGGGGTACTTCTTCAGGACGCGCAGCACGCCGGCTTGCGCGCTGCCTTCGGCGGCGGCGGGCACCTCGCCGGTCGGGGCGGCTGAAGGACGGCGCGTGGCGGGCATGGGAGCAGGAAGGGGCAGGAGGGCTCGACCGTGGGGTGGCCCCGATTCTAGGCGCCGGCCGGCGCGCCGCCGATGAGGCCCGCCACCCACTCGCCAATGGCCAGGCAGGAGGTCAGCCCCGGCGACTCGATGCCAAGCAACTGCACCACGCCGTCGCAGCCATGCTGCGCCGGCCCCGCGATGACGAAGTCCGCCGCCGCCTCGCCGGGCCCAGAGAGCTTGGGCCGAACGCCACTGTAGGCGGGCGCCAGCGCCTTGGCGGGCAGCCCAGGCCAATAGCGGCGGATGTCGGTTTCGAAGCCGGCCCGGCGCGACTCGTCCACCTGGTAGTCGAGCACATCAGGGTCGTCTTGCCCGAGCCACTGCACATCGGGCCCGAACTTGGCCTGGCCACCCAGGTCGACGGTGAAGTGCACCCCCAGGCCGCCGTCCACCGGCACGGGATAGACCAGGCGCGAAAACGGGCTGCGGCCAGCCAGCGAGAAGTAGTGGCCCTGTGCCAGATGCAGCCGCGGAACATGCTCCGGCGGGAACCCGGCCATCGCGCGGGCCACCCGCTGTGCGTGAAGGCCGGCGCAGTTCACGAGCCACCCAGCCGACATCTGGAACGGCTCCGCCCCCGCGGTCGCGAACACCCAGCGGTCGCCATCGCGGCGAGCCGAGGCGAAAGGGCTCATGCAGGCATACAGCGCGCCGGCACGTTCAGCATCGCCCAGCAGCGCGGTCATCAGGGCGTGGCTGTCGACGATGCCCGTGGAGGGCGAGAGCAGCGCTGCCGTCGCCTGGACCTGCGGTTCCAGCGCCCGCGCCTGGGCGCCGCTCAGCCGCTGCAGGTCATGCACACCACTGGCGGCCGCCCGCTCGGCGATGGTGTCGAGCCTGGGTTCTTCGCCCGCGCCAGTGGCGACGATCAGCTTGCCGCAGCGCCGGTGGGGTACCCCGCGCGCCTCGGCGTATTCGTAGAGCAGCGACTTGCCGCGCACGCACAAGCGGGCTTTGAGCGAGCCCGGCGCGTAGTAGATGCCGGCGTGGATGACCTCGCTGTTGCGCGCCGAAGTCCCCGTGCCGTAGTCGGCAGCAGCTTCCAGCAGCACCACGCCGTACCCGGCCAGAGCCAGTTCGCGCGCCACGGCCAGCCCAACCACGCCGGCGCCGATGACCACGACATCGGTGCGATCCATCCGAACAAGCTCCAGCCAACAGGCACCGCCGCGCACCAGAAGCGACAACGGCGCCCAAAGGCGCCGCCGCGGCTGCAACCCTGCACATGCCGGATTGCCAGGGAAAAGTGGTAGGCGCGATTGGACTCGAACCAACGACCCCCACCATGTCAAGGTGGTGCTCTAACCAGCTGAGCTACACGCCTGTCGTTGAGCGGCGCATTCTATAGCAGCGGCAGCGGCAATCGCCCCGTCATGCCTCCCTGCCCCGGTCGGCCGGGCAGCCCTACTTGCGCCGCGCGTGACGAACGCCCGCCACCCGCGCCACCTGCGCCAGCACCGGGCCCAGCCGCGATGCGTCGGGCACCTCGACGGTGAAGGTCATCCAGGCCGTGCTGCGGTCGCGCGCACTCTGCGTGTGCACCGCGGTGACGTTCACCTTCTGCTTGGCGAACACCTCCGAAATGTCGCGCAGCAGCCCGCCGCGATCGGCCGCCTCGATCAGCACGTCGATCGGGTACAGCGCCTCGCCGGCGGGGTCGGCCTGGCCGGCCGCACCCCACTTCACTTCGATGAGCCGGCCTGGGTCGGCCGCCGCCATGTGACGCAGGTTGGTGCAGTCGGCGCGGTGGATCGCCACGCCCTTGCCGCGGGTGACGAAACCGCCGATCGGGTCGGGCGGCGCCGGTCGGCAGCAGCGTGCCAGTGTCGTGAGCAAAGAGTCGACTCCGACCACCAGCACGCCGCCGCGCCGCGTGCCGCTGCGCGAGCGCTGCAGGGCCACGCGCTCCTCCTCGGGCGCAGTGGGCGGCGGCCTGAGCAGGTTCTCGATGTGGCGCAGCGAGTACTCGTCCTTGCCCACCACCTCGAACAGCGCCTCGGCGTTCTTGAACCCCAGGTCGTCGGCCAGGCCGTCCAGCTTCAGCGCCGTGCGGCCTTCGCGCTGCAGCAGCTTTTCCCCCAGCTCGCGGCCGCGCGCCACCGTGGCCTGCTGGGCCTGGGCGTTGAACCACGCGCGCACCTTGGCCCGGGCGCGCGGGCTCTTCAGGTAGCCGAGATCGGGGTTGAGCCAGTCCAGCGACGGCCCGCCCTCGCGCGCCGACACCACCTCCACCGTCTGGCCGGAGCGCAGCGCGGTGTGCAGCGGCACCATCGCGCCGTCCACCCGCGCGCCGCGGCAGCGGTGGCCCAGGTCAGTGTGCAGCGCGTAGGCGAAGTCCACCGGGGTGCCGTCCACCGGCAGGTCGATGATGGTGGCCTGCGGCGTGAAGACGTAGATGCGGTCATCGAAGGCCGCGGCGCCTGCGCCCGCCGGCGCCTCGCCGCTGTCGGACCCTGGCGCCGCCGTGTCGCGCTGCCAGGCGAGCAGCTCGCGCAGCACCGCCTTGCGAGCTTCGGCGACGCGCTCCTCGAACTCGCCGGCAGCGCTGACGCCGGCATAGCCCCGGGCGCCAGCCTCCTTGTACATCCAGTGGGCCGCCACGCCGTGCTCGGCGTGTTCGTGCATCGCGCGGGTGCGGATCTGCACCTCGAGCGCCTGGCCGTCGTCGGCCAGCACCACGGTGTGCAGCGACTGGTAGCCGTTGGACTTCGGCCGTGCGATGTAGTCGTCGAACTCGCCGTCGATCGCGCGCCAGCGCTCGTGCACGCGTGCCAGCACCGCGTAGCAGGCGGGCGCGTCCTCGACGATGACACGCAGCGCCCGGGCATCGAGCACGCGCGAGAAGTCCAGCCCCTTGCCCTGCATCTTCTTCCAGATGCTGTACAGGTGCTTCGGGCGCCCGGCCACCTCGGCGCGCAGGCTGGTGGCACTCAGCAGTTCGGCGAGCTGCCGGCGCGCTCGCTCGACGGCCTGCTCGCGCTCGGCGCGCTTGTCGTGCACCAGCGCCGCCACGCGCTTGTATTCGCCCGGCTGCAGGAAGCGGAAGGCCAGGTCCTCGATCTCCCACTTCACCTGCCAGATGCCCAGGCGGTTGGCCAGCGGGGCGAAGACCTGCAGGCTCTCGGTGGCCAGCTCAGGCGGGCAGGGCCGATGCGCAGCCGCGAAGTGGCGCAGCGTCTGCAGCCGCGAGGCCAGACGCAACAGCACCACGCGCAGGTCGCGCGAGAACGCCAGCAGCATCTTGCGCACCCGCTCGACCTGCAGCGCACGCTGGCTGCCGGGAACCACTGCCGCCCGCGCGGCGCGCTGGATCTGCACCAGCTGCCGCGTCAGCGACACCAGCCGCGCGGCGTGCTCGCCGAAGGCCTTGCGCAGCACCTCCTCGGGGCGCTGCAGGTAGTCGCCGGCGTAGACGAGGTAGGCGGTGGCGGCCAGCGCTGGCGCCGCGCCGATGGCGCGCAGCACCTCGGCCACGCCGTCGGCGTGTGCGAGGGCATCCTCGCCGGTGTCGAGCCATTGGTTGGCCAGCAGCGGCTCGGCAAAGGCGCGGGCGCGCTGCAGGGGGTCGGTGAAGGCCGCGGCGGCCGTCGTAGCGCCCGCGCTGCGGGCGCCCGCGGCTGTCCGGGCGGCGCTGCCTGGTTCCGCAGCGGCACGCGCAGCCCCGGGCAACGGCGGCTGGGCAAAGCCCGCTTCCTCGCTGGCCAGTCGGACGATGGCGGCGGCCTCGGCCGGCGCGACCGCAGAAGACTTCATGGGCCGAGCAGGAAGCGCCGCACCGCGGCGCGCTGGTCGGGTGCCACCAGCGTGGGCGCATGGCCGACGCCAGCGAACTCCACCAGTGCGGCCTTCGGCCCCCGCGTGGCCATGGCCTGCGCCGTGGCCGGCGTCAGCAGGTCGGAGTCCTGGCCACGCAGCAGCAGCGTCGGGCAGCGGATGCGGTCGTAGGCCTGCCAGGTGAGCGCCTCGGCGCCCTTCACCATCTCGGGCGTCATCGCCCGCACAGGCGCGGCGATGGCCGGGTCGTAGTGCGACATGAGTCCGCCACCCGGCGCGGGCACGAGCTGCGGCCGCGTCAACGCCAGCCACTGCTCGGGCGTGTGCGGGCCGAAGCCCTGCGAGACGCTCCACAGCGCGGCGGCCGCTTCGTCCTCGGTCTTCCAGGTCGCCGGCACCCCCAGGTAGGTCTTGATGCGCTCGATGGCCACCGGCTCGATGGTCGGCCCGACATCGTTGAGCACCAGTTTGCGCACCGGCGAGTTCGGCAGGCTCGCCAGGCCCAGCCCGATGAGACCGCCCATCGATGTGCCGACCCAATCGAGCTGGTCCACGCCGAGCCGGGCCACCAGCGTGACCATGTCGGCCACGTAGGTGGGAATCGAGTAGCCCATCGGATCGGCCAGGCGGTCGCTGCGGCCACGCCCCACCACGTCGGGGCACACCACGCGGTACTCGGTGCCGAGGTCGCGCGCCAGCGTGTCGAAGTCTCGCCCCTGGCGAGACAGCCCGTGCACGCACACCAGCACGCGCGGGTTGGCCGGGTCGCCCCACTGCCAATAGGCCATGCGGTGCAGGCCGCGCGGATCCAGGCACTGGACATGGTGCAGCGTAGGCTGGGCGGCGGCGGAAGCAGTCATGGGGCAGACAGGCAGCGCTTGATAATCGGCCCATCGTAACAAGGCCCTCGCGCGCTCTGCGGGGTGCCTGCCCGGCGGGAGAAGCACGGCATGACGAAGGCATTGCAGGGCAAGGTGGCCCTGGTCACGGGTTCCACCAGCGGCATCGGGCTGGGCATCGCGCTGGCGATGGCCGAGCAGGGCGCGCGGCTGATGCTCAACGGCTTCGGCGACGTCGACGGCGCGCTGGCCGCCGTGCGCGCGCACGACAAGGAGGCCCGCCACCATGGCGCCGACATGAGCCGGCCGGCCGAGATCGAAGACATGGTGAAGGCCTGCGAGCGCGCTTTCGGCCGCGTCGACATCCTGGTCAACAACGCCGGCATCCAGCACGTGGCGCCGGTGCACGAGTTCCCGGCCGAACGCTGGGACGCCATCGTCGCCATCAACCTGAGTTCGGCCTTCCACGCCATGCGGCTGGCGCTGCCGGGCATGCGCGCGCGCAACTGGGGGCGGGTCATCAACATCGCGTCGGCGCATGGCCTGGTGGCCTCGGTGAACAAGAGCGCCTACGTGGCGGCCAAGCACGGCATCGTCGGCCTCACCAAGGTGGCGGCGCTGGAAAACGCCACCACCGGCGTCACCGTCAACGCCGTGTGCCCCGGCTGGGTGCTGACGCCGCTGGTGCAAAAGCAGGTCGATGCGCGTGCCGCCGCCGATGGCGTGGACAACGAAGAAGCCAAGCGCCGGCTGCTGGCCGAGAAGCAGCCCTCGCTGCAGTTCACCACGCCCGAACAGCTGGCCGGGCTGTGCCTGTTCCTGTGTTCGCCGGCGGCCGACAACGTGCGCGGCGTGTCGTGGGCGGTCGACGGCGGCTGGACGGCGCAGTAGCCGGTTCCCGCCGCCCCTCCCGGCGCTGCCCGCGCCTCACTTCATCTGCACCGTTCCGCTCACCGTGGCGGTGACCTGTGCCTTGCCGGCTTCCACCGGCAGCGATTCCTCGGCGCTGCTGCGTGCGGCTTGCGCGCGCATCATCACCACCGGCGGGCCGCCGGGTTCGTTGCCGGCGACGCTGACTTCGCGGATCGTGTAGCCGCTCATGCCGAACTGGCGGGACACGGCGTCGGCCCGCGTACGAAAGCGCGCGATGGCCTGTGCAGTGACTTCGCCTTCGACCTTCTCGCGCGCCTCGCGTGACAGCGACCAGCTCACGCGGCCGATGGTCAACGTCTGGACGCGGCCCATCATCTGCGCGATGGTGGTGGTGTCGCGGCCCTCGATCACCAGCTCGGCATGGCCCTGCCAGCCGCTGATGCTGCCCTTCTGCGCGTAGCGCGGGTGAAGGGCGAAGCCGCCGGTACGCACCAGCACCTCGCCCGGCCTGGCCGCCTTGCGCGCTTCGGTGAGCGCCGCGTCCAGCGCCTGGCGCAGCTGCGACTGCACTGCCGCGGCGTCGGTGCCCTCGCGCTGCGTGCTGAAGACGACGGTCAGCCAGTCCATCGTCAGCTCCATCGTCGCCGTGGCGCTGAGCGACACCACGTTGGCCGGCTGCGGTGGCAGCCCCGGGCCGGTCTGCCCGATGGCCGGCCCGGCCAGGCCGGCCGCTGCGGCGGCCATCGCAGCCCCCCAGGTTTGAAGTGCGCGCAGGCGTTGGCGATGCATGGTTGAAGTCCTCATGGCGTGGGTGCTCAGGGGTCCCTGACGCTACCGACCGCCCTCGCGTTGACAGCACACCCCAAGGTCTGTGCAAGCGCGAAATACTTGTAACAGATGCGCCTTGCCTGGGGAAACGCCGGGTTTCCGCGGCCCACAATGCCGCTGTTACAAATTCGGAGTGGCCCATGAGCACCCAACCCAACGCCCGGCCGGACCGCATCGTCGTCGTCGATGACGATGCCCGTATCCGCGACCTTCTTCGACGCTATCTGTCGCAGGAAGGCTTCGACGTGCTGCTGGCCGAAGACGCCAAGGCGCTCAACCGCCTGCTCACGCGCGAGACGCTGGACCTGATCGTGCTCGACCTCATGCTGCCCGGCGAGGACGGCCTGTCGATCTGCCGCCGGCTGCGCGCAGCCAACGACCAGACGCCGATCATCATGCTCACCGCCAAGGTGGAAGACGTGGACCGCATCGTCGGCCTGGAGGTCGGTGCCGACGACTACCTGCCCAAGCCCTTCAATCCGCGCGAGCTGCTGGCGCGCATTCATGCGGTGCTGCGCCGCCGGCCGGCACCCGAAGCCCCGGGCGCTCCTTCCAAGGAAGCGCAGACCGTGACCTTCGGGCCGTTCGAGTTCGACCTGTCGCTGCGGCGCCTGTCGAAGAACGGCGAGCAGATCTCGCTGACCACCGGCGAGTTCTCGATGCTCAAGGCGCTGGTGCGCCACCCGCGCCAACCGCTCTCGCGCGACAAGCTCGCGCAACTGGCGCGCGGCCGCGAGTTCGAACCGTTCGATCGCAGCCTGGACGTGCAGATCTCGCGGCTGCGCAAGATGATCGAGCCCGACCCCTCGCAGCCGCGCTACATCCAGACCGTGTGGGGCGTTGGCTACGTCTTCGTGCCGGACGGCGCGAACTGATGCTCCCCCGAAAGCGCCTTCGGCGCCCCCTCCACGGGGGGCTGAGCCCGGACGTGAAGGGTCCCGCGGACCTTTCACGCCTGGCGAGGAGCCGGGCCACTGGCCCGGCGCGGCCCGGCGAAGCCGGTGCCGCGGCGCCCGCTTGGCTGGTGCGCAAGAGCCAGATGTCCTAGCCCACTCGTAGCCCTGTGGCGAGCACGTCGCTCGGATTCAGCCTCTTCTGGCGCACGTTCTTCCTGCTGGCCGTGCTGCTGGCCGGAGGGGTGTACGCCTGGGTGACGACGCTGCACACGCTGGAGCTGGAGCCGCGCGCCGTGCAGCAGGCACAGCAGACGGCAGGCCTGGTGAGCCTGGCGCGCGCGGCGCTCATCCCCACCGACGGCATCAACCGCGTGGCGTTGCTCAAGAGCATGTCCACCCCCTCGACGATGCGCGTGACCCCGCGCGAACCGAAGGACAAGTGGCTGTCGTTCGAGACCGACCGCTTCTCGCGCCACCTGGCCTCCGAGCTGCGGCGCGTGCTGGGGCCCGACACCATCGTCGCGCGCAGTGTCAACAACAACAGCGGTCTGTGGGTCGGTTTCTCCATCGAGCAGGACCGGTTCTGGCTCCAGGCCAACCTGGCGCACCCGGCCGAGATGGCCGGCAGCACCTGGTTCGCCTGGATCGGCATCGCCTTCCTGGCCACGCTGGTCGGCTCGGTGGCCATCGCGAGCCTGATCAATCGGCCGTTGAAGCAGCTGTCGTTCGCCGCCAGCCGCATCCGCGAAGGCGACCTCGATTCGCGGCTGGACGAAAACACGATGACCAGCGAGATCCGCGAGGTCAACCGCGGCTTCAACCGCATGGCGCGCGAGCTGGCGCGCGTGGAAGAGGACCGCGCGGTGATGCTGGCCGGCATCAGCCACGACCTGCGCACGCCGTTGGCGCGTCTGCGGCTGGAGGCCGAGATGAGCGTGGCCGACGAGGACGCGCGGCGCAACATGGCCAGCGACATCGACCAACTCGACGCGATCATCGACAAGTTCATGGACTACGCACGGCCGGGCGACGCCAAGATGGGCCCGGTCAACGTGAGCCGCCTTGTCGAGGCCGAGGCGGCACGCTTCCGCGACCCGACGCAGATCCGCATCCACTCGCGCCTGACCCCCGATCTGCAGGCCGTTGCCGACGAGACCGAACTCGGCCGAGTGTTCCTGAACCTGTTCGAGAACGCCCGCCGCTACGGCAGGGGCACCTACACCGGCGTTGCCGACGTCGACGTGTGGCACGTGAAGGCCGGGCCCTGGCTCATCGTCAGCGTGCGCGATCACGGGCCTGGCGTGGCGCCGGAGAAGCTGGCACAACTGACCACCCCCTTCTTCCGCGGCGACGCCGCGCGCACCGCGGCCACCGGTGCGGGCCTGGGGCTGGCCATCGTCGAGAAAGCCGTGGCACGCATGGGCGGCAGCCTCGAGCTGGCCAATGCGCCCGAGGGTGGCCTCATTGCGCACATCCGGCTCAAGCGCGTGCAGTCGGCGCGTGGCAACACACCGGGCAAGGGCGGCCGTGACAAGGGCAACGGCGGCCCGCCCAGCACCATCATGAGCGACAGCAACTTCGCCTGGGCCGACACGCGGGCCGGCGGGCCGCCGAGCAAGGTCTGAGCCGGTCGGCGGCGTGCCCGGGCCCCGGCCCTTGCGCCGACCGCCTCAGCCCGATGGGGCCGCGCGCCACAGCAGGCACACGGCGCGCGCCTCGATGGCGCGGCCTTCTCCCACCGGGCCCAGCTTCTCGGCCGTCTTGGCCTTGACGTTCACCGCCTCCGTCGCCAGCCCCAGCACCGCGGCAATGCGCTCGCGCATCGCAGGAATGTGCGGGGCCATCCTCGGCGCCTGCGCGACGATGGTGCTGTCCACGTTGAGCAGCGTCCAGCCCCGCTCCTTCACCTGCGCCAGCGCATGCGTCAGCAGCCGTGCCGAATCGGCGCCGGCATGGGCCGCGTCGGTGTCGGGGAAGAGCCGGCCGATGTCGCCCAGCCCCGCCGCGCCCAGCAGCGCGTCGGTGATGGCATGCAGCAGCGCATCGGCGTCGGAGTGACCGAGCAGGCCGTGCGTGTGCGGCACGACGACCCCACCCAGCACAAGCGCACGCCCGGGGACCAGCTGGTGCACGTCCCAGCCCTCGCCGACACGCAATTCGGGCATCGCCGGGTTCATCGTGGGCGGGTCTCCAGCAATCGCTCGGCCAGCGCAAAGTCGGCCGGCCACGTGAGCTTGAAATTCTCGGCATCGCCCGGCACGAGCAGGGGCGCCAGGCCCAGCGCCTCGACCGCGCCGGCCTCGTCGGTGACCTCGGGGCCAGCCTCGGCCAGGGCGCGCTGCAGGAGACCCAGGCGGAACATCTGCGGCGTCTGCGCCAGCCACTTGTCGGCGCGCGGCAGCGTGGCGGTGACGCGCTGGCCAGCGGCCTGCTTCAACGTGTCGGCCAGCGGCAGCGCCAGCAGGCCTCCGACCTCGTCGCCGCGGCAGGCTTCGATCAACCCCTGCACCCACGCCGCGCGCACCAGGCAGCGAGCGGCGTCGTGCACCAGCACCCAGTCGTGGTCGCGGGCGCCTCGCATGCGCAGCTGGGCCAGGCCACTGCCCACCGAGGCCGCACGGGTGGCACCACCGCACCGCGCCACCCAGGACCGCGCCCCTTCGAACTGCGGCACGCGGCGCTCGAATTCCTGGTCCGCGGGGGCCAGCACCACCAGCGTCGCCTGCAGCGCAGGCACCGCGGCCAGGGCGGCCAGCGTGTGCGCGACCACCGGCTGCCCGGCCAGGCGCTGGTACTGTTTGGGTCCGGCAGTTCCCGCCCGTTGCCCCGCGCCGGCACAGGGGACCACGGCATAGCAGCGGGCTGGCGCGGTGTCTGGGCGGTGGGGCACGGCGACGATTCTAGAATTCGCCGCCTCTCACGCCCCGCCGTGGCCCACGGCGGGGCGCTTGTGTTTGCAGATGCTGCTGCCACCGCTTGCGCCAGGACGGCGCCACACGATCCCCCGGCCCCTCGGCTCGGCCGACGCGCTGCTGTTGGCGCAACTCGCGGCGGCGCGGGGGGCCGCCGGCACGCCGGCGCAGGGCCCGCTGACCGTGTTCACCGCCGAGGCGGCCGACGCGCAGCGGCTGCTTGACGAGCTGCCGTTCTTCGCGCCGGCGCTGCGCGTGGCGCTCTTCCCCGACTGGGAGACGCTGCCGTACGACAACTTCAGCCCGCACCAGGACCTTGTCAGCGAGCGGCTGGCGTCGCTATGGCGCATCCAGCAGCGCGAGGTCGACGTGCTGCTGGTGCCGGCCACCACCGCGCTGGCCCGCATCGCGCCACCGTCGTTCCTGGCGGGCACCACGTTCCACTTCAAGCAGAAGTCTCGGCTGGACGAGGTGCGCCTGAAGGCCCAGCTCACGCTGGCGGGCTACGAGCACGTCAGCCAGGTGGTGCGACCGGGCGAGTACGCGGTGCGCGGCGGCCTGATCGACCTGTTTCCGATGGGCTCGCCGGTGCCGTACCGGGTGGACTTGTTCGGCGACGAGGTCGATTCGATCCGCACCTTCGACCCCGACACACAGCGCAGCCTGTACCCGGTGCCCGAGGTGCGCCTGCTGCCCGGGCGCGAGTTCCCGATGGACGAAGCGGCGCGCTCGGCGTTCCGGGCGCGCTGGCGCGAGCGCATCGAAGGCGACCCGACCCGGGCCCGCGTCTACAAGGACATCGCCTCGGGTATCGCCACCGGCGGGATCGAGTTCTATCTGCCGCTGTTCTTCGAGACGCCGGCCACGCTCTTCGACTACATCGGCACCGAGGCCGCGCTGGTGCTGCATGGCGAGGTGGACACCGCGCTGCAGCGCTTCTGGGTCGACACGCGCGAGCGGCATCGCTTCTTGCAGCACGACAAGGAGCGGCCGCTGCTGCCGCCCGAAGACCTCTTCCTGCGCCCCGAGGAGTTCTTTGCCGCCACGCAGCCCCACGCCACGATCGCGCAGCGCGGTGCCGGCGAACTGCCCTGGTGCCGGCCGTTGCCCGACGTGAGCGTCGACCGCGGCGCCACCGAGCCGCTGGCCACCCTGGAGCGCCACCTCGGCGCCACGCCGCACCGGGTGCTGCTGGTCGCCGAGAGCGACGGCCGGCGGGAAAGCCTTCTGGAGCTGCTGCGCGACCACCGGATCGTCGTGCCGAGTGTGGCCTCGCTGGCCGAGTTCATCGCAGGCGACGAGAAGGTGGCCATCGTCGCCGCGCCGCTGGCCCAGGGCTTTCACTGGCTGGATGGCGCCGCGGCGGACGGCACCCCGACCCCGGGCGGCGCGGCCGGGCTGTCGCTGCAGTTCATCACCGAGACCGAGCTCTTCGCCACCACGCCGCAGGCGCGGCGGCGGCGCAAGCAGGAGCAGGTCTCCAGCGTCGACGCGCTGATCAAGGACCTGTCGGAACTCAAGGTCGGTGACCCGGTGGTGCATGTCAACCACGGCATCGGCCGCTACCAGGGGTTGAAGAACATCGACCTGGCGTCCGAGGATGGTGGGGGCACCAGCGAGTTCCTGCATCTCGAGTACGCCGAGAAGGCCACGCTGTACGTGCCGGTGTCACAGCTGCACCTGATCAGCCGCTACACCGGGGTCAGTGCCGAAGAGGCGCCGCTGCACAGGCTGGGCAGCGGGCAGTGGGAGAAGGCCCGCCGCAAGGCGGCCGAGCAGGTGCGCGACACCGCCGCCGAACTGCTGAACCTGTATGCGCAGCGCGCCGCGCGCGATGGCTTCGCGCACCGCTTCTCGCCGCACGACTACGAAGCC
This sequence comes from Rubrivivax sp., assembly GCA_016788525.1. Classification (GTDB taxonomy): domain Bacteria; phylum Pseudomonadota; class Gammaproteobacteria; order Burkholderiales; family Burkholderiaceae_C; genus Rubrivivax. Next base: position 18,658 of record JAEUPD010000166.1, read on the forward strand.
TTCGCCGCCAGCTTCGGCTTCGAGGAGACGGCCGACCAGCGCGCCGCCATCCACGCCGTCATCCAGGACATGGTCTCACCGCGGCCGATGGACCGCCTGGTGTGCGGCGACGTCGGCTTCGGCAAGACCGAGGTGGCCCTGCGCGCCGCCTTCGTGGCCGTGCATGGCGGCAAGCAGGTGGCGATGCTGGCGCCCACCACGCTGCTGGCCGAGCAGCACTATCAGACGCTCAACGACCGCTTCGCCAAATGGCCGGTGAAGGTGGCCGAGCTTTCGCGCTTTCGCACCGGCAAGGAGGTGAAGGCGGCGCTGGAGGGCATTGCCGCGGGCAGCATCGACATCGTCGTCGGCACGCACAAGCTGCTGGCCAGCGACGTGAAGTTCGCCCGGCTGGGCCTGCTGGTCATCGACGAGGAGCACCGCTTCGGCGTGCGCCACAAGGAGGCCATGAAGGCGCTGCGCGCCGAGGTCGACGTGCTCACCCTCACTGCCACGCCCATTCCGCGCACGCTGGGCATGGCGCTGGAGGGGCTGCGCGACCTGTCGGTGATCGCCACCGCGCCGCAGCGTCGGCTGGCCATCAAGACCTTCGTGCAGAACGAAGGCAACAGCATTGTTCGCGAGGCCATCCTGCGCGAGCTCAAGCGCGGCGGGCAGGTCTACTTCCTGCACAACGAAGTCGAGACCATCGCCAACCGCCGCGACCGGCTGGTCGAACTCGTGCCCGAGGCACGCATCGCCATCGCCCACGGCCAGATGCCCGAGCGCGAGCTGGAGGCGGTGATGCGCGACTTCGTCGCCCAGCGGCACAACGTGCTGCTGTGCTCGACCATCATCGAGACCGGCATCGACGTGCCCACCGCCAACACGATCGTCATCAGCCGGGCCGACAAGTTCGGCCTCGCACAGCTGCACCAGCTGCGCGGGCGCGTGGGCCGCAGCCACCACCAGGCCTATGCCTACCTGCTCGTGCCTGACAAGGAAGGCCTCACCAAGCAGGCTGCGCAGCGGCTGGAAGCCATCCAGCAGATGGAGGAGCTGGGCAGCGGCTTCTACCTCGCCATGCACGACCTGGAGATCCGTGGCGCGGGCGAGGTGCTGGGCGAGCAGCAAAGCGGCAACATGATGGAAGTCGGCTTCCAGCTCTACAACGACATGCTGGCCGAGGCCGTGCGCTCGTTGAAGGCGGGGCGCGAGCCCGATCTGCTCTCGCCGCTGGGCGGTCTCGGCGGCCTGGGCGGTACCACCGAGGTCAACCTGCATGCACCGGCGCTGCTGCCCGACGCCTACTGCGGCGACGTGCACACGCGCCTGAGCCTGTACAAGCGCCTGGCCACCGCCGACAGCGCCGAGCGCATCGACACGCTGCTGGAGGAGATCACCGACCGCTTCGGGCGCCTCCCTGCGCAGGGCCAGACCCTCTTCGACACCCACCGCCTGCGCGTGCTGGCCCGGCCCTACGGCGTGGCCAAGATCGATGCCGGCCCCAAGCTGATGAGCCTGACCTTTCGCCCCAACCCGCCTGTCGACGCGCTGCGCATCATCGAGCTCGTGCAGAAGAACCGCGCGGTCAAGCTGGCCGGCAACGACAAGCTGCGCATCGAGCGCGAGATCGCCCTGCCGGCCGAGCGCGCCCAGTTCATGCGCGACCTGCTGCGCACGCTGGGCACCCCCAAGACCGCGGACAGGGTGCCGGCATGAAGGCCGCCGCCACGGTGCCCAAGGCGCGCGAGGTCGAGCCGGGGCTGTTCATCCGCGGCATCACGCTGCCGCTGCGGCTGGCCGACTTCAAGCTCGTGGCGTTCGACATGGACTCCACGCTGATCAACATCGAGTGCGTCGACGAGATCGCCGAAGCCGCCGGCCGCCGAGCCGAGGTGGCCGCCATCACCGAGGCAGCCATGCGCGGCGAGATCACCGACTACAAGCACAGCCTGCGCCGCCGCCTGGCGCTGCTGCAGGGCGTGCCCGAGAGCGCACTGGCCCAGGTCTACGCCAACAAGCTGCGGCTGAACCCCGGTGTCGAGACCTTCGTGCAGGCGTGCCAGCAGGCCGGGCTGAAGACGCTGCTCATCTCCGGCGGCTTCACCTACTTCAGCGAACGTGTGCGCGAGCGGCTGAAGCTGGACTTCGCGCGCGCCAACATGCTCGAGGTGGTGAACGGCCGGCTCACCGGCCTGCTGCTGGAACGCCCCTGGGGCGAGATCGTCGACGGCGCGGAGAAGAAGCGCGTGCTGCTCGAGGTGTGCGAGCTGATGGGCATTCCCGCCGCGCAGGCCATCGCCGTGGGCGACGGCGCCAACGACCTGCCGATGATGCAGGTGGCCGGCCTGTCCATCGCCTATCACTCCAAGCCCGCGGTGCGCGAACAGGCAATGCTGTCGATCACCCAAGGCGGCATGGACCGCGCACTGGCCCTGTTCGAGGCCTGAGCCGCTCCAGGGCGGGCGCGCTCAGCCTCGCGTCCGACCCGCACCGGCCGGAGCTCAGTCCGACTTGAAGACCAGCTGCACGCGGTGCGGCCGCGGCGCGGGCTGCGGGCTGTAGCGCCACTGCTCCACGGCGCTCACGATGAGCGGCACGATCTGCCGCGGCACCGGCGGAAGCACCTGCACGGCATCGACCGAACCATCGGCCTGTATCACGAACTGCACGGACACCTCGGGGCGCGCGAGCTGCTCGATCAGCCTCGGACCGACTTCCGGCTCGACCATGCGCAGCAAGTGCGGCGCCGCGGCGGGGCCTGCGCGCGGCAGCACCGCCGGCGCGTCGGGCAGCGATGGCACCCGTGGCAGGTCCGCCGCGGCAGGCACCGGGGCCGCGCCGCGCGACAGCGGCGCCAGCGGCGTCATGTCGATGCCGGCGCTGCGCGCCGGCACTTCAGCCTGCAGCGTGCGCACGGTGACCACGTCGCCTTCGCGCGCCCCACCGGGTGGCGGCACCGCGTTTCGCACGGGCACCGGCAGCGGGGGCGCCGCGGCCCGCGTTTCCGCGCGCACCGCCTCGGCCGGGGCGCCGCGCGGCGCGGCCGGTCGCCTTGCTGGCGGCTCGGCTTCGCCGGTCGGCTCGGGCTCGATGCGCCGGCGCACCTTGGAGGCTTCGAGGATGGCGCGCAACGGCGAATCGGCAGCGCGCTGGGCGCGCTGCATCGCCGCTTCGGATGCGGCCCGGGCGCTTTCGGGCGCGGCAGCTCGCGGACCCGGGGCGCCGGCCGGCGCCGAAGCGCCGGCGGCGGCGGAGGCGGCAGTAGAGGCTGCAGTGGAGGCTGCAGATGGGGCGGCAGCCGCCCTCACGGTCTGTGCGGGCAGCGGCGCAGGCAGCAGCCCGGCCGCCGGCACGTACACCACGGCACGCAACAGCCAGCGCCAGACACCACCCACGGCCATGCACCCCTCCTGGCCAAGATCTCGGCGCCGGCAGCGGCGCGGCGGAACATCCGGCCCGTTCGGCCCATGGGGCCGGCCCGGCCCCGGCCCATCAGATTGCCGGGCAGGCGGCCACGGCGCGGAGGGGTGGAATTCTAGGAGGAGCCACCCTTCGGGCGGCCCCTCTCGAAGCAGCTCGCCCGCGGTCTGAGCGTGGGGGGTGAGAAATCCGAGGCAGACGAGGGGAACCCGAGGCCTCCTACTTGAAGCCCACGCGATCGAGCATCTGCTGAACCTGCGCAGCCGCTGCGCCCACCTTGGCGATCGGCACCGTCTCGGCCTTGAAGGTGCCCAAGGCCGCCAACGCCGGGTTGTCCGTGCGCACGCCGGGCACGGCCGGGTACTCGTTGTTGCCGTCCGCCAGCAGGCGCTGGGCGTCGTCGCTCGTCAGGTACTCGATGAACGCCACCGCCGCTTCACGGTTCTTCGCGCTGCGCGCCACGCCAGCGCCGGAGATGTTGACGTGGGTGCCGGCGCCGGCCTGGTCGGGGAAGACCATGCCCACTTTGGCGACCAGGTCGCGGTCAGCCGCCGCCGCGCTACGCATCAAACGCGCGAAGTAGTAGGTGTTGGTCACGGCCACCGCGCACTCACCGGCGGCCACCGCGCGGATCTGGTCGGTGTCGCCGCCCTTCGGGGCCCGGGCCAGGTTGCCAGCCACGCCCTGGAGCCAGGCCTGCGTCTGCGTGCTTCCACGTCGCTCGAGCACCGAGCCGAACAGGCTGAGGTTGTACGGGTGCGAGCCCGAGCGGATGCACACCTTGCCCTTGAGCGCCGGCGATGCCAGCTTCTCGTAGCTGTCCACGTCTGCCGCCTTCAGCTGGGTCTTGTCGTAGACGATGACCCGGGCGCGCGTGGACACGCCCACCCACTGCGGGCCCTGCCCGGCGTCCGCGCCACGCAGGGCGGGCGGGATGCGCTTGCTGACCACCTCGGACTTCAGCGGCTGGAACAGCCCGTCCTGTTCGCCGCGCCACAGCCTGGCGGCGTCGACGAGCAGGATCACGTCGGCCGGGCTGGCTGCGCCCTCTGCCTTCAGGCGCGCCAGGATGCCCGCGTCGTCTGCCTCGACCCGGTTGATGCGGATGCCGGTGGCGCGCGTGAAGTTGGCATACAGCGCCTCGTCGGTCTGGTAGTGGCGCGCCGAGTACAGGTTGACCACCCGCTCCTGGGCTGCCGCCTGCGAGGCGGCCAGCAGCAGGGTCGCCCCCAGGGTGGCCAGGGTGGCAAGGCGGTTCGCGAGGGTGTTGTGGCTGGTTCGCATGGCAACTGACACTGAGGGGGGAGTGGCAATGCGGGGCAGTCTACCGCAATTGCGAATCATTGTCATTTGCGATAAATCAATCCGCGGCAGGCGGCAGCCTCATGCTTCGATCTGGGCCCACACCTTCTCCAGGCGCTTGGCGCTCACCGGCTGGGGCGTGCGCAGCTCCTGGGCGAACAGGCTCACGCGCAGCTCTTCCAGCAGCCAGCGGTACTCGTCGAGCCGGGTGTGCGCCGTTCCACGCAGCTCCGCCTGCCGGCGCAACCAGCGCTGCTCCAACGGGCGCACCTCCGCCAGCCGGGCCGCGTCGCGCGCCGGGTCGGCGCGCAGCTTGTCCAGCCGCATGACCACGGCTTTCAGGTAGCGCGGCAGGTGCTGCAGCTGGACCCAGGGCGTCGCGACCAGGAAGCGCCTGGGCACCAGCCGCAGCAGCTGTGCCGTCACATCGTCAGCCACCTCGCGCGGGGCCCGCGAGTCGCGCAGCTTGCGCAACGCCAGCGCGTGCTCGGCCAGCACCGCCTGCGCCTGCCGCGCAACCTCCTGCGCGATGAGCACCAGCCGCGCGCGGCCTTCTTCCAGCCGGCGCCGGAAGGACTCGGCGTCTTCGGGCAGCGGCGGGGCCAGGAACGCGCGGTCCAGCGCGACGGCAATGACCTGCTCACGCAGTTCCTCGGCAGTACCCAGCGGCATGAAGGCAGCGACGATGCCCTGCCACCCGGGAAGGCCCTTGTCCAACTGCTTCAGCGGCTCGCGCAACTGCAGCGCGAAGAGCCGTCGCAGTCCGGCGCGGTGCCGCTGGGCCGCGACCTCGGGCTCGTCGAACACCTCGACACTCACAGCATCGCCCTCATCGACCAGCGCCGGGAAGCCCACCAGCACCTGCGAGTCGCGGCGCACCTCCATCAACTCGGGCAGTTCGCCAAAGGTCCACGCAGTGTGCCGGGCGGGCGGCACAGCGCCCACGGCAGGAGCTGCCTCGACGACGGGCCGTGCCGGCGCAGACTGCGCAGCGCCCGCGGCTTGGACGCCCCCCTGCGGCCGCACGGAACCGCGGCGCCCTTCGTCGCCGGCCGCCGCCCGATCGGCCTCGGCCCCCGGCAGCCGCGCCGCTGCCGCGGGGCCGGCAGCATCGGCACGCTTCAACGCAGCCAGCGCCTGGAACGCGCTGCGCGCCTGCGCCCCCCACTGCGCCTTCAGCGCCGCCAAGTCGCGCCCCATGCCGAGTTGGCGCCCGTGCTCGTCCACGACGGCAAGGTTCATGAACAGGTGGGCGCCGAGCTGCTCGATCTTGAAGTCCGCGCGCTGGACGGGGAGTTGGGCGCGCTCGCGCACCGCCCTCAGCAATGCCTCGACCAGGCTGCCCTCGGCAAAGGCGACGCCCCGCGCGAAGGCCTCGGCAAACTCCGGCAGCGGCACCAGCCGGGCCCGCGGCTTCTGCGGCAGGCTCTTCACCAGGGCCTGCACCTTGGCGGCCAGCATGCCCGGCACAAGCCACTCGCATCGTTCCTCGTTCACCTGGTTGAGTGCGTAGATCGGCACGGTGACCGTCAGGCCATCGCGCGCGTCGCCCGGCTCGTGCAGGTAGCTCGCCGCACAGTCGATGCCGCCCAGGCGGATCTGCTTGGGATAGGCCTCGGTGGTGACGCCAGCCGCCTCGTGCCGCATCAGCTCGTCGCGCGTCAGTTGCAGCAGCCTGGGCTCGCGGCGGCTGGCCTCGCGGTACCAGCGTTCGAAGGTCGCGCCGCCCACCACGTCGGGCGGCAGCTTGGCGTCGTAGAAGGCGTGGATCAGCGCCTCGTCGACCAGCACGTCCTGGCGCCGCGCCTTGTGTTCCAGCTCCTGCACCTCGCGCAGCATGCGGCGGTTGTGTGCAAGGAAGGGGTACCGGGCCTCCCAGACCTCGGGCTCGGTGAGCGAGGCCACCAGGGCCTCGCGGATGAACACCTCGCGCGCCCCGGCCGTGTCCACGTTGGCATAGTTCACGCGGCGGTTGCTGTAGATGACGATGCCGTAAAGCGTCGCACGCTCCAGCGCCACCACCTCGGCGGCCTTCTTCTCCCAGTGCGGGTCGAGCAGCTGCTTCTTCAGCAGGTGCCCCGCCAGCGGCGGGATCCATTGCGGTTCGATGGCCGCGATGCCGCGGCCGAACAGGCGCGTGGTCTCCACCAGCTCGGCGGCGACGATCCAGCGCCCAGGCTTGCGCGCCAGGTTCGCCCCCGGGTGGCGCCAGAACTTGATGCCTCGCGCCCCGAGGTACCAGTCGTCGTCGTCGGCCTTGCACCCGATGTTGCCGAGCAGTCCTGCCAGCAGCGACAGGTGCACCTGCTCGTAGGTGGCCGGGGCGCCGTTGAGCCGCCAGCCCTGCTCGGCCACCACGGTGTGCAGCTGCGCGTGCACGTCGCGCCACTCGCGCACGCGGCGCGGGCTGATGAAGTGCTCGCGCAGGCGTTGCTCCTGCTGCCGATTGGACAGCTTGTGCTGGTCGACCTGCTGCGCTTTCTCTCCGGCGAGGGCATGGCCGTGCACGCCGCGGCCGGCCTCGATCCAGCGCCACAGCGCCAGCGTGCCCATGAATTCGCTCTTCTCGTCGTCGAAGGGCTTGTGCCGCTGGTCGGCGGCCTGCTGCTGCTCCAGCGGCCGGTCGCGCACATCCTGCACGCTCAGCGCCGCGGCGATCACCAGCACCTCGGTGAGCGCGTCGCGCTCGCGCGCCGCGAGGATCATGCGGCCCACGCGCGGGTCCAGCGGCAGCCGTGCGAGTTCGCGCCCGGTGTCGGTGAGCTCGTTGTCCTCGTCGACCGCGCCAAGCTCGGCCAGCAGCGCATAGCCGTCGGCGATGGCCTTCCTCGGTGGCGCCTCGAGGAACGGAAAGTCCTCCACGCGCCCCAGGTGCAGTGCCTTCATGCGCAGGATGACGCCGGCCAGCGAGCTGCGCAGGATCTCCGGGTCGGTGAAGCGCGGCCGGGCGGCGAAGTCCCGCTCGTCGTACAGCCGGATGCAGATGCCGTCGGCGACCCGCCCGCAGCGGCCGGCGCGCTGGCTGGCCGCCGCCTGGCTGATGGCCTCGACCTGCAACTGCTCGACCTTGCTGCGGTAGCTGTAGCGCTTGATGCGGGCCAGCCCCGGGTCGATGACGTAGCGGATGCCCGGCACCGTGAGCGAGGTCTCGGCGACGTTGGTGGCCAGCACGATGCGCCGCCCGTGGCTGGGCGCGAACACACGGTCCTGCTCGGCCTGCGACAGCCGCGCGAAGAGCGGCAGGATCTCCGCCGGCGGGCCACCCGCACCGGCCGGCCCGGTGCGCTGGGCCTGCGCCAGGTGCCGCCGCAGGTGATCGGCACAGTCGCGAATCTCACGCTCCCCGGGCAGGAAGACGAGGATGTCGCCGCCGGCCTGCGGGCCACGCCACAGTTCGTCCACCGCCGCGGCCACTGCGTCGTCTGGGCCGAGGTCGCGGCTTTCCTCGAAGGGCCGCCAGCGCTGTTCCACCGGATAGAGGCGCCCGCTCACGGCGATCACCGGCGCCGGCCCGCGCGCGCTGGCGAAGTGTTGCGCGAAGCGCTCGGCGTCGATGGTGGCCGAGGTGACGATGACCTTGAGGTCAGGTCGCCGCGGCAGCAGCTGGCGCAGGTAGCCGAGCAGGAAATCGATGTTCAGGCTGCGCTCGTGCGCCTCGTCGATGATCAGCGTGTCGTAGGCGCGCAGCTCGGGGTCGCCCTGCGTCTCGGCCAGCAGGATGCCGTCGGTCATCAGCTTGACGCTGGCGCCGGGCTGCAGGCGATCTTGGAAACGCACCTTGAAGCCCACCACCTCGCCCAGCGGCGTGTTCAGCTCCTCGGCGATGCGCTTGGCGACGCTGGCCGCCGCGATGCGCCGCGGCTGCGTGTGGCCGATGAGCCCGCGGCCGCCGGCGCCCAGCCCACGACCGAGCTCCAGCGCGATCTTCGGCAGTTGGGTGGTCTTGCCCGATCCCGTCTCGCCACTGACGACGATCACCGCGTGCTCGCGAAGCGCCCGCGAAATCTCGGCCCGCCGCGCCGAGACGGGCAGCGATTCGGGGTAGGTGATGCGCGGGACCGGCGTCGCGGGGCGCACATGGCGTGTGCCGCGACTCGCAGGCTCGCGCCGGGCGGCAGGCGCGTCGGACACGGGGCGCGGATTATCCCGGCGCCCCGCCCGGCCGCCCGGAGCCGCCCAGGCCGCACCGCTCGACGCCACCCGCTCCGGTGGCGTGACTCGCTCAGCCCGGCATGCTGTACTGCATGACGTTGATGGTGGCGCCCTGCGGGTCGGCCACCACCGCGAAGCGGCCCACGTTGGGCACCTCCATCACGGGCGCCACCACCTTGCCGCCCAGTGCCGTGGCCTGCTTCAGCGTGGCCTCGATGTCGGCCACTGTCACGTAGGCGCACCACATCGGTGGCATGCCGGCGGCCGGCGCCGGCGTCTTCATGATGCCGCCGACGGCGGTGTCGCCGACCTTGGCCACACGGTACACGCCCATCTCGGCGCTCATGTTCATTTCGTCGAACCCCCAGCCAAACAGCTTGCCGTAGAAGGCACTGGCAGCTTGCGGGTCGGTGGTCATCAGCTCGGTCCAGCTGAAGGCGCCCGGGGTCTTGTAGACGTCGGCGTACTCTTTCATGGCGCTCTCCTGGCCGCGCGCGGCGGCGGTGAAATCGTGGGACGGCCATGCTGTTGCGCACGAGTCGCCCGGTCAAGGGCCATTGAACCTGTCGGCCAGCGCGCACTTGCGCGCCACCCGGTCCGGCCGAGCGCGCCGAATGCGCCTTGGGCCGGGGCCCACGGCGGGACCCCTCGGGCACAATGCCCCGGCCCCGCGGCGTGCGCCACATCCCGCCCCGAGGGCCATGCCCGCGATGAGCCTCGTCTTTCCCCACACCTTCGTCCCCTGGTTCCGCGCCGTCGCGCCGTACATCCACATGTACCGCGGCAAGACCTTCGTGGTGGCGCTGGCCGGCGAGGCCATCGCCGCCGGCAAGCTCGAGGTCTTCGTGCAGGACCTCGCCATCCTGCACGCCATGGGGCTGAAGATCGTGCTCGTGCACGGCTTCCGGCCGCAGGTCAGCGAACAACTGGCGGCCAAGGGGCATGCCTCGCGGTACCACAAGGGCGTTCGCATCACCGACGCCGTGGCGCTTGATGCGGCGCAGGAGGCCGCCGGCCAGCTGCGCTTCGAGATCGAGGCGGCGTTCTCGCAGGGCCTGCCCAACACGCCGATGGCCAACGCCACGGTGCGCGTGGTGTCGGGCAACTTCCTCACCGCGCGTCCGGTGGGCATCGTCGATGGCGTCGACATGATGCACAGCGGCCTGGTGCGCCGCGTCGACGGCGCCGCCATCCAGCGCGCCATCGAGAACGGCGCCATCGTGCTGCTGTCGCCGTTCGGCTTCTCGCCCACCGGCGAGGCGTTCAACCTGACGATGGAAGACGTGGCCACCGCCACCGCCATTGCGCTGCAGGCCGACAAGCTGCTGTTCATGACCGAGATCCCGGGCATCCGCGAGCGCCTGGACGACCTCGAGAGCCCGATCGACACCGAGCTCGTGCTCGCCGACGCGCGCCGGCTGCTGGCGCAGCTGCCTGCCGCCACTGCGCCCACCGACCTCGCACACTACCTCGGCTACTGCGTGCGCGCCTGCGAAGGCGGCGTCGAGCGCTCGCACATCCTGCCCTTTGCCACCGACGGCGCGCTGCTGCTCGAGTGCTTCACGCACGACGGCGTGGGCACCATGGTGGTGGACGAGAAGCTCGAAAGCCTGCGCGAGGCCACCTCCGACGACGTGGGCGGCATCCTGCAGCTGATCGAGCCGTTCGAGCGCGACGGCACCCTGGTGCGCCGCGAGCGCACCGAGATCGAGCGCGAGATCGGCACCTACACCGTCATCGAACACGACGGCATCATCTTCGGCTGCGCGGCTTTGCACCCCTACCCCGAAGCCCACACCGCCGAGATGGCCGCGCTCACCGTGAGCCCGCTGTCGCAGGGCCAGGGCGACGGCGAGCGGCTGCTCAAGCGCGTGGAACAGCGCGCCCGTGGCCTGGGGCTGGCCAGCCTCTTCGTGCTGACCACCCGAACCATGCATTGGTTCATCAAGCGCGGCTTCGTGCAGGTCGACCCGGACTGGCTGCCCGAGGCACGCAAGCGAAAATACAACTGGGACCGGCGCTCGCAGGTGCTGGTCAAGAGACTCGTCTAGCCGGGTGCCGGCCGCGCGCCGCGCACCCGTCACGCTTTCAGCCAATCGAAGGGGCCCCGGCGGCCCGAACGGAGTAGCCCGCAATGGCCCGCATGGTGAACTGCATCCATCTGAAGAAGGAGGCCGAGGGCCTCTCGTTCGCGCCCTACCCGGGCGAGCTGGGCAAGCGCATCTATGACAACGTCAGCAAGGAGGCGTTCGAGATGTGGAAGCGCCACCAGACGATGCTGGTCAACGAGAACCGCCTGAACCTGGCCGACGCGCGTGCGCGCCAGTACCTGGCCCGCCAGATGGAGCAGTTCTTCTTCGGCGAGGGCGCCGAGAAGCCCGCCGGCTACGTACCGCCGGGGGCCGCCTGAACGCGCGCCCGGCCCAGGTCGCCCACGGCGTGCCGTGGGTCCGCCGCGGAGCTTGTCCGGGCCGGTGCGCGACGTGAACACGCCACGCGCCTCGCTCTCGCCCCGGCTGGCCGGGTCGATGGCGCCGCTGCGCTGGCTGACGGTGGCGCTGGCCTCGGTGGCCCTGGCCTACGCCGGCGCGCTTTCGTGGCCACCGGCCGAGCCGTGGAGCTGGGTGGCGTTGCCCACGGGGTTGGCGCTGTCCATGGCGCTGCGCTTCGGCTGGGCCGAGCTGGTGGCCACGCTGGTTGGCCTGCTGCTGGCGATGCTCGGCGGCATGCACGGCATCGCCTCTTCGCTGGGCGCGCTGGCCGCCGTTGGCGCCACCGTGCTCATCGCCGTGCGGCTGCTGCGCCTGTTCATGTTTGATGCCCGCCTCGACCGGCCGCGCGACGTCGCCGCGCTGGTGCTGGTGGTGCCGCTGGCCGCCGCTGCGCCGTGCCTGGTGCTGAGCGCCTGGGTGGCGTCGGCTCACCAGGACCTCTGGTGGCGCAGCGGGGTGGCCGGCTGGGGAATCCTGGTCGTCGGCATGCTGCTCGGCGTTTCGGCGGGGCTGGCGACGGATCGCCGGGTGCTCGCCACGCTGCAGCCGCAGGCAGACTGGCGCGAGGGCCTGACTGCCTTGCTGAGCGTCGCGGTGGTGCTGGCGGGCCTCTGGGCGCTGCCTCAGCTTGGCCAAGCGCTGCAGCTGCTGTCGGCGCTCGCCCTGCCGCTGCTGGTGGCCGGGCTTGCGCTGCGCGGCCACCACACGCTGGGCGCCGTCGCCGCGCTGCTGGGCATGCTGATCGCCGCGACGGCCCTGCGCGACATGCCGCTGGACGAGGGCCAGCGCATCGAGTTCGGCGCCGCCTTGCTGGTGTGGGGCGCCGCAAACATCGCCGCCCTGCTCGGCGCCCACGCCGCCGCCGTGGGCTGGGCCGGCAAGGCGCAGCGCTGGGAGTGGGCGCTGGATGGCTCGCGCATCGGCGTCGCCGACTGGGACCTCACGCTGGGCAGCGGCTTCGCCTCGGCCGCCTGGCACGCCATCACGCGTGAAGCCGCGCGGCGCTGGAAGCCTGAAGCCTGGATGGCGCAAGCCCACCCCGACGACCAGGCGGCGCTGCGCGCCGCCGTCGAGGCCGTGCGCAGCGGCGCCAGCGGGCGGCGTCAGGTCGAGCTTCGGCTGCCCGATGGCCGCGACTGGCGCTGGTTCGACGCCACGTTGCTGGTCACCGAGCGCGACGGCACCGACCGGCCCACGCGCGTCCTCGTCACGCTGGCCGACATTCACGAACGCCACCAGGCGCAGGAGCGCCAGCGCATGTCGCTCACCTTGTTCCAGCACCTGCACGAGGGGTTGCTGGTGATCGACGCGGACATGCGCACGCTGGACGTCAACCCGGCCTTCGGCGAGATCCTGGGCACCACGCGCGAGGCGATGCTGGGCCGCGTGCCGAGCCTCTTGCGCCCCGACCCGGCCGACCCGCAGGCGCGCGAGCAGCGCGCCGCGATGTGGGCCGCCCTGCGCAGCGAGGGCCGCTGGCGCGGTGAGCTGAACGACCGCCGCGCCGACGGCGAGCCCGTGACGCTGCAGACCACCATCTCCGCGGTCACCGACGCCAGCGGGCGGCCGGACTACCACGTGGTGGTCATCGCCGACATCACCGCGCAGCGCCAGCAGCGCGAGCAGCTCGAGCGCCAGGCCCACTTCGACGAGCTGACGCGGCTGCCCAACCGCACCCGCCTGTCGCAGCTGCTGGTCGAGGCGATGCAGGCCACCGATCGCGACGGCTACCTGCTCATCGTGTGCTACCTCGACATCGACCACTTCAAGCCGGTCAACGACCGCCACGGCCACGCCGCTGGCGACCGGCTGCTGGTGGAGCTGGCCGCGCGACTGCGCAGCGCCTTGCGCAGCCGCGTCAACTGGGCCGACGCGGCCGCGCGCCTGGGCGGCGACGAGTTCGTGCTGCTGCTGCGCGCGGGCACGCTGGAAGAGGCGCGGCTGGCGGTGGAGCGCGTGCTGCGCGTGGTGGCCCAGCCGTATGTCGTCGACCCTGACGCCGATCCGGTCCAGGTCAGCGCGAGCATGGGCGCGACCATCTACCCCATCGACCGCAGCGATGCCGACACGCTGCTGCGCCACGCCGACAACGCGATGTACGGCGCCAAGCAGGCCGGCCGCAATGGCTACCTGTTCTTCGACCCCGAAAACCGGCGCCGCACCGAAGAACGCGTGATGGCCATCGGCCGCGTGCAGGAGGCGCTGGACCTGCACGAGTTCGTGCTCTTCTACCAGCCCAAGGTCGACATGCGCACCGGGCGCGTGCTGGGGCTGGAGGCGCTGCTGCGCTGGGAACACCCGCAGCAGGGCTTGATCGCCCCACTGCAGTTCCTGCCACTGATCGAGAACACGGGGCTGTCCTCGCGCGTGGGCGACTGGGTGCTGTCGCAGGCACTGGACCACCTCGTGCAGTGGCATCGCGCGGGCCTGGGGCTGTCGGTCAGCGTCAACATCTCCGCGCGCCACCTGCAGGAACCCGACTTCGCGCAGCGTTTGTCCGCGCTGCTGGCGCGGCGCAGCGAGCCGCTGGCGCGGCACCTCGAACTGGAGATGCTGGAGAGCGCCGCGCACGCCGACATCGAGGCCACTTCGCAGCTGATGGCGCGCTGCCAGGCGATGGGCGTGCGCTTCGCGCTGGACGACTTCGGCACCGGCTACTCGACGCTCACCTATCTGAAACGCCTTCCGGTGGACGTGCTGAAGATCGACCGCAGCTTCGTGCACCACATGCTGGTCGATGCGCACGACCGCGCCATCGTCGAGGGCGTCGTCGGCCTGGCGCGCACCTTCAACTGCAGCGTGGTGGCCGAAGGCGTGGAGTCGCCGGCGCAGGCGCGGGCGCTGCTGGAGCTGGGCTGCGACATCGGCCAGGGCAACGGCATCGCCACGCCGATGCGCGCCGAGGAAGTGGCGCGCTGGGTGCGCGAGTACCGCGGCATGTTCGCCCTGGCGCAGGCGGCCGCCCCGGCGCCCGGAACCGAGGCGCAGCGGCCGGCCAGCGCCACCTGAGCGCCGGCGCTGCCGCTGCCGCCGCCGCGCCGGGTTCGGGCCGCGGCGGTACCGCGCAAGCGGGGCGGCGGCTGGACCTCGGACGAAGCGGCCCGGGAGGACCGCGCCCTACACTGTCGCGGTGATCCCACAGGGCTTCCTGCAAGAGCTGCTCGCACGCACCGACCTGGTCGAGGTGGTCTCTCGCCATGTCGAGCTCAAGCGCAGCGGCATCAACCTGATGGGGCTGTGCCCCTTCCACGCCGAGCGCAGCCCGAGCTTCTCGGTCAACCCGGGCAAGGGCTTCTACTACTGCTTCGGCTGCGGCGCCGGCGGCGACGCCATCCGCTTTCTCACCGACCACCTGGGGCTCAGCTTCATCGAGGCCGTGCGTGACCTGGCGCAGCGCGCCGGCCTCGCCGTGCCCGAGGAGCAGGTCAGCCCCGAGGAGCGCGAACGGCGCGAGACGCTGCGCCAGCGCCGCCTGAGCCTGGCCGAGCTGCTGCAGCGCGCCGCCGAGTTCTACCGCGCACAGCTGAAGGCCAGCCCGCGCGCCATCGAGTACCTCAAGCGCCGCGGGCTCACCGGCGCGATCGCCGCGCGCTTCGGCCTGGGCTATGCGCCGCCGGGCTGGCGCACGCTGGCTGGTGTTTTCGGGCAGTACGACGACCCGCGCCTGGAAGAGGCCGGCCTCGTTCGCGCCCGCGAGGCCGACGGCGGCGAGGCGGGCGGCGGCAATCCGGGCGCCGGAAACTCTGACAGCGCCGACGCCGCGGTGGCCATGGAGGCGACAGAAGCGACAGAAGCGACAGAAGCGACAGGGGCCCCCGACCACCTCGCGCGCGGCGAACGCACGGAACGCGGCCGCTACGACTGGTTCCGCCACCGCGTGATGTTCCCCATCCGCAGCGTCGCAGGCGAGGTCATCGGTTTCGGCGGCCGTGTGCTCGACGACAGCAAGCCCAAGTACATCAACTCGCCCGAGACGCCGCTGTTCAGCAAGGGGCGCGAGCTGTATGGGCTGTACGAGGCGCGCCAGGCACTGCGCGAGCATGGCTACGCGCTGGTGGTCGAGGGCTACATGGATGTCGTGGCACTCGCGCAGCACGGCTTCGCCAACGCCGTGGCCACGCTGGGCACGGCGTGCACGGCCGACCATGTGCACAAGCTGTTCCGCTTCACCGACGCGGTGGTGTTCAGCTTCGACGGCGACGCGGCCGGCCGGCGCGCCGCCGCACGCGCGCTGGAAGCCGCGCTGCCGCACGCCACCGACCTGCGCAGTGTCAAGTTCCTCTTCCTGCCGCCGGAGCACGACCCCGACAGCTACGTGCGCGAATTGGGCGCCGAGGCGTTCCGCAGCGCGGTGGCCGCGGCCGTGCCGCTTTCCAGGCAATTGCTCGAGCTTGCTGGCGAGGGCCAGGACCTCGACACGGCCGAGGGCCGCGCGCGACTGCTCGCCCAGGCCCGGCCGCTTTGGCAGGCACTGCCCGACGGGGCCTTGAAGCGGCAGGTGTTCGCCGACCTGGCGGCAGCCGGCCGGCTGGCCGCGGAAGACCTCGCGAGCCTGTGGGGCACCGACGCGGCCGCAAGGCCGCGCGAGCGCGGTCCGGCGCCACACCTGCGCCCTGCCCCGGTGCGGATGCCGCTGCGCCGCGCACCGGCGGGCAACGCCGACCTTGCGGTGCGGCTGCTGCTGCTGCACAGCGACTGGTGGGACCGCCTGAGCGCCGAAGACCACCAGCTGCTGCATGACCTGGGAGGCACGCACGGGCAGGCCGTGGCCTGGCTGGAGCAGCAGATCACCGAACATGGCGCCCAGACCTGGGCCGCGCTGGCCGAAGCCGCGCAGGGGCAGCCCTGGGAGGCGGCGCTGCGCCCTCAGGTGGACGCCGCGGCGCAGGAGGAGCAGCAGCCGTTCGGCGACCTCGAGGTGGTCGTGCACCGCCTGTGGGCCGAGCGGCGCAAGGCCGAGGTGCGTGAACTCATCGCCACCGGTCGAACCGACGCCGAGCACCTGGCCAGGGTGCGCACGCTGAGCCTCGAGGCCGAGCGCCACGACCGGGCCGCCCGCAGCCCCGCCGGCGCGAAGCCGGCGGATTCGCGGCACGCCTGAGGCGCCGCACTCGCCGTGCCCGCCCGCCGCGGGCCGGGCTGCGGTCAGCCCCCGGCGCCCAGCGCTGCGATGCCGGCACGCGCGATCTGCGCGTCTTCGGCCGACTTCACGCCGCTGACGCCCACGGCGCCCAGACACTGGCCGCCGTGCATGATCGGCAGCCCGCCTTCCAGCATGCCTTCCAGCGTCGGCGCGCTCAGGAACGACACCCGACCCTGGTTGATCATCTCCTCGTAGACACGACTCTCGCGCCGGCCTACGGCGGCGGTGCGCGCCTTGGCCGGCGCGATATGGGCGGAGATGGGCGGCGCGCCGTCCAGCCGCTGCAGCCACAGCAGGTGGCCCCCATCGTCGGCGATGGCGATCGTCACCGCCCAGCCGTTGCGCTGCGCCTCCGCCTCGGCGGCGGCGGCAATGCTGCGGGTGTCTTCCAGGGTGAGAAAGGGCTTGGTCTTCATGGCCGCGGACGATACCGTGCGGCGGGTCGATGTCGCCAGTGGCCCTGGGGACATCGACCCCACGCAGCATCGGCGGCTTCACTACAATCGGCCGTCATGTCGTGCCCTCGGGAAGCTCCTGGGGTGCGACCCGGTCTTCACCGAAGGAGGTG
The DNA here is from genome assembly GCA_016788525.1 of Rubrivivax sp. Lineage (GTDB taxonomy): Bacteria > Pseudomonadota > Gammaproteobacteria > Burkholderiales > Burkholderiaceae_C > Rubrivivax. The sequence continues at coordinate 35,720 of JAEUPD010000166.1, forward strand.
TCATGGATCAGACCCTGCAAAGCACTTACGGCTCGCTGGCCACCACGGCCGCCGAACGCAACCGCGTCCTGCGCAACACCTACTGGCTGCTGGCGCTGTCGATGGTGCCGACAGTTCTGGGCGCCTGGATCGGCGTGCAGACCGGCCTCGCGCGCGCCATGGGCCCGGGCATCGGGCTCATGGTCTTCCTGGCCGGCGCGTTCGGCTTCATGTTCGCCATCGAGAAGTTCAAGAACTCCGCCGCCGGGGTACCCATCCTGCTGGGCTTCACGTTCTTCATGGGCGTGATGCTGTCGCGCCTGCTGGGCGTGGTGCTCGGCATGAGCAACGGCGCCAGCCTGGTGATGACCGCGTTTGCCGGCACCGGTCTCATCTTCTTCGGCATGGCCACGCTTTCCAGCGTCGTCAAGCGCGACCTGTCGGGCATGGCCAAGTTCATGTTCATCGGGGTCGTGCTGGTGTTCGTGGCAGCCATCGCCAACGTGTTCCTGCAAAGCAGCGCGCTGATGATCACCATCGCGGTGGTCGCGATCGCGGTGTTCTCGTTTTTCATCCTGTACGACCTGAAGCGCGTGGCCGACGGCGAAGAGACGAACTACATCACCGCCACGCTGGGCGTCTACCTCAGCATCTACAACGTGTTCCAGAGCCTGCTGGCGATCCTTGGCATTGCCGGCGGCGACGACTGAGAAGCGGCCTCAGCCGTCCGACACTGTCATGCAACGGGGCCTTCCGGCCCCGTTTGCCTTTCCGGGCCGAGGAAACCGCGGCGACGGCGGCAGTCGCGGATGCTGATTGGCGACGGGTGCGCCCGACGCCGCGGCCTCAGACGCGCTCAAGCCGCCGGCGCAGCCTGCGCCGGCATCGCGGGGTCGCGGTCGAAGACCGCGATGCTCTCGACATGGGCGGTGTGGGGGAACATGTTCACCACGCCCGCCATCTGGCAGCGGTAGCCCGCCTGATGGACCAGCAGGCCGGCATCGCGCGCCAGGGTTGCGGGGTTGCAGCTGACGTAGACGATGCGAAGCGGCGGCTGCCACGTGGCGCTGCCGGCGGCAGCCTCGGCAAGCGCCTTGGCCAGCGCGAAGGCGCCTTCCCGCGGCGGGTCGACCAGCCACCGCGTGGCGGTGCCGAAGACCTGCAGCCGCTGCGCGTCGATCTCGAACAGGTTGGCCGCCTCGAAGCGGGCACGCCCGGCCAGGCCGTTCAAGCGTGCGTTGGCGCGGGCGCGCTCCACGAGGGTGTTGCTGCCCTCCACGCCCAGCACGCTGGCGCCGGTGGCCGCCATCGGCAGCGTGAAGTTGCCCAGGCCGCAGAACCAGTCGAGCGCCGGCTCCCCGGGCCGCAGGTCCAGCAGGCGCAGCGCGCGGCTCACGAGCACGCGGTTGATGTGCGGGTTGACCTGGGTGAAGTCGGTCGGCTTGAACGGCATCGTCACGCCGAACTCGGGCAAGGCGTACCAAGGCTCCGCTCGGGCTGGCACCAGCGGCTCGACGGTGTCGGGCCCGCCGGGCTGCAGCCACCAGTGCACGCCGTGCACCTCGGCGAATGCCGCCAGGCGCCGGCGGTCGGCCTCGGCCAGCGGCTCCAGGTGGCGCAGCACCAGCACCACCTGGTCGTCCCCGGCGGCCAGCTCGATCTGCGGCAGGCGTTCACGCTGCGACATGCCGCCGATCAGCGCGCGCAGCGCGGGCAGCAGCGCGCTCACTTTCGGCGGCAGCACCGCGCAGCTGGTCATGTCGGCCACGTAGCGCGACTTGCGCTCGTGAAAGCCCACCAGCACCGTGCCCTTCTTGGCCACGTACCGCACCGACAGCCGCGCGCGATAGCGATAGCCCCACCCCGGCCCGGCGATCGGCGGCAGCATCTGCTCGGGCTTCACCTTGGCCAGGTGCCACAACGCGTCTTCCAGCACACGCTGCTTGACAGCCACCTGCGCGGCCAGGTGCAGGTGCTGCATCTTGCAGCCGCCGCAGGCGCCGGCGTGCAGGCCGAAGTGCGGGCAGGCCGGCTTCACGCGCTGGGCACTCTCGCGCGCGATGGCCGAGACCTGGCCCTGCTCCCACTGGTTCTTCTTGCGCGCGACCTGCACCTGCACGCGCTCGCCGGGCAGCGCGCCTTCGATGAAGACGACCTTTCCCGCGCCCTCGGCGCCCGGTTCCGGCGCGCGGTGCGCCACGCCCTGCCCTTCGAGGTCCAGCGACTCGACCTCGAGCCATTCGAAGCCCGGATTCATCGCCGCGATTATCCGGGCGCCCTCAAAGCACAACGGCCGCCCGAAGGCGGCCGTGGGCATCAGGCGGAAGGCACCGTCAGGGCTTGATGTAGTCCGAGACCACCTTCCAGCGCGCGTCTTGCAGTTGCGACAGTCGGGCCACGTCGCTGGCCTGCCGCTTGTTCGGGCCGAACTTGGCGATCGGGCTGCCGAAGATGTCGGCCGGGAACTCATTCACCTCGGCGGCCTTGATGAAGCTGTCGGCGGTGAGGTTGGGGCCGGCACGGTTGACGACCTGGATGAACGCGTCGATCGCCGTGTAGCCATAGACGGAGAAGACGGTCGGGTCTTCGTTGAACTTGGTCTTGTACTTGGCGGCCCAGAAGCGGATGGCGTTGGCGCTTTCGTCCAGGTACGGGTGCTGCACCGTCATCGTCGCATACAGGCCGTCCATCGCCTTGCCGCCAAGCTTGTGGATCAGGTCGGTGTAGGCGGCGTTGGAGCCGAGGAAGGTGGGCGAAAAGCCCGTCTTGCGCGACTCGGCGATGGTGCCCACGGTCTCGCGGATGATGGTGCCCAGCACCACGAAGTCGCAGCCGGCCGCCTTCATGCGCGCCACCTGCGAGCTGAAGTCGGTGGCACCGCGCTTGAAGCTGGTCTTCTCGGCCAGGTCCAGACCGATGGTCTTCAGCCCCGCCTCGGCGCCGCGCATCACCTCGAGGCCGAAGTCGTCGTCCTGGTACAGCGTGCAGGCCTTCTTCGCGCCCTTCTCCTTGGCCAGCCGGGGAGCGGCCACGCGCATCTGGTCGAAGTAGCTGGCCGCGAACGAGAACTTCAGCTTGTGGAAAGGCTGGAACATGTCCTGCGAAGAGGTGAGCGGGAACCAGTTGATCACGCCCTTCTCGAGCTGCACCGGCAGCGCGGCGTTGTTGTGCGCCGTGCCGATGTGCTGGACCATGGCGAAGATCTTGTCCTGGTTGACCAGCTTCTGGGCGGCCAGCACGGCCTTCCTCGGGTCGTAGGCGCTGTCCTCGACGACCAGCTTGATCTTGCGGCCGTGGATCGCACCCTGCTCGTTCAGCTCGTCCAGACGCAACTGCATGCCGTTGCGGGCCTGCTTGCCAAAACCGGCGATCGGGCCCGACAGGTCCTGGATCGAGCCGATCGTGATCTCGGTCTTGCTGACACCTTGGGTCTGCGCCGAGGCAGCCGCGGCGGCCAGGGCCAGCACCGCAGCGGCCAGCACGGGAATCGTTCTCTTCATGGGGTCTCCTTGGGGAAAGACGGGAACAACGGAAGACTCGAACCCGGATTGTCGAACCCGACAGGTCTCACCGGGGTTGTCGGGGACACTACCTAGGGCAAGCCCTGATGCTCACCGGTACATCGCCTCGATCTGCGGCGCGTACTTCTGCTGCACGAGCTTGCGCTTGAGCTTCATCGTCGGCGTCAGCTCCTCGTCTTCAGCGGTGAGCTGGGTCTCGAGCAGGTGGTACTTCTTGATCTGCTCGACACGGGCGAACTTGGCGTTGACCTTGTCGATCTCGGTCTGGATCAGCGCCCTCACCTCAGGCGCGCGCGTGAGGCTGGCGTAGTTGCTGAACGGCACGTCGTGGTCCTGCGCGTACTTCTCGACGTTCTCCTGGTCGATCATGATGATGGCCGTGAGGAACGCGCGCTTGTCGCCGATGACCACCGCGTCGGTGACGTAGGGCGAGAACTTCAGTTCGTTCTCCCACTCGCTGGGCGTGACGTTCTTGCCGCCCGCGGTGATGATGATGTCCTTCATGCGGTCGGTGATCTTGAAGTAGCCGTCGGCATCGACCGCGCCCACGTCGCCGGTGTGCAGCCAGCCTTCGGCGTCGATCGTCTCGGCGGTCTTCTCGGGCTGGTTCAGGTAGCCCATGAAGACGTTCCTGCCGCGCACCAGGATCTCGCCGGTGGCCGGGTCGATCTTCACCTCGTTCCACGGGCAGGCGATGCCGATCGAGCCCGGCTTCACGCGGCCGGCGGGCATGTAGGTCGAGGCGCCACAGCTCTCGCTCATGCCCCACACCTCGAGCATCGGCACACCCAGCGCCAGGTACCACTTGACGAGGTCGGGCGAGATCGGCGCGGCGCCGGTCACGCACAGCCGCGCGCGGTCGATGCCGATCATCTTGCGCACGTTTGAAAGCGCCAGCCATTCGGCAAGGCGGAACTTGAGCTTCTGCGCGCCGCTCACCGGCCGCCCGGCCAGCACGGCGTCGGCCACGTCCATGCCGGCTTTCAGCGACCACATGTAGGCCAGCTGCTGGATCTTGCCGGCCTCCTTTACCGCGATCGTCACGCCCGAATAGAACTTCTCCCACACCCGCGGCACCGCCGTCACGAGGGTGGGTGAGATCTCGCGCACGTTCTCGGGAACCGTGTCGGGGTTCTCCACGAAGTTGAGCTTGGCGCCGTTGTACATGGCCTGGTACTCGCCACCCATGCGTTCGGCGATGTGGCACAGCGGCAGGAAGCACATGCGCTCGTCTTCCTCGCTGCCCGGACCCCACAGCGTCTCCGCCCCGCGCATCTCCGTCACCAGCGTGCGGTGGCTGTGCATCACGCCCTTGGGCCGGCCGGTGGTGCCCGAGGTGTAGATGAGGATGGCCAGCGCCTCGGGGTCCAGCGCCGAGATGCGTTGCTCCATCGCGCCGGGGTGCGCCTTCGCGTGCTCGCGGCCCTGCTGGCGCAGCGCCTCGAAGGACATCACCTGCTCGTCCTTCAGGTCGTGCAGGCCTTCCATGTCGAAGACCACGATGCGGCGCAGGTGGGGCAGCCGCGCACGCACTTCCAGCGCCTTGTCCAGCTGCTCGTCGTCTTCGACGAAGAGGATCACCGAGCCGGAGTCCTCGCACAGGTAGTGCACCTGACCGGCCGCATCGGTGGGGTAGATGCCGTTGGCCACGCCGCCGGCACTGAGTGCGCCGAGGTCCGTCAGCACCCATTCGACCACCGTGTTGCTGAGGATGGAGATGCGCTCACCGGGCTGCAGGCCGATGGCGATGAGCCCGTGGGCCACCTCTCGCACCGCTTCGCCGGTGCGGTTCCAGCTCCAGCTGCGCCAGATGCCCAGGTCCTTCTCGCGCATCCAGATCCGGTCGCCGCGCTTCTTCACGGCGTTCCAGAAGACGTCGGGGATGGTGTCGCCCGGCACACGGATGGCCGTGTCCGGGGCGCTCATGGTCATGTTCCAGAGTTGCGGCATGGGTGTCCGGCAGGCTGCTTGCGGATCGGAGCGGGCTCAGCGCCAGGTCTTCTTCTTCTTCCAGCGCCGCTCGCCGCGCACGCCGGCGTCCTTCATGCCGAGGTAGAACTCCTTGACGTCTTCCTTCTCGCGCAGCACGGCGCACTTGTCTTCCATGACGATGCGGCCGTTCTCCAGCACGTAGCCGTAGTCGGCCACGTTCAGCGCCATGTTGGCGTTCTGCTCCACCAGCAGGATGGTGGTGCCGCGCTCGCGGTTGATGCGCACCACGATCTCGAAGATCTCGCGTGTGAGCTTGGGCGAAAGGCCAAGGCTCGGCTCGTCCAGCAGGATCATCTCGGGCGCGGCCACCAGCGCCCGCGCGATGGCCAGCATCTGCTGCTGGCCGCCGGAAAGCAGCCCGGCCTCCTGGCGCTCGCGCTCCTTCAAGATCGGGAAGTAGCGCAGCGCCGTCTCCATGTCGCGCGCGATGCCGTCCTTGTCGGCGCGGGTGTAGGCGCCCATCACCAGGTTGTCGTGCACCGAAAGCAGCGGGAACACCTCGCGCCCCTCGGGCACGTGCATCAGGCCCATGCGCACGATGGCCGCCGGGGCCTTCGAGGTGATGTCGGCGCCCTTGAAGTGCACCGTGCCGCGGCGCGGGTCGATGATGCCGGAGATGGTCTTGAGGATCGTCGTCTTGCCGGCGCCGTTGCTGCCCAGCACGGTGGCGATCTCACCCTTGCGCACCTTCAGGCTCACGCCGCGGATGGCGCGGATGGGGCCGTAGGCGCTCTCGACGTTGGAAAGCACCAGGACTTCTTCGCCGCTCATCGCGCCACCTGCAAGCCAGGCGCGCGCCGCGGACCCGGCTTTGCCGCTCCGCTGGCGGCGCCCCGCGGGACGAGCCGACCGAAGGCCGCTTCGGGGCGAGCCATCTAGGCGGCCCTCCGCAGCGACGACATGTCGTCGGAGGAACCAAGGTAGGCCTCGACCACCCCGCGGTGCGCCTGCACCTCGGCGGGCGTGCCCAGCGCCAGCACCTCGCCCTGGTTCATCGCCAGCACCCGGTCGCTCACCTTGCCCACCAGCGACATGTCGTGCTCGACCATCAGCACGGTGATGCCGAACTCGCGCCGGATGTCGTCGATCCAGAACACCATGTCTTCGGTCTCTTCGACGTTCAGGCCCGAGCTCGGCTCGTCCAGCAGCAACAGCTTCGGTTCCGAGGCGAGCGCGCGCGCCAGTTCCACCACCTTGCGCACGCCATAGGGCAGGCCGGCGATCATGCTGTCGCGGTGGTGCTGCAGGTCGAGGAAATCGATCACCCGCTCGGCCTTCTCGCGCGCGGCCAGCGCGGCGCGCCGCGCCTTCGGCGTGAAGAACAGGTCGTCGATGAGGCTCGTGCCACGATGCGTGTGGTGGCCGATGAGCAGGTTCTGCAGCACCGTGGCGTGCTCGAACAGCTCGATGTTCTGGAACGTGCGCGCGATGCCCAGCGCCGCCACCGCGTGCGGCGGCTGGCTGGTGAGGTCCATGCCGTTGTACGTGATGCGCCCGGAGGTCGGCGTGTAGATGCGGCTGATGAGGTTGAAGACCGTGGTCTTGCCCGCGCCATTGGGGCCGATGAGGGTGAAGACCTCGCCCTTCTTCACCTCGAAGCTGACCTTGTTGACGGCCAGCACGCCGCCGAAGCGCACGCTCAGATTCTCGGCCGAAAGAAGCACGTCGCTCATGGCCGGCTCACCGCAGACGGTCGGACTTCTGGAACGCTTTCTGCCGCCTGAACATGCCCTTGCGGTAGAAAGGGAAGATGGTGAAGTAGGTGCGGATCTTCAGCCAGCGGCCGTAAAGGCCCATCGGCTCGAACAGCACGAAGGCGATCAGCACCACGCCGTAGACCACCGCCTTCAGGCCTGGCGCCTGGCCGATGAAGTCCGGCAGCACGTCCTTCACTGCCGAGATGAGTTGCGGCATCGTGATGAGGAAGATCGCGCCGAGGAACGCACCATGCACCGAGCCGAGGCCGCCGATCACCACCATGAGCAAGAGGTCGATCGACTGGATGATGTTGAACTGCTCGGGGCTGAGGAACTTGATCATGTGCCCGTACAGCGCCCCACCCAGACCGGCCAGCGCCGCGGAGATCGCGAAGCTCAGTGTCTTGTAGGCTGCAAGGTGGATGCCCATGCTCTGCGCGGAGATTTCGCTGTCGCGGATGGCCACGAACGCGCGGCCCGTGGGCGAGCGCAGCAGGTTCAGGATGGCCAGCGTGGCAACCACCGTCACCGCCAGGCACAGGAAGTAGAACTCGGTGGCGGTGTCGAGCTTCCAGGTGAACAGCGCCGGCGGCTTGACGTGCATGCCGGCGTTGCCGCCGGTCACGCGCTCCCAGCGCGCGAACACCTCTTCGACGATGAAGCCGAAGGCCAGCGTGGCGATGCCGAGGTAGATGCCCTTGACGCGCAGCGCCGGCAGGCCCACCACCACACCCACCACCGCCGACAGCCCGGCCGCGGCCAGCAGCGCCAGTGGAAACGGCACGCCAGCGGCCGTCATCACTGCCTGCGTGTAGGCGCCGACGCCGAGGAACGCCGCGTGGCCGATCGAGAACAGGCCCGTGAACCCGGCCAGCAGCATCAGCCCCAGGCCCACCACCGAGTAGATGAGCACCAGCGTCAGCTGAGCCAGCAGGTACTCGCCGAGCAGCCAGGGCGACGCCAGCAGCACCAGCATCAGAACGCTGTACCAGAACACCTGCCCGCCATGCTTGGCCAGGCGGATGTCCTGGTCGTAGTCGGTCTTGAAGATGAAGCGCATTGCGGCGGCTCGACTAGACCTTCTTGGACAGCTTCTCGCCGAACAGCCCGTTCGGCTTGACCATCAGCATCACCAGCACCACCACATACGCGGCGATGTCCTTGAAGCCCTCGGGCAGGAAGAAGCCGGCCAACGACTCGACGATGCCGACGATCAACCCGCCGACGATGGCCCCGGGCAGGCTGCCGAAGCCGCCCACCACCGCGGCCGGGAAGGCCTTCAGCGCGATGAAGCCCATGTTGGCGTGCACGAAGGTGATCGGCGCCAGCAGGATGCCGGCGATCGCCGCCACCGCAGAGGCCAGCGCCCACACGAGGCCGTTGATGCGCTGCACCGGGATGCCCATGTAGTACGCCGCCAGCTGGTTCTGCGAGCTGGCCTGCATCGCGATGCCGATCTTGGTGTACTTGAACATCAACGCCAATGCCATGCACAGCGCCGCGGTGGCACCGATCACCACCATCTGCTCGATGTCGAGCACCAGGCCGCCGGCCCGGGCAGTGGCATCGTTGTAGGGCACGGGCAGCACCCGCGTGTCGGTGCCGACGTCGGGAATCATCGTGATCGCACCGCGCGCGATGTAGCTGATGCCGATCGTCAGCATGACGATCGAAAACGCCGGTTGGCCCAGGATGGGGCGGATCACCGCGCGCTCCAGTGCCAGGCCGAAAACGCCCATCGCCAGCATCGTGGCCGGAATCGACAGCCAGAACGGGAAGCCCATCACCGTGAGCAGCGCCAGCGCGAGGAACGAGCCGAGCATCATCAGCTCGCCCTGCGCGAAGCTCACCGTTTCGGTGGCCTTGTAGATCAGCACGAAGCCCAGCGCGATGAGGCCGTAGATGCAGCCTTGCGCCACGCCGCTGATCAACAACTGCAGGATCTGCAAACCGCCCCCCGGCGACCTGGCCGCCAAAGTGAAGGCGCGATGCTAGCGGCAGCCCCCAGCCAGCGCGCTCAAGACAAACGCTGACACACAGGTGTCAGATCACCGGGCTCGGGGGGAAGGAGGCCGGGCCGCGCTGCGCGACGGGCCCGCATGCCGCTGGTGCACTGATCAGCCTGCGGCTGGCAGGGGCATTGCCGCCTGCACGGGCGGTCAACCTGCCGTGCGCGATGACGTTCAGCGCGCGGGCAGCACCTTGGCCGGATCGACCGGTTTGCCTTGCCGGCGCACTTCGAAGTGCAGCTGCACGCGGTCGGTGTCGGACGAGCCCATCTCGGCGATCTTCTGGCCGCGGCGCACGGCCTGGTCTTCCTTGACCAGCAGCGTCTGGTTGTGTGCGTAGGCCGTCAGGTAGGTGGCGTTGTGCTTCACGATGACCAGGTTGCCGTAGCCGCGCAGCCCCGAGCCTGCATACACCACACGGCCGTCGGCGGCTGCCAGCACGGGTTCGCCCGCCCTGCCCGCGATCGAAAGGCCCTTGCTGCGCGCTTCGTCGAACGGCACCGTCACGGGCCCGGTGGCGGGCCACGACCACGCGATGTCGCCTTCGCCTTCGCGCGGCACGGCCGCCGCCGGTGCGGGCGCAGGCACCGGCACAGCCGCGGGCGGGACCGAAGGAGCCGGCGGCGACGCCGGCACAGCGCTGGCAGAGGGCACCGCAGGGCGCGCGTCCAGCGGCCGGCTCTCGATGCGTGGCACCGGTGCCACCGGCCGCACGGTGGCTGCGCCTGCCTCGGTGGGCGGCGGCGTCACGCGCAGCACCTGCCCGACCTCGAGCACGTTGGGGTTCTCGATCCCGTTCCAGCGCGCGATGTCGCGCCAGTTCTGCCCGCTCTCCAGGCCGATGCGCACAAGCGTATCGCCGGCCTTGACCATGTGATGCCCGGCCGGCACGCCACCTTCGGCCGGAACGCGTGACACGGCCTCGGGCGCAGAGGCCGCCGGTGCAGGAGCCGCGGGCGCGACCGGGCCTGCCACGGCCGGCGCGGAGGCAGCCGAAGCTGCAGGCGGCGGGGCGCTGGCCCTCGCAGCCGAGTCGGCCAGCACGGCGCCGGCAGGACCCACTGCAGTCGGCACACGCTGCTCGACCGGTGCCAGGGTGCCACGTGACGCGCAGCCCGCCCCCAGCAGGCCAATCAGCGCGGCCAGGGCTGCGCGCGATGCATTCAGCGCGACGCCGGAGGGTTTGTGGCAGTTGTTCATTCGACGCCGGATTTTAGTGGGACGAAGAAGACCTCCCCCGCCATGCGCCGCTCGAAGCCGCGGGCGCTGCAATCGATGACGACCAGCGGTTGCACGCCGGGCCGCTGCACTCCGCACGGCGCCACCAGCCGGCCGGCCGGCGCGAGCTGCTCCTGCCACGCCGCAGGCACGTCATCTCCGCCGGCCGCGCTGACGATGCCGTCGAAGGGCGCGTGGGCGGGAGCGCCAGCACGCCCGTCGCCATGCAACACGATGACGCGCTCGCCCAGCCCGAGATCGTTCAGATGCGCCTGCGCCTTTGCGGCCAGCGGCCCCAGCCGCTCGATGCTCACGACCTGCTCGGCCAGGCAGGCCAGCAGTGCAGCCTGGTAGCCGCAGCCCGCGCCGACCTCCAGCACCCGCCCGAGCACAGCCGCCCGCCCGCCCGCGGGCACCCGGTCGCGCAGCAGCTCCTGAAGCATGTGCGCCACCACCGACGGCTTGGAGATCGTCTGCCCGTGGCCGATCGGCAGGCTCGTGTCCTCATAGGCCTGGTTGGCCAGCGCCGAGTCCACGAACCGGTGCCGCGGCACCTGCGCGAACGCGGCCAGCACACGCTCGTCGTCGATGCCCCCGTCGCGCAACCTGCGCACCATGCGCATGCGCACAGAGGTCGAATCGAGCCCCAGGCCGGCGGGCGCCGCACCTCGGGCCGCCTCAGCCTGCGCCGCCTGCCGCACCAGCCGTTGCGGACGCTGCAGCGCGCCAGGCCCCGGCCCTGGCGCCTGCGGCGCCTCCCCCCGCACCCGCGCCAAAGGAAGCGGGAAGCGCCTACGGCCGCCGGTGGCACCGCCACCGCCGCCGCCGCTGCCGCTGGCCGCCACGTGTTCGCTGCCCGTTGCGCTCAGTGCCCGGACGCGGCCAGGCGGTCGCGCCAGTGTCCAAGCGCAGCGTGGTGCGTCAGGTCCACCTGCAGCGGGGTGATCGAGATGCAGCCCGAGGCGAGGGCATGGAAGTCGGTGCCCTCGCCGGCCTCGCGCGCGTCGCCGGCCGGCCCGATCCAGTAGATCGGATCGCCACGCGGGTTGACCTGCTTGACCACCGGCTCACTGGCATGGCGCCGGCCCAGCCGCGTGATGCGGCGTGGCAAGGACAGCGCATCCTGGCGGTTAGGAATGTTGACGTTCAGCAACCAGGGCTGCGCGCCGCCCGGCCCGCCCGCACCACTCGTGGGGCGGCTGCGCAAGACCGAGTCGACGATGTCGCGCGCCACCTTGGCCGCTTCGTCGAGGCCCTCCCAACCCTTGTCGACGAGGGAGAAGGCGATTGCCGGGATGCCGAACAGGAACCCCTCCATCGCCGCGGCGACCGTGCCCGAGTACAGCGTGTCGTCGCCCATGTTGGCGCCGTTGTTGATGCCCGACAGCACGAGGTCGGGCCTGCGCTCGAGCACGCCGGTCAGTGCGACGTGCACGCAGTCCGACGGCGTGCCGTTGACGACGCGAAAGCCCTGCACGCCTTCGCCCCGCGCGATGAACATCGACAGCGGCCGGCTCAGCGTCAGTGCGTTCGAAGTGCCGCTGGCGTTCTGCTCAGGCGCCACCACCTCGATCTCGCCGAGCCCTTGGCATGCCTGCACCAGGGCCGCCAGGCCCGGGGCCAGGTAGCCGTCGTCGTTGCTGATGAGAATGCGCATGAGGGCATTGTAGGGAGCGGCCCTGCCGCGACGACTTGGCGCGAGCGCCGCATCGCCGTCGTCGCGCGCGCTTTTCGCGGCCCTTCGACAGGCCGCGCCACCGCCCCCGGGTCCCGGCCGCCCGCGCCTCAGCGCCAGGCGAACGCCGGCTGGTCGAAATGGGCCACCCTCGCGGGGCGGCCCAGCAGGCACAGCTCGCGAAACTGGTACAGGAACGCCGCCGTCGGCGCGGCGATCCACGAGCGCCCCACGGGCATGCGCAGCACGGGGTGCACGCCTCCGGGCACCTGGTCGAGCAGCGGCGCGTCGGCGCGCAAGAGTTCAGCCACGGGCAGCCGGTGAACGCTGGCCACCTCGTCGGGGTTGGCAACCAGGTCGCACGCGTCGGGACTCCACACCAGCACCGGTGTGATCACATACCCGGATCGCGTGGCGTAGTCGTCCAGCCGCCCCAGCACGGCGTCGGGCGCCACCACCAGCCCGACCTCCTCGCGCAGTTCGCGCAGCGCAGCCTGTTCAGGCGTCTCGCCGGCATCCACGCGGCCGCCGGGCAGCGCCCACTGGCCGGCATGGGCGCGCAGGCCGGCGCTGCGACGGGTAAGCAGCAACGCCGCCGCGTCACTGGGCGCCGGGGCGCTGCACGGCACGCCTTCGATGCCCGAGCCCAGCCCCTCGGGCATGAGGACCATCGCCACGGCGGCGCGTCGGCGACCCTCAGCCGCCAGGCCGCGCACCTCGAATGCACGCAGCCTCTCGATGAGCCTTGCCTGGAACGCTGCATCCAGGCGGCAGTCAGGTGGCATGTGGATGGGCCCGCTGGAGGACCGCACCCCCGCCAGCGTGGCGCGGGGCGCCGGTCACGGGAGGATCTGGGTCACCCCTCACCGCCCGACGCTCGCTGCGGGCGGCGAAGAGGCTGGAGGTGATTGGTGCCGGTGGACGGAATCGAACCGCCGACCTTCGCATTACGAATGCGCTGCTCTACCAGCTGAGCTACACCGGCGCGCGAGCGCAGGATTATAGAGCGCGGCTCTGGCCCCTCAGTGCGCCCTTCACCCGTGCACGGCAGCCCGTCACTTCGTCGAAATTCTCTCCGCTGGCTCACGCCATGAGCCACCTGGGTTCGACACTGCCTGCAGATCCCGGCGTCCCCGGATCGCCTCCCAAGGAGCACACCATGACCCAGGCCGAACTTGCCTTGCCTCCTGCGCCCCCGCTGCGCGACGACCCGGTCGGCTTCCAGATCGGTTGGGACCACGCACATCACGGCCTGGTGCCGCCCCCTGAACTGCTGCTCGAAGGCACGCCCATCGGCCAGGGCTGGCGGGCCGCGCGCGCGGTGTTCGGGGCCCGCAGCTGGCCCGCGCACCGCTGCACTCGACAGTGGCTGGCCCTGCGCATCGAGGCGTGGCGCTGCGGCGCGGATTTCGACCTGCAAACCGTGACACCCAATCTGCTGGCGCAGATCGAGGTGCGCCGCTGCCCGGTGCTGCGCATGCCCTTGGGCGGAGCGGAGTCATCCCCCGGCGCGCCGCGCATCTCGCGGCTCAATCCGCAGGCCGCCTACGCCGCCGGCAACCTGGTGATGCTCAGCCGCGCCGCCGATCAAGCCTGGCAAGGCCTCGGTGTCCTCGACCTCGTGCGGTGCGCGCGCGCTGCCGAGGCGCTGCAACTGGCCGCCACGTCGCCCCTTGCCTCTGCCGCTAAGGGCCGCGCATCGACTGCCGCAGAAGCGGCGGACGCGCCCCGCGCGGCGGCTGCGCCTCACCTCGACCCTGCCGACCATGGCGCCTGGTGGCGCCTGGCCACCTTGCGAAGCCTCACCACGCCGATGCATGGCGCCGACGCCGCCCGGCTGCCGCTGGCCGCCACGCCGCCCAACCGCACACGCGTACTCAACACCGTGCAGGCGCTGCAGGCACTGCTCACCGCCCGCCTCGCCGGCGAGCGCTGGGCCGCGGAGATGGCGGCAGTGGCCTCCATGCTGCCCGAGCACAGCCAGCGTACCGACTTCAACCTCTGGGTCGGCGCGCTGGCGCCGCGGGTGCTGGAGGCGCAGGCCCGCGGCCGCAGCATCGGGCTGGCCCTCGAGGATGCATGGCTCGCCGAGCGCGTGCAGCGTCGCTGGCAGCACTTCGCCCTGGCACTGGGCACGGCCGGCTGCGAGCAGCTGGTCCAGCGACTGTGCGGGCGCCAGCCCGGGGGCCGTGTGGCCATCGTGCTGGCCGATGCTCAGGCCACCGAGACCTGGGCCCTGCCCGGCGCGCAGCCGCCGGCCGGACCAGCCCTCCCGCCTGTCAGCGGCATGCCCGCGGGCGCGCTCGGCGCAGGGCGGCCGCAGCTCAGGCTGACGTCGCCTGTACGTGCGGCAGGCCGCCGAAGAACAGCTCGCCCACCATGCGGGCCACGGCCTCGTGAGACAGGGGGCCGGCCGCCCGCAGCCACGTGAAGGTCCAGTTCATCATGCCGAACAGCAGCATCGCCAGGGCCGCGGCCAGCGAACGATCAGCCAGGTCGGGCCTCAGAGCCGCAATGGCCTCCGCGAAGGCGGCCACCACCCTGCGCTGCCCGTCGAGCACCTCGTGCTGCGCGGCGTCCTGGAGGAACTTCACGTCCTCGGTGAGCACGCGGTGCTCGTGCTGCGCATCGGCGTAGGCCGACATGAAGGCTTCGATCAGCGCCAACAGCCGCTCGCGCGGCGCGAGCGAGCGCGCCAGCACCGCATCGACCAGCGCCTCGAGCCGCCGCACATGCGAGCGCGAGACCAGCGCCAGCAGGTCGTGCTTGTCGGCGACGTAGTGATACAGCGTCGCCTTGGAGAGCCCGCAGGCGGCCGCGACGTCGTTCATGCTCGTCGCCGCGTAGCCGCGCGTGGCGAACAGCCGCGCCGCCGCGGCCAGGATCTCGTCGCGGTGCTCGTCGTAGCCGGCCGAGCGCGGGCGGGCCACCGTCGTCGCCTGACTGCGGGCGCCCTCAGCGCTCGTCGAAGCTGACCACCACCCGCTCGGTGAGCGGGTGCGCCTGGCAGGTGAGCACGAAGCCGGCGTCGAGGTCGGCCTTCTCCAGGGCGAAGTTGCGGTCCATGCGCACCCGGCCTTCCAGCAGCTTGGCGCGGCAGGTGGCACACACGCCGCTCTTGCACGAATACGGCACGTCCATGCCGGCGCGCGAGGCCGCCGCGAGGATGCTCTCGTCGGTGGGCTGGAAGCCCACCTCGCGTGCCAGCCCGTCGCGCACGACGGTGATGGTGGCCGTGGTGGCGTCGCCGGCCTTGGGCGCATGCAGCGTGGCGTCGGTGGCGGTGGGCGGGATGCCGAAGCGTTCGACGTGGATGCGCTCGGCGCCGATGCCGGCGCCCAGCAGCGCCGCCTCGACCTCGTCGTTCATCGCGTGCGGGCCGCAGATGAAGACCTCGTCGACGGCCGCCGCGCCTCCCGCCAGGCGCAGGAAGCTCGCGACCTTTCCGGCGTCCAATCGCCCGGTGGACAGCGGCGCGTCCATCGCCTCGCGCGAGAACACCGCATGCACCGCCAGCCGGGTGAGGCGGCGGTTCTTCAGGTCCTCGAGTTCCTCCTTGAACATCGTCGAGTTCGCCTGGCGATTGCCGTACAGCAGCGTGACGCGCGCACGCTCGTCACCCTCCAGCACCGCCTTTACGATGGAAAGGATCGGCGTGATGCCGCTGCCCCCGGCCACCGCCAGCACGTGCCGCGGGCGCCGCGCGATCGCGCTGCCGAAACGGCCCTGAGGCTCCATCACCTCCAGCGCGTCGCCGGCCTTCAGCTCGGCATGCAGCCAGCTCGAGAACTCGCCGCCGGCCACGCGCCGCACGCCCACGCGCAGCGCCTCGCCGGGCGCGGCGCAGATCGAGTACGAGCGGCGGACGTCGGCGCCCGGCCGGCGCAGCGTCAGGTACTGCCCTGGCGTGAAGCGGAACGTCTCGGCCAGCGCAGCCGGCACGTCGAAGGTGACGACGCGGGCGTCGTCGGTGTCGGCGCGCACGTCACGCACGCGCAGCGGGTGGAAATGCAGGCCGCTCATCGCAGGATTCCGCCCTTCTCTTCTTCGGGTTGGTCGGTTCAGATGGGTTTGAAGTGCTCGAAGGGCTCGCGGCACTCCAGGCAGCGGTGCAACGCCTTGCACGCCGTGGAGCCGAACGGCGCCAGCCGCTCGGTGTGCCGGCTGCCGCAGCGCGGGCACTCGACGTCGCGCGGTCGCAGTCGCACGACCTGCGCCTCGTTCATCTCATGCGCCGCGCCGATGCGCGCCGGCGGTGCGATGCCGTACTCGCGCAGCTGGCGCCGGCCTGCCTCGGTGATCCAATCGGTGGTCCACGGCGGCGCCAGCCGCTGCGTCAGCACCACCGGCCCCAGGCCCTCGGCCTCGAGCGCCTGGCGCACGCTGTCGGCAATGACCTCGGTCGCCGGGCAGCCGCTGTAGGTGGGGGTGAGCACGACTTCCATCCCGCTGCCGGCAGCCGCCCCGCGCACGCGCACTTCGCGCACCACGCCCAGATCCACCAGCGACAACGCGGGCACCTCGGGGTCGGGCACGGTCTGCAGCACGGCCCACGCACGCTCCTGGCGCGTGTCTGCACCAGCGGCCGTCGGTTCGCCTGCGATCACCAGGTTCACCACACCCCCCCCGGGTGCATGCGCTGCAGCGACTGCATTTCGGCCAGGATGAAGCCCAGGTGCTCGCTGTGCACCCCTTGCGTGCCGGTGCTGCGGTAGGGCGTGGCCGCCGGCAGGCTCAGCCGGGCCTCGTTGAAGATGGCGGCCACCTCGCGCTGGAAGTCCGCGGCCAGGCTGCTGCGCGCCGGCCCCAGGCCGCTCGCCTCGGCCTCGCTGTCGACGGCATCACGCTCGAACATCTCCTCGGTATAGGGCCAGGCGCGCTCGAGCGCTGCATGCAGGCGGCGCGCCGACTCGTCGGTGCCGTCGCCCAGCCGCACCACCCAGTCACCGGCATGTTCCTGGTGGTAGCGGGCTTCCTTGAGGGCCTTCGCGGCGATGGCCGCCAACTCGGGATCGACCGAGCCGACCAACCGCTGCCACATCTGCTTGTACCAGGTGGCGAGCAGGAAGTTGCGCAGCACCGTGTCCGCAAAGTCGCCGCCCGGCGAGTGCGCGCTGCTCTTGCGCATCGGCTGCTCGACCAAAGTGAGGTTGAGGAACTGCGCCTCGTCACGCAGGAAAGCGAGCTGGTCTTCGTTCCAGCCCTGGCCTTCCAGCCGGGCGGCGTGGGTGAGCAGCCCGCGCGCCTGGCCGATGAGGTCCAGCGCCATGTTGGTGAGCGCAATGTCTTCTTCCAGCACCGGGCCGTGCCCGCACCACTCGGAAAGCCGCTGGGCGTGGATGAGCGCGGTGTCGGCCAGGCGCAACACGTAGCGCACCGGGTTCGTGAGGTTCAGGCGGACCGAGTCCGCAACGGCAGCCCCGGTTGACCCCGCCCGACCAGGGTTTCCCTGGGCGGGTGGAGCCCCCTCGGGGGGCAGCGAACGAAGTGAGCTTGGGGGCTTCATGGCTACATGTGATTGACCGACTCGGGCAGCTCGTAGAAGGTCGGGTGGCGGTACACCTTGTCCTCCATCGGGTCGAACAGCTGCTCCTTCTCCGCGGGGTCGCTGGCGGTGATGTCGCTGCTCCTGACCACCCACACGCTGGTGCCCTCCTGTCGGCGCGTGTAGACCTCGCGCGCCATCTGCACGGCCATCTTCGCGTCGGGTGCGTGCAGGCTGCCGCAGTGCTTGTGGTCCAGGCCCGCCTTGGGCCGCACGAAGACCTCCCACAGCGGCCACTCGTTGGCCACCGCGGCGTTGCCTTGGCCGGCTGCCTTGCCCTCGCTCATGCTGCTTGCTCCTTGGTCGCCTGCTTGCGGGCGTGGGCCAGCGCGGCGTCGCGCACCCACTGCCCGTCGTCCCAGGCCTTCACGCGCGCCGCCAGGCGCTCCTTGTTGCACGGCCCGTGGCCACCGACCACGCGCCAGAACTCGCTCCAGTCGATCGGGCCGAAGTCGTGGTGGCCACGTTCCTCGTTCCACTTCAGCAGCGGGTCGGGCAACCTGACGCCCAGCACCTTGGCCTGGTCGGCAGTGGCGTCGATGAACTTCTGGCGCAGGTCGTCGTTGCTGATGCGCTTGATGCCCCAGCGCGCGCTTTGCGCGCCGTGCACGCTTTCGCCGTCGGGGGGGCCGAACATCATCAGGCTCGGCCACCACCACCGGTTCACCGCGTCCTGCACCATCGCCCGCTGCGCGTCGGTGCCCTCGCGCATCATCACCAGCAGGCTGTCGAAGCCCTGGCGCTGGTGAAAGCTCTCCTCGCGGCAGATGCGCACCATCGCCCGCGCATACGGTGCATAGCTGCAGCGCGTGAGCGGCACCTGGTTCATGATGGCTGCGCCATCCACCAGCCAGCCGATGGTGCCGATGTCGGCCCAGCTGAGCGTGGGGTAGTTGAAGATGCTGCTGTACTTGGCCTTGCCGGCGTGCAGCGCCTCGAGCAGCTGGTCGCGGCTGGTGCCCAGCGTCTCGGCGGCGGCGTACAGGTACAGGCCGTGGCCGCCTTCGTCCTGGATCTTGGCCAGCAGGATCGCCTTGCGCTTGAGCGTCGGCGCGCGCGTCACCCAGTTGCCTTCGGGCAGCATGCCCACGATCTCGGAGTGCGCGTGCTGGCTGATCTGCCGCACCAGC
Organism: Rubrivivax sp.; assembly: GCA_016788525.1. Taxonomy (GTDB): domain Bacteria; phylum Pseudomonadota; class Gammaproteobacteria; order Burkholderiales; family Burkholderiaceae_C; genus Rubrivivax. The sequence continues at coordinate 54,486 of JAEUPD010000166.1, forward strand.
GTCTTGCGGTAGTGGTCGGGCATCCAGTCCTTGGCTTCGATGAAGGCACCCTCGTCGATGCGCGCCTCGAAGCGCTGCTCCAGCGCCGCTTCCTCGGCGCTGCGCACAGTCTTGCGCTCTTCCTTGGGCGCCAGGTCCATGGCTTGCGTGTACATCGTCAGGTCTCCCTTCTTGGGTAGGTGCTCTGAGCCGGTCGAACGCCGCGGAACCGGCTGCGCCAGGCCGCTGGCGTTGCCCATGGGCCGCCAAGCGGCCCTTCCGGGGCTGTGGCGGAGAAGGCGCCGATGGCGCTTCGGAGGGCTGTCACTTCGGCCGCTTGTCAACCACGCGCCGTGCCTTGCCGACCAAGGTGCGTTCCACCGAATCGGGCAGCCCGACATCGACCCGCGTGCTCACGCCGATCAGCGTCTTGATGCGCTCTTGCAGCTCGCGGCCGATGGCGGCGCGGTTGGCACCGGCATGCGCCGGCGTCACCTCGCACTTGACCTCCACCTCGTCGAGCAGGCCCTCGCGCGTGACCACGATCTGGTACTGGCCCGAGAGCTGCCCGTGCGCCAGCACCAGCTCCTCCACCTGGGTGGGGAACATGTTGACACCACGGATGATGAGCATGTCGTCGCTGCGGCCGACGATCTTGCCCATGCGGCGCATGGCGCGCGCCGTGGGCGGCAGCAGGCGCGTCAGGTCGCGGGTGCGGTAGCGCACGATCGGCAGCGCCTCCTTGGTCAGCGTGGTGAACACCAGTTCGCCCTCGCTGCCGTCGGGCAGCACCGCGCCCGTCTCGGGGTCGATGATCTCGGGATAGAAGTGGTCCTCCCAGACCACCGGGCCGTCCTTGGCCTCGATGCACTCGTTGGCCACGCCCGGGCCCATCACCTCGGACAAGCCGTAGATGTCCACCGCATCGATGTCAGCGCTTTGCTCGATGTCGCGGCGCATCTGCTCGGTCCACGGCTCGGCGCCGAAGATGCCCACGCTGATCGACATCGCCCGCGGGTCCTTGCCCTGGCGGCGGAACTCCTCGACGATGACCTGCATGTAGCTCGGGGTCACCATGATGATGTCGGGGCGGAAGTCCTCGATCAGCTGCACCTGCTTCTCGGTCTGGCCGCCACCCATCGGCACCACCGAGCAGCCCAGTTTCTCGGCACCGTAGTGCGCCCCCAGCCCCCCGGTGAACAGCCCGTAGCCGTAGGCCACGTGCACGATGTCGCCGGCGCGCCCCCCGCTGGCGCGGATGCTTCGCGCCACCAGGTCGGCCCAGCGGTCGATGTCGCCTTGCGTGTAGCCCACCACGGTGGGCTTGCCGGTGGTACCGCTGCTGGCGTGGATGCGCACCACCTGTTCGCGCGGCACCGCGAACATGCCGAACGGGTAGTTGGCACGCAGGTCGGCCTTGCTGGTGAAAGGGAACTTCGCCAGGTCGGCCAGCGTGCGGCAGTCGTCCGGGTGCACGCCCTTGGCATCGAACGCGCGCCGGTAATGCGGCACGTGGTCGTAGGCGTGCTTCAGGCTCCAGCGCAGACGCTTGAGCTGCAGCGCCTGCAGTTCGTCTCGGCTGGCACGCTCGATGGGCTCCAGCTCGCCGGGCTTGGGCGCTTTCACGGGCATGGGGTGTCTCCTTGACTTGAGCTTGTTCTCGGCTGCGGGGCGGGCTGGCCCGTCAGACGGCATCCACCCGCGGCGCCTGCTTGCCCACCGGCAAGCCCTCGACCACGGGCTTGCCCTTCATCGTGTAGCTGCGGCCGCGAAAGGCAGCGATCCGCTCGCCCTTCTGGTTGGTCACCTCGATGTCGTAGACGCCGGTCCGGCCGGCCTTGGACAGCTCGGTGCCGCGGGCCGTCAACACGTCGCCCAGGCGCGCCGAGGCCACCAGGTTGATGTCGAAGCCGGCCGCCACGGTCACCTCGTTGTAGGAGTTGCAGGCAAATGCGAAGGTGCTGTCGGCCAGCGTGGCGATCAGGCCGCCGTGGCACAGGTCGTGGCCGTTGAGCATGTCTTCGCGCACGGTCATGCACAGCGTCGCGGTGCCAGGACCGATGTCGACGACCTTGATGCCGAGCAGCCGCGAAGCACGGTCATCGGCCGACATCTCGTCGCGGGTGGCCTCCGCCACGAACTGGGGCGTGATGGCAGTGACGGGTGAACGCATGGCTCAACGGTCCCGGAAGACGGCCGGCCGCTTGGCCAGGAAGGCGGCCACGCCCTCGGCGAAATCGGCACCACGCCCCATGCGGCCTTGGACCTGCGCCTCGCGCGACAGCGCGGCGGCAAAGTCCAGCGGCAGCGCTGCGTCGATGGCCAACCGCGTCTCGGCCAGCGCCTTGCTCGACATGGCGGCCAGGCGGTTGGCCAGCGCCATGGCCGTGTCCGGCAGCGCCGCATCGTCGACGCACTTCCAGATCAGGCCGATGCGCTCGGCCTCCTCGGCCGGCAGCTTGTCGCCGCTCATCGCCAGGCCGATGGCGCGTGCGCGCCCCACCAGGCGCGGCAGCAGCCAGGTGCCACCGCAGTCGGGGACCAGGCCGATCTTGCTGAAGGCCTGGATGAAGCTGGCGCTGCGTGCCGCCAGCACGAAGTCGCAGCACAGCGCGAAGTTCGCCCCAGCCCCTGCGGCCACGCCGTTGACGGCGGCAATCACCGGCACCGGCATCGTGCGCACGCGCTCGGCCAGCGGCTTGTAGTGGCGCTCGACCACGGCGCCCACGTCGGCGTCTGCGCCCATCCCCGGGTCGGCAAGATCCTGCCCGGCGCAGAAGCCGCGCCCGGCGCCGGTGATGATCACCGCACGCACGGCACTGTCGTCGGCCGCGGCCTGCAAGGCGGGCAGCAGCAGTGCGTGCATCGCGGCGGTAAAGCTGTTCAGCGATGCCGGCCGGTTCAGCGTCAGCACCGCCACGGCCCCGTGGCGGGCCACCAGCAGCGGGGCGGGCGCCGCAGCGTCGGGCGACACGGCGGCCGCCAGGTTGGAAGGATCGCTCAAGCTCGTCTCCACCAAGGGGGTTGCGCGGCTCACCGGGGTCGTGGCCCGTTGCCGTCAGGCAATCATGCAGCCGCCGGTTCTTCGACCGGTCGGTCGGGAAATTCTAGCCGCAACGCCCCACAGTCCTCAACTGCCTTGCAGGCGCCAGTGGCGATCGCCGCGGCGCCGGGCTCTGCGGCGCGGCGCGAAGCCGCTTCGGCGGGCCTTTCACCCTGCCCGAGCCCGTGGTCCGTACAAGCCACCGGGGATGTCGCGACGCTCCGCCTCCAACGGCCCCGGCGGTCGCCGCCGGTGGCACACTGCCCGCGCCTCATGGATGAACCCAGCGACGATCTGCTCATGCGTGCCTTCGCCGCCGGCGAGGGCCGCGCGTTCGAGCGGCTGTACGCGCGCCACGAGGCAGCGCTGTACCGCTTCGTGCGCCGGCTGATGGGGGTGGCGGCGGCGACGCAGGTGGACGAGGTGTTCCAGGACACGTGGATGAAGGCCATCGAGGCGCGCCGCAGCTGGCAGCCGCAGGGCGCGGCGTTTCGCACCTGGCTGTTCACCATCGCGCACCACCGCGCCATCGATTGCCTGCGCCGCAGCGGCCGCGAGGTATCTCTGGATTGCGACGACGATGATCGCGGTAGCGCTCCTGCCGAGCCTGCCGGTGCGCCCTGGTCGGCCTGGCCGCCGGCACCGGAGGGCGCCGCGTCGGCCGCCACCGCCGCTCTGACCGCGGAAGACCGCCTGTTCTGGCGCCGTGCGGGCCAGCGGCTGCTCGAATGCCTGGAAGGGCTGCCCGTGCCGCAGAAGGCCGCGTTCCTGCTGCACCACGAAGACGGGCTGGCGGTGGACGAAGTGGCCCGCGCGCTGGAAGTCGGCTTCGAAACGGCCAAGACCCGCCTGCGATACGCGATGGCCAAGCTGCGCCTGTGCATGGGCGCCTACCTGCCGGGCAAGGTCGGGGCATGACCGCCGAAGGCTCCCGAGACGCTGCACGCGAGCCGCGCGCCCTGCCCGACGAGCCCGCGGTGGATGCCCACCTGCGTGCCGCGCTTCGCCACGCACCAGACACCGCGTCTGGCGCGCCGCCGTTGCTCAGAGCCCGCATCGTGGCCGCCGCCCACCGCAGCGCCGAGGCCTCGCGCCGCACGCCTCCCTGGCATCGCCGGCTTGGCAAAACGCTGGGCGCGCCCTGGCGACTGGGCGGCGCCGGCACGCTGGCGGCCGCGCTGCTGGCCGCCACCGTGTTGTGGGTGGGCCGCGACGAACAGCCAGCCGGGGCGCCGGCCGCGCGAAGCTCCGCGCCCTTCGAAGCTGCGCGCGCGCCCGGGCCCGCCAGCGCGCCGGCACCGTCGGCCCCTGCGCCCAGCGCGATGCCGGCACAGGCCACCGCCGAAGCGCTGCTAACGGCTGATCGCAGCGCCGCGTCCCGGGCACCGGGTTCCAGGCCAACAGATCCGGCGGGCCCGGCACCAGGCCGCGATGGCGCCGCCACGACCGCCGATGCGCGGCCAGGCACGCCCGCGGCCCACCGGGCGCGGGTTGGTGCCGTGCCAACGGCCCCGGCGCCGCCGCCACCGCTGGCCGCGGCAGCCGGCGGCGCGCAGCCCCTTGCGACCCCGCCGGCCGAGGTGCGCGAGCGCGCCTCGGTCGAAGCGGCTGAGCCATCTCGCGCCGCTGCGACGCCAGACCGTCGCGATGTCCGGCCTGCCCCGGCCTCGGGCGCCCCACCTTCGCGTACCGAGGGCATGGCGGACAGCAGCCCGGCCCTTCAGCGCGTGCCGCCGGTGGGGGCTGCCGAGGCGACTGCCGGACCGGCGCCGGCACCGGCACCGGCCATGACACCCGCACCCACGCATGCAGCGGCACCTGCCACGGCACCTGCCACGGCACCGGCGCCTCCACCCGCGGCGGCGCGTTCGCAGGCACCCCTGTCCAATCGGCAGGCAGCCACCGGCGCGGCGTCGCCAACGACGGCGCCCCGCCCCGCAGCCGGCCTGGCGGCAGCCCCTGGCGCGGCCGGGCTGTCGCTGGTCGAGGCCTGGCTGGCTGCTGAGGGTCCATGGCGTTGGCGAACCCCGAACGGCGAGGAAGGCGCCTTGCCGCCCGGCTGGCTGCAGGAGTTGTCGGCAACCACTCACGGGCGATGGGTACCTCTGCCGCCGCGCGGCGCAGACGCTTCCAGGGCGCAGGCCAGCCCGGACGCCTTGGAGCTGTGGCTAGAGGGTGCCCTGCAGGGCCGCCTCAGCTGGTCGGCCGACTCCGTGGCCCTTTGCCCGCCATCGGGCGCGTGCGAGTGGGCACCACTCCAGTCGTCAGCGCAGCGTGCCTTGCGCGACCGGCTTAGGCGTTAGGACGCCCGGCCAGTCCGGCGGCCAACGGAGGCGCAAGAACAAGGCGGTGAGCGAACAGGCGCCGGGCACGGGTTCCGGTACTCCGCCCAGTAGTGCGGTCGGTTCTCGCCTGTCGTCGCCACGCACTGTGCCAGCCCTTCGACCGCGCCAGCCGCGGAACAGCGGCGAGTGCATGCGGTTTTTCGGCCGATGGCCCGAGTCCCCCGGCAAGGCGGCACCGGTGCGTACGCGCGCAAACGTGCGCGCCTGTGCTCAAGCGACGGCAGCGCCCTCGGCCCGCGGGACCCCGTAGCGGCGTTCCAGCCAAGCCAGCAGCGTGCGCAGCGTCTGCGCCTCGCCGCCGACCGGGCGGCCCGGCCTCGCGCTGTCGTTCCAGGCAAACAAGTCGATGTGCAGCCACGGCAGCCGGGCCGGCACGAAGTCGTCGAGGAACAGCGCCGCCGTGATCGCCCCGGCCATGGCCCCCTTGCCGGTGTTGACGATGTCGGCGATCTCGCTTTCGATGAGCCCGTGGTACTCGGGCCACAGCGGCATGTGCCACAGCGGATCGCGCAGCAGCAGGCCCAGGTCCACCAACTCGCGCGCCATGCCCATCTCGCGGCAGAACAGTGCCGGCAGCTGCGGGCCGAGCGCGGTGCGCGCCGCGCCGGTGAGCGTGGCCAGGTCGATCATCAGGTCGGGCTTGTGCTCCGCGCCGTAGGTGAGTGCATCACAGAGGATCACGCGGCCCTCGGCGTCGGTGTTGCCGATCTCGATGTGCAGGCCGGCGCGGGTCTTGAAGATGTCGCCGGGTCGGAAGGCGTTGCCGGCCACGGCGTTCTCCACCGCCGGGATCAGCAGTTGCAGCCGCACCGGCAGCTCGATGGCCATCACCAGCTGGGCCAGCGCCAGCGCGTGCGCCGCGCCGCCCATGTCCTTCTTCATCAGGCGCATGCCGTCGGCGCTCTTGAGGTCCAGCCCGCCGGAGTCGAAGCACACGCCCTTGCCCACCAGCGTCAGCAGGGGCAGCGCCGCGCGCGCGCGCGCCTTGGCGCCGGCCGGTGCCCAGGTCAGCTCGATCAGCCGCGGCGCGCGCGCCGCCGCGCGCCCCACCGCGTGCACGGCCGGAAAGCCCTCGGCGAGCAGCGCCTCGCCGACCACCTCGCGCACCTTGGCCTTGCAGGAGCTGGCTACCAGGCGCACCGCCTCGGCCAGCTCGGCCGGGCCCAGGTGCTCCGCCGGCGTGTTGACCAGGTCACGCGTCGCCGCGATCACCGTGGCCAGCAGCAGGCCGCGGCGGGCGGCCGGCGAATCAGGCACCTGCAGGCGCGCGGCCGCACGCTTGCGCGGCTTGTACAGGTCGAAGGCATAACTTCCCAGTTCCCACGACTGTGCGGCGCTGGCCGGCTCGGCCGCCAGACCCGGCCCCCCCGCGGCCAGGTGGTAGTTGCCCTCGGGCAGCACACGAGGCAGCGCCGCCAGCAGCCAGGGGTCGGCGGCATCGGCGACCCCGGCCCACACTTCGGCCACCGCCCCTTCGCGCGGCCCGCCGCGTGCCGGCACCAGCGCATGCGTGTGCGCCGCGCCGGTGAAGCCCACGCCCGCCAGCCAACGGCGGGTCTGCGCCGGCAGCGCCTGCGCTTGCGAAGGCCAGGCAGCGCTGGTCGTGAGGTGGACCGCCACGCTGTCGCGGGCGGGCACTTGGAGGGCAACGGTCATGATGCGGGGCGCGGCAACGGCAGAGGAACCGATGCTGCCATACCCCTGGGCGGGCACGCCGTCGCAGGCACCCGGCGCGCGGCGCCGAATTGGGCTTGGCTCGCGCTACGCCGGCCGCCAGCGCACGCCGCCCCGCGCGAACATCTCGCGCAGTGCCCCGCTCGAGCCCAGCTCGTTGAGCACCGCCTGCAGCGCCTGGGCCAGGTCGGCAGCCTCGCGCTTGACGGCGCAGCCCACGGCCCAGCCGTTGCGCGCCTGCGGCAGCGGCAAGGGTTCGATGGCGAAGCGCTCGTCGCGGCCGAGCGAGCTTTCCAGTTCAGAAGCCAGGCCGGCGGCGGCGACCACTTCGCCGCGCTGCAGCGCGCCGGCCGCCTCGGTGCCGTCGCGCCACTTGGTGCGCAGCTGCTCGCGGTAGCGGCCACCCTCGGCGCCAATCAGCAGCCAGCCGGCCAGCGACTGCCCGGTGACGGCCACCGCGCCGCCGCGAAGCGCGTCCAGCGACTCGAGCGCCGGCAGCCGGGCCTTGTCGCGCGCGATCATCACCTGCTCGCGGAAGTACGGGCCGAAGATCTGGCAGCGCGGGTTGCCTGCCATCAGCGGCCGCTCCACCGGCACGTGCAGCATGACGTCGGCCGGGCCGTAGCCAAGGTAGTGGCCGCGCCAGACCATGTTGCGCAGGTCATCGTCCATGCTCTCGCCGGCGTGGAAGGGCAACGGGGAAGCCTCCACGCCCAGGCCCTTGGCCAGCGCCTGCGCCAACTCGGCGTCGATGCCGCGGCCGTCCTGGTGGAACGGCGGCATCGCGTGGTACAGCGCCACACTGAGCCGGCCGCGCGCCTTCACGCGGGCCAGCGCGCCGTCGCCAGGGGCGGCTGCGGGCGCCGCCCCCGGGGCGGGCCCGCTGGCCGGCGCGCCCGCCGGCGGCTGGGTGTGGCCGCGCCCGCCGGCCACCGCCAGGCCGGCGGCCAGCCCCGCAGCGACGAACCGCCGCCGCCTCACAGCTTCTTCTCGCGCCGGGTCTCGAGATAGGCCTTGATGGCCCACACCGCTTCCTGCGTGAGCATGGCCTCGAACGGCGGCATGTAGACCGCGCCGTTTCGCGTCACGCCGCGGCGCACCTTGCCGGCGAAGAATTCGTCCACTTCCTTCACGCAGGCGCTCTTCTTCACCGCGTCGCGCAGCGTGGCGCAGTCGTTCTCCAGCTTGCGCAGGTCGGGTGCGATGCCACCCGAGATCGCCTCCAGACCGTGGCAGCGCGCGCAGTTCTGGTTGTACGCCGACGCGCCGATCTTGATGGCCGCATCGTGCTTGCGGTACGGGTTCTCGGCCCGCCAGTCCTTGCCCAGCTGTGGCAGCGCGCGTGTGTCCACGGCCTGCGGTGTCACGTCGCCATGGGCGGGCGCGCCGCCCGACCACGCGAGCATGCCCAGCGCGAAGGCGGCGCTGGCGAGTCGCTGGGCAAGGCGCAAGCGGTGCGCGGCGCCGCAGAGCGCTGGCGACAGGGTTTCATTGGTCATGGATGTCTCCTGGAAGTAGGCCGCGGGAGCGAACCTCGCGGCAGGCTGACTGGGGCGGGCAGAGGCGCCCGGCACTCAAACGTCCGGGGCCCTTCTGCAATCGGCGTGCCATGCCATGCCCGCGCTCGCCTCAGGCCCACAAGGCGGCACGACGCAGCCCGGACCATCGGCGTCAACACGAATCCAGGACGACACGCTTTCGCAAAGCTGCTCCATCCTGGTACAAGGCAGGGTAACCGGGAAGTAGCAGCGCCGGGCCGACACGGGCACGATGCGCGAAGTCCAAGGCAGAGCCCTAAAGGAGACAACGACGCATGCAGCCGTCAGGCAATGACAGGCGCGCGATCGGCTTTGCGCAGCGGGCCGCCGCCCTTGGGCGGCGCACGGCCTCCGGCCACGACGAGGCCGGGGGCGCGGGTGCTCGCGGCGGCGCGGGCGAGCCGGCCTCGCGCCTGGTGGACACCGACCATCTCGAGGAGATCGCCCGCTCGCACGAGCGCTGCCAGGCGCTGGGTGTGTCGCGCATCGAACGGCCCGACCACAGCCCCGTCGGCCGCCCCGAACTGCAGATCGCGCTGGAGCGCAACCGGCGCCTGCACGACCACGCCGCGCCGGTGATGTCGTTGCTGCGCGACCAGATCGCGCGCACCGAGAGCATGGTCGTGCTCACCGACGCCGTGGGCACCATCATCCATTCGGTCGGCGATGACGACTTCCTGGGCCGCGCCGACAAGGTCGCGCTGCGTACCGGTGCCAACTGGTCCGAGGGCGCCAAGGGCACCAACGCCATCGGCACGGCGCTGGTCAACGAGACGCCCACGCTCGTACACGCCGACGAGCATTACCTGCACGCCAACCAGTTCCTCACCTGCTCGGCGGCGCCCATCCTCGACCCGCGCGGCAACATGCTGGGCGTGCTGGACGTTTCGGGCGACTCGCGCAGCTATCACAAGCATACGCTGGCCCTCGTGCGCATGAGCGCGCGGATGATCGAGAACCGCTGGCTGACCGAGGACTTCAGCCATGCGCTGCGGCTGCACTTTCATACCCGCGCCGAGTTCATCGGCACGCTGATGGAAGGCATCCTCGCAGTCAGCGAGGACGGCCGCATCCTCGGCGCGAACCGCGGTGCGCTGGAGCAGTTGGGGCTGTCGGGCGCGGCGCTGCGCATGAACAGCCTGGAGACGCTGTTCGGCACCACGGTGGCGGAGATGGCCGACCATTGCCGAGCGCACATCGCCACGCCGCTGGCGCTGGTCACCGGAAGCGGGCGCCACTTTGCCGGCTTCGCGCGGTGCAACTGGGTCATGTGGAGTCCGGCTGCCGCGACAGCGGCCACAGTCGGATCCCCCACCTCCGCCTCGCCCGCGGCACCCGGTGCGGTGGCCTCACCGCGCCAGGCCGCGCCGGCCTCCGGCTCGGCGCTGAGCGAGTTGCGCGCGGGCGACCCCCAGGTCGACGCGCTGGTCGAGAAGATCCGCCGCGTGCTGGACCGCGACATCCCGGTGCTGATCCTCGGCGAGACCGGCACCGGCAAGGAACTGCTGGCACGCGCCATCCATGCCGATTCGGCGCGCGCGCGCCAGCCCTTTGTCGCCGTCAACTGCGCGTCGATCCCCGAATCGCTGATCGAAGCCGAACTGTTCGGCTACGAAGACGGCGCCTTCACCGGCGCGCGGCGCAAGGGCTCTCCAGGCAAGATCGTGCAGGCCAACGGCGGCACGCTGTTCCTCGACGAGATCGGCGACATGCCGCTGCCGCTGCAGGCGCACCTGCTGCGCGTGCTGCAGGAGCGGCAGGTCACCCCGCTGGGCAGCACCAAGTCGGTGGCAGTCGACCTGAGCATCATCTGCGCCACCCACCGCAACCTGCGCCAGATGATCGAGCGGCAGTCATTCCGCGAAGACCTGTACTACCGCCTGAACGGCCTGGCAGTGCGCATGCCGCCCCTGCGCGAGCGCCGCGACCTGCTGGCGCTGGTACGCCGCATCCTCGACGCCGAGAGCGGCCCGCGCCGCCATCAACTCGCGCCCGACGTGCAGGCTCTGTTCCTGCGCTATACGTGGCCGGGCAACGTGCGCCAACTGTTCCAGGTGCTGCGCACGGCTTGCGTGATGGCCGGTCGCGATGCCGTGCTGACGCGCTCGCACCTGCCCGACGACTTCCTCGAAGAGGCTGACGCAGCCGCGCCGGCTCCGGCAGCGGCCCTGCGCACGGCCGCTGCGCTGGCGCCCGAGGCGCCCGGCGCGCGCGGCAACCCCGCTGGCGCAGCCATCGAAGGCACCGGCGGCGACACGGGCGCCGCCGCTGGGGCGACCCCCACTGCGGTGCCGCGCGGCGACGGCCCCGCTTCGACAGCCATGGTGGCCACCTCCCCTGCCGCCCAGCCCGCCACGCCACCGGTCACTCAGCCGGCAGTGACCCCCGAAGCTGCGGCAACTCCTGCCGGGCTGACCGACGGCGCACCGCCGGTGCCGCCCAGCGGCCGCCTGGAGGACGTCGAACTCGAGTTGATCCGCCACACGCTCGAGTCGGTTAACGGCAACATCTCCGAGGCCTCAAAGCGCCTGGGCATCAGCCGCAACACCATCTATCGCAAGTTGCGCTGGAACCGCTCCGGTTGACCACAGGCCGTCCGCCCGAGCTGCAGGCCCCGGCCCAGCGCGGATCAACGGCCAGGCAGCGCCAGCATTTCGTCTTCGGCCAGCCGCCAGGCCCGCTGCGCGTTGAGCGCATGCCGCTCGTCGAGTAGCCACGCCGCAGGAGCAGCCTGCTGCACCGCGGCGTCGGGCCAAGTAGCACCGCGGCGCACGCCGGCTTGCGCCGCCTGCCACAGCCGGTTCCAGTATTCGCGGTGCCGCACCACGTCTTCCCGCGAACCCAGGGGCCCGGCCTCGCCCAGCACCCGGTCGGCAACGCCGGCCGTGGCGAGCACCGCATCCAGCGCGGTGATCATCGACGACGGCTCGGTGTCGCTGCCGTCGGGTGCGCCGTCGAACCACACGAGCCCCCAGGCGGCCACCACGCCCGCGGCAGGATGCCGCCAGACGCTGGCGGCCGAGGCGGCGCCGCGCGGCACCACTTCGTACTCGAACGGACCCCACTGCGCGCGTTCGCCCGCCCGGCCCTCGCCGGGGGCCAGCGGCGCAGGCAACCGGACCGGCGCAGCCCCCAGGTCCGATGCTGCCGGGCCGAGCTGTCCCCGCAGCCGCTGCACGCACGCCGGGCACTGCCGCGCCATCGCCTGCACCACCACGGCTGGCGCGCGAACGCGCGCGGCCCCCATGCCGGCATTGCCCAGCACCAGTTCGGCCCGCGCGTACGGATTCATGACCTCGGCGATGTCCTGCCCGAGTTCACCCCGCACCCGGCAACGCAGGGCCCGCGCGAAAGCCGGGCTCGGGCCACTGCCGATCAACCACAGCCGCCCCGCATGGCGGGCCAGCAGCAGGTTGGCTACTGCACCGCGGTTTGCGGCGGCCGGTCTGCCACCAGCGCCCGGCATCCACCAGACATCTTCGGCGAGGGCGTGCAGCCGCGGCGCAAGCGGCCCGCAAGCCCCGGCGGCCAGGCGAGCCGGCACCTCGGTCGCCGTGGTCACCACCGAGCTGGCGCCCACCGCGTCAGTCGCGCGATCGGCGGCTCTCAGATCGTCCGGCACGGCTGTCATGGCGGCGACCACGGCACCCGTTGCCAAGAGACCCGCCATCGAGGCCCGGCCACCCCGGCCGCCCGCTGCGACAGCTGTTCCGGCCACTGCGGGTTGACCCTGTGCCACCTTGGGACGACCCCCGGCCGCACCCTCCCGCCGGCCGCCATGCAACCCGGCCCCATCCACTCCCGGCCCCTCGAAGCCAGGGCGGCAGTCAAGCGATGCCCGCGATACACCACGCACGGCACATGTCTTGCTCAGCACTGTGCGAGTCCCCGCGGGCCATGGGCAGCCGTGCTGCAGGTCGGCTGTGCCTTGGTCCCGGGCTCTCGCAGTACTCACGAGCCCCTGCTCAGCAGCATTCATGCCGTTAGTTCCCTTGCCGGCCCGCAGCGCCTGGTCTGGACGCATGCCGCGCCTCGCGCCCCCATGGCGCCGGGCGCCGGCCCGCCCACGCGGAGGCCGGCAGTGCGCCTGATGATTCTGCGCGGCGGCCGCGCGACCTCCGCCGCGCGCGGCGACGGCTTTCGCTGCCGGCGCGACGCGTTGCGGCCCGACACCGCCGATGGCGGCGTGCCGGCGTTCGGCAGCGGCGGCCGCTGGACCCTGGTCAACATCTCCGCCGCCGTGGCCCGACAGCTCGACGAAGACCGCCTGCCGCAGGCCGCCGCCGGCCTGGCCAGCCCCGAGGTTCGAGCGGTCGTCCTCACCGACGCGCAGCTGGAGCATGTGAGCGGGCTGCTCGCGCTGCGCGGCGGCGCACCGATCGACCTGTACGCCACGCCAGCCGTGTTCGAGGAGCTCAGCAGCAACCTGCCCGTGCTGCCCGCGCTGCAACACTACTGCGGCGTGCACTGGCGCGTCATCCCGGTGGCCGGCGACCGCCAGGCGGCGGCGTTCCGCGTCGAGAGCCTGCCGCTGGTGGAGTTCATCGCGGTCGCCACCGACGGCAGGCCTTTGCCGCATGCCGCCCAGCACCGGCAGGTGGTGGGCGACCAGGTGGCGCTGGTGGTACGCGACCTGGCCAGCGGCTGCCAGGTGTTCTGCGCCCCGGGGCTCACCCGCCCGGGGGCGCTGGAGCTGGAGTGGATGCGCCGTTGCGACGCGGTGCTGCTGGGCGCCATGCCGCTGGACGCGGCGCGCGGCCCCACCGGCCTGGACTGGATCGAGGAGCTGCCCGCGCGGCTCAAGGTGATGCTGGTCGAGGCCGACGCGCCGCGCACAAAGGCGCTGGCCGGCCGCGGCATCGCGGTGGCCGAGGACGGCATGGAGTTCGAGCTTTGAGCCCGTGGGCGCCCGCACCGCCGCTGGTCGCCGAAGGCCTGGTCAAGCGCTACAGCGCGCGGCTGGCGCTGGACCGCGTCTCGCTCACGCTGTGTGCCGGCCAGTGGGTCGCGCTGCTCGGCCCCAACGGTGCCGGCAAGTCCACCCTCTTCGCGCTGCTGACCGGCCTGTTTGCCGCCGACGAGGGCCGCATCGCCATCGGCGGCCATGACCTGCGCCGCGCCGCGCCGCGCGCGCTGCGCGAGGTGGGCGTGGTGTACCAGCAGCCGGCGCTCGACCTCGACCTGAGCGTGCTGCGCAACTTGCGCTTCCACGCCGCGCTGCATGGCCTGCCGGGTGCCGTGGCCGCCGCGCGCATCGACGCTGCGCTCGCGGCGCACGGCCTGGCCGCCGACCGGCACCGCGCGGCGCGCGAGCTGTCCGGTGGCAACCGCCGCAAGGTCGAACTCGCGCGCGCGCTGCTGCACGCACCGCCGGTGCTGCTGATGGACGAGCCGACCGTCGGGCTGGACCCACGCTCGCGGCACGATCTGGTGGCGGCCATTGCCACCGACGTGGGCGTGCGCGGCAGCGCGGTGCTGTGGGCCACGCACCTGGTCGAAGAGGCCGCGCGCGCCGATCGCGTGCTGGTGCTGCACCAGGGCCGCCTGCTGGCCGACGGCACGCCGGAAGACGTCACCGCCGCGCTGGGCGGCGGCACGCTCGAACAGGCCTTCCTGCGTGCCACGGCAGCACGGGGGCAAGAATCACCACGCCAGAAGGAGACCGCATGATGACCAGCCCAATGGAGGCGCCGACACACCGCCAGGACACGCCACGCACGCTGCGCGGCACACCTATGCCCACCGTCGCAGCCGGCGCCCGGGCCACGGCCCGCGCCATGGCCTGCATGGCGTTGGCCGCGGCGCCGCTGGTCGCGCACGCCCAGGGCGTGGCCTGGATCTCCAGCGAGAAGGACCACGCCCTCACGCTGCTGGACTTGAAGACGCAGGCCGTGGTCGGCACCGTGCCGACCTGCAAGCGGCCTCGCCACCTGCAATTCACGCCCGACGGCAAGCAGGTCGCGGTGGCCTGCGGCGAGTCGGCCCAGGCCGACTTCATCGACATCGCCACGAAGAAGAGCGTGCGCCGCGTGGCGCTGGGCGACGACCCCGAGATCTTCGACCTCAGCACCGACGGCAAGACCCTCTTCGTCTCCAACGAGGAGGATGCCGAACTCGGCTTCATCGACCTGGCCAGCGGCCAGCGCAGCCGCGCCGTCAAGGTCGGCGGGGAACCCGAGGGCGTGAAGCTGTCGACCGACGGCAAGCTGGTCTACGTCACCAGCGAGGTGGCCAACACCGTGCAGGCCGTCGAAGTGGCCGGCGGCAAGGTGGTGCACAACGTGAAGGTCGGCAAGCGGCCGCGGCGCTTTGCGCTCAGCCCCGGCGGTGGCACGCTGTGGGTGAGCAACGAGCTGGATGCCAGCGTCAGCGTGATCGACACTAAGACGCATACTGTGACCGCCACCATCGCCTTCGAGGTCAAGGGCGCGCGCAAGGCCGACATCACGCCGGTGGGCCTGGCGTTCACGCGCGACGGCAAGCGCGCCTTCGTGGGCCTGGGCCGTGCCAACCACGTGGCCTTCGTCGATGTCGCCACGCGCAAGGTCACCGACCTCGTGCTGGTGGGCAAGCGCGCCTGGGGAGTGGCGCTGGACAAGGCCGAGAAGACGCTCGTGGTGGTCAACGGGTTGTCCGACGACGTGACGATCGTCGATGTCTCCAGCGCCAAGGCGGTGAAGACCGTGAAGGTCGGGCGCGTGCCGCACAGCGCCGTCGTCGTCGAGTGATGCCCCGTCCATCGCGGCCGGTTCTGCTTGGAGCCAAGGCGACCGCTTCGGCGGCGTGGCCCGCCCGGACCGCCGCTGCGCCGGGCCTGGGCAGGCGGGCCTGCGCGGCACCCGCGTACCGGCCCGCCGCGTGGCGGCGGCTGGCCGCCCTCCTCTGCGCCGCATGGCCGGCCGTGGTTGCGGCGCAGGGCACCGGCCACAAGGTGACGCTGCTGCTGCAAGCCGACGACCCGCGCCTGGCGCGCGCCGCGCTGGAACGCGCCGCCCCGGGTCACCCGCAAGGCAAGGTCGTCGACGCACTGCGCATCGCCATCACCGAGGGGCACAGCGAACTCGCAGCCGCGGGCACGCGGCTCGAACTGGCCACGGTCGATGTCGCCGGTGCCGACGCCGCGCGCCAGGCGGCCGCCGCGGCCGAGAAGGCCGGCGCCTCGGCGCTCGTCACCGACCTGCCTGCGACGTGGACGCTGGCCGCCGCCGACGCCGTGAAGCTGCCCGTGCTCAATGCCGGGGCCAGCGCCGACGCACTGCGCCAGGCGCTGTGCCGGCGCAACCTGTGGCACCTGGCCCCCAGCGAGCGCATGAAGGCCGATGCGCTGGCGCAGTTTCTGGTGGCGCGCAAGTGGGTTCATGTGCTGCTGCTGGCCGGGCCGTCGGAGGCCGACGGCGAGCGCAGCGCCGCTGCGCAGGCGGCCATCAGGCGCTACGGCCTCAAGCTCGTGGCCAGCAAGCCGTTCAAGCTCTCGGCCGACCCCCGCGAGCGCGACCTCGCCAACCCGCTGCTGCTCACCGGCCCTTCCGTCGGCGCCTACGACGTGGTGTGGGTCGTGGACAGCGACGGCGAGTTCGCCATGAACCTGCCGTTTCGCACCGCGCTGCCGCGGCCGGTGGTGGGCGATGCGGGCCTTGCCGCGCTCGCCTGGAGCGCCAAGTTCGAGCGTTACGGGGCGCCACAAGTCACGCGCCGCCTCACCAAGGCCGCGGGCCGGCCGATGGGCGCGCACGACTTCCCGGCGTGGCTGGCGGGCAAGGCGCTGGTGGCGGCGGCGGTTGCCGCGCCCAAGGGCCCGGCGGCCGCCTTCGGCAAGGCGCTGGCCGAAGGCGAACTCGACGGCAGCAAGGGCGTGCTGATGAGCTTCCGCCCCTGGGACGGGCAACTGCGCCAGCCGCTGATGCTCAGCGACGGCCACGCCGTGGCCGCCCTCGCGCCGCTGGAGGGTGTGCTGCACCCGAAGAACAACCTCGATGCGATCGGTGCCGATGCGCCGGAGAAGCTGTGCAAGGCGCGATCGTGAGCACCGAACCCGCATCTGTGCCCGCATCTGTGCCCGCATCTGTGCCCGCATCTGTGCCCGCATCTGCGCCGGCGGCGGCACCCGCTGCGATGCCCTCCGCCGAGCCCCAGCGCCGCAGCGGCCTGCCGCACGCGCTGCAGGCGCTTTCGGCCATCGTCGCGCGCGAGATGCTCAAGTTCTCACGCCAGTACGGGCGGCTGGCCTCGGCGGTGGTGCGCCCTGTGCTGTGGCTGGCGGTATTCGCCGCGGGCTTCCGCAACGTCTTCGGCGTCGCGGTCAACGAGCCCTACGACACCTACATCCCGTACGACGTCTACATCGCGCCGGGGCTCATCGGCATGGTGCTGCTGTTCAACGGCATGCAGGGCAGCCTGGCGATGGTCTACGACCGGGAGATGGGGCTGATGCGCCTGCTGCTCACCGCGCCGCTGCCGAGGTGGTGGGTGCTGTTGGCCAAGCTGGTGGCGACGGCGGCACTGAGCCTGGCGCAGGCGGCGGTGTTCGTGGCCGTGGCGGCGGCACTGGGCACGGTGCTGCCGGTGTTCGGGCCGCACACCGCGGCGTTCGTGGCCGCCGCCGTCGCCTCGGCGCTGATGCTGGCCGCCCTGGGGCTCTTGCTGTCGGTGCACATCCGGCAGCTGGAGAACTTCGCCGGCACGATGAATTTCGTCATCTTCCCGATGTACTTCATCTCCACCGCGCTGTACCCGCTGTGGAAGCTGGAGGAGTCGGGTGCCGAGTGGGTTTGGCGCGTGGCGCAGTTCAACCCCTTCACGCACGCCGTGGAGTGGATGCGCTTCGCGCTGTATGGCAAGGAAGCGGGCATCGCGCCCTGGGTGGTGCTGGCCACGCTGGCCCTGTGTTTCGGGCTGGCCGCCTGGGGTTACGACCCGCAGCGCGGCTTCGGCCAGCTCACCAGGCGAGGCGGGCCGTGACCGGGCTGCTCTTGCGCTGGGTGCGCGGTCCGCGCAACGATGCGGGTTCTGTCGTGGAAGGTGCCGCCCGGCGCTGGGTGCGGCACGCCGACGCCAGCGTGAAACAGCGCGCCGAGCGCCTGTTCTGGCAGTGGGCCGTGCACGTCGGCGTGGTGCTTTTCGTGGCCTGGTGGCTGCAGGCCCGTGGTCTGTGGCGCATGCTCGTCGAAGGCGACCCGAGCGGCATCAGCCTGGGCATCGCGGCGCTGGCGCTGCTGGTCACGCTGTGGTGCGGGCATCGTGCGCGCCTGCTGGCACGCCAGGCATCGCCCGGCAGCGCGTGGCGGCGCGCCCATGCAGCCGAACGCCTGCAGGACGCGACGCTCTGTGCGCAGTTGCTGGCCGATCGCACGCACGGCCCGCACGAGACCGCCTGGTGGTTCTGCGGCGCCACGCTCAAGCTCGGGCTGCTGGGCACGGTGGTCGGCTTCATCGTCATGGCCAGCCAGATCGGCCAGACGGCCAGCTTCGAGCTCGACCAGATCCAGACGCTGCTCAAGCAGATGACCACCGGCATGGCGATCGCGCTGTACACGACGCTGGTGGGCCTCATCGGCAACCTGTGGCTGGGGCTGCAGCTGATGCTGCTCGATCGCCTGGCCGACCGGCTGGCCGCCGACGTGCTGGCCGAGGTCCTCGGCGGGGCAGCCGCCACGCCGGGCACGGGGCACTGAACCATGGCCGTGCTGCGCAAGCGCCGCTTCGACGAGCTGGACCCGTTCTCGGACCTGCTGTTCAACACGCTGCTGGCCTTCGTGCTGCTGTTCGCCGTCGCGCTGATCGCCATGAACCCCAAGGCCAAGACCGGGGTCATCGACGCGAAGGCCGAGTTCATCATCACCGTCACCTGGCCCGACCTCGACCCCAACGACGTCGACACCTGGGTGCAGGACCCCGGCGGCAACCTGGTCTGGTTCCGCGCGCGCGAGGCCGGCATGATGCACCTGGACCGCGACGATCGCGGCCTCACCAACGACACCATCGTCATCAACGGACAGCAGGTGGTGAACCCGCTGAACCAGGAGGTGGTGACGATCCGCGGCTTCGCGCCCGGCGAGTACACGGTCAACGTGCACTACTACGACACCAAGAACGGCCAGCCGGTGAACGTGGCCGTCTCGGTGGTGAAGGTGAACCCGCGCGCCGAGGTCTTCTACTACGGCAATCTCACGCTGCCGCGCAAAGGCGACGAAGCCACCGCGGTGCGATTCAGCGTCGACCGGCTGGGCGCGATCACCGGCGTGAACACGCTGGCCAAGAAGATCGTCGAACGGCCCTGAGCGCCACCTGGCAACGATGAGCAGCGGTACCGACCTTCTCCTGTGGGCCTTCGTCGCACTGGCCGCGCTGGCCGCGCTGGCGCTGGTCGCTTCGCGCTGGCCGGCGTGGGCCAAGGCGCTGCTGGTGGCCGGCGTGACGGCGCTGTACTTCGCGGCCGACCGCGCACTGGACGACACCTGGGGCTGGCCGAGCAAGGGCGGGCTGCCCGAGCGCTTCGTGCTGCTGGCCGCGGTGATCGAAGAGCCGACCCGGCAGGACCCCGGTGCGCTGTACGTGTGGGTGCACGCGCTGAAAGACGGCAAGCCACTGCGCCAGCCGCGCGCCTACAAGCTGCCCTACGCCAAGGATCTGCATGCCCTGCTGGAAGAGGCGATGAAGAAGGTGCGCCAGGGGGTCACGCAGATGGGCAGCGCCGAGCCCAGGCGCGGCAAGGGCACGTTCTTCAACTGGCTGCGCCCGGGCAGCGACGAACAGCAGATGAAGATCCGCGACCTGCCGGTGCCACAGTTGCCGGAGAAGTAGCCGTGCCGGTGCGTGCCTTGCCCCGCACCCTACGCGCCCTGCGCGCCCACCGCGCCACGCGCGTCCTGGGCGGCGCGCTGCTGGCGCTGCTGATGGCCTCCTGCGGCCAGCGGCCTTCGGCCGAGGGCTTCTTCCCCCTGGCCGCCGGCCATCGCTGGGAGTACGACCAGCGCATCGAGTGGGAGAACAACACCATCGAACGCGAGCCGCTCGTGCTCAGCACCGAGGGCCGCGAGTCGGTGCAGGGTCTGGAGGGCGGCCCGGCCTGGCGCCGCCGCAGCGCCAGCGGTGTGGAGTACTGGCTGCGCAGCGACGACACCGGCATCTACCGCGTGGCCAGCAAGAGCGACCTCGATGCCGTGCCCAAGCCCGATGCCGCGAGGCGCTACGTGCTCAAGGCCCCCTTCAACGTGGGCACGAACTGGCAGGCCACCACCACCGCCTATCTGCTTCGGCGACGCCAGGAGTTCCCGCGCGAGATCCGCCATTCCCACCCGGCGGTACCGATGAGCTACACCATCGAGGCGGTGGGCGAGAAGATCGCCACGCGTGCGGGCCGCTTCGACAACTGCCTGCGCGTGCGCGGCGAGGCCAAGGTGCGCCTCTTTGCCGACCCCGTACAGGGCTGGCGCGACATGCCGCTGACCACGCTGGAGTGGTACTGCCACGGCGTGGGCCTCGTGCGCCTGGAGCGTGACGAGCCGGCGGCTTCGACCTTTCTTTCCGGCGGCAAGCTGGTTCTGGAGTTGATGGAATGGCGATGAATCGAACACGCCGCAGGCCACCGGGCGCACCACTGGGCGCGTGCCGGGCACGCCGCCGCTTCATCGGCGCGCTGGCTGCGGCCACGACTGGCTCGGCCTTCGGTGCGGTTCTGGCGCAGTCACCGGAGAAGTTCCCGAGCCGCCCGATCACGCTGTGGGTGCCCTGGCCGGCCGGCGGCGCCACCGACGCGACGATGCGGCTGCTGGCCGAACTGGCCGGGCGGCAGCTCGGGCAGAAGATCGTGGTCGAGAACCGTGCCGGCGCTGGCGGCACGCTCGTGATGCCGGTGCTGCAGCAGGCCGCACCCGACGGCTACACCATCGCGCAGATGCCGCAGCCGGTGTTCCGCGCCCCGTGGATACAGAAGCGAGGCTGGGACCCGATCCGCGACACCACGCCGATCCTGCAGGTCAGCGGCGTCACTTTCGGCATCGTGGTTGCGCAGGCGAGCCCCTTCAGGACGCTGGACGACATCTTTCGGTGGGCCCGCGAGCACCCCAATCTGCTGACCATCGCCACCAACGGCGTGGGCACCACGCCTCACGTGGTGATGGACGAGCTCTTCGAGCGTCAGCGCGCCAGCTACACGCACGTGCCGTACAAGGGCACCGCGGAGCAGATGCTGGCGGTGTCCAGCGGCCAGGTGATGGTGGGTGTCAACTCCAACGGCTTCGCGCCTTTTGTCGACAACGGCCAGCTCAGGCTGCTGGTCACCTTCGGCGAGCAGCGCACGCGACGCTGGCCGCAGGTGCCCACGCTGCGCGAACTGGGCCACGGCATCGTGGCGCTGTCCCCCTACGGCCTGGCCGGCCCGCGTGGCCTGCCACGCGACGTGGTGCAGGCGCTGCACGACGCCTTCCGCACCGCGCTGCGCGACCCGGCGCATCTGGTGGAACTGGCGCGCTACGACCAGGAACTGGCCTACCTGGGCCCCGAAGACTATGGCCGCGCCATGCGCGAGGCCTACGAGGCCGAGCGCCGCACCGTGGACCGGCTGGGCCTGGCGCGGCACGCTCCCTGAGGCCGCGCCGCGGCAACCCGCTTGCGGATGTAAGGCCCGCACCCAGAGACCAGATCGACAATCGACGCCCCATGGACGCGACCCCACGAATGCCGGCGCCTCCGGGCGCGGGTGACCTCCCCACGCGCCGGCGCCTGCGTGCCCTGCTGGACGGCCTCGGCCAGGGGCTGCTGCAGCGCGACGAGGCCGTGCACCTGGCGCTGCTGGCAGCCCTGGCCGGCGAGCATGTGCTGCTCATCGGCCCTCCGGGCACCGCCAAGAGCGCGCTGGCCCGCCGGCTGCACCACGCGTTCGCCGACGCGCGCTACTTCGAGCGGCTGCTGACGCGCTTCTCCACACCCGAGGAGCTTTTCGGCCCGCTGTCGCTGAAGGCGCTGGAGCACGATCGCTACGAGCGCCTGACCGACGGTTTCCTGCCCACCGCCGGCATCGCTTTCCTCGACGAGGTCTTCAAGGCCAACTCGGCGATCCTCAACGCGCTGCTCACGCTGCTGAACGAACGTCTGTTCGACAACGGCACCGAACGCCTCGCGGTGCCGCTGGTGGCGGTTGTCGGCGCCAGCAATGAAGTGCCCGCCGATGAGGCGCTGCACGCCTTCTACGACCGCTTCCTGGTGCGTGTGCCGGTGGCACCGGTCAGCGACGACGCGTTCGCCGAGTTGCTGGCGCTGGACGCCGCGGCGGCCGCGCCGGCCATCACGGCACCGCTGGCCAGGCCCGAGCGTGACGCCGTGGCCCGCACCGCGGCCGGCGTGGCATTGGGCGAGGCGTTCACCACGGCGTGCACGGCGCTGCGCGCCTGGCTCGCCGAGCGCAAGGCACCCCTGTCGGACCGCCGCTGGCGGCAGATCGTCGGCCTGGCGCGCACCGCCGCGGCCACCGAGGGCCGCGCGCAGCTGGATGGACTGGACTTGTGGCTGGCCCCCTTCGTGGCCAGCGCCGCGCCCGACGAGGTGGGCCCGCTGCGCGCCTGGTTCGAGGACCAGGTGCTCGCCTTGCCCGGGCCGGCGGCGCCCTGGCTGGAATGCGCGGTGGAGGCCTTCGAGAAGCAGCTCGGCCTGGAGCAGCGCATGCCCGCCGAAAGTGCCGGTGGCGTGGACGACAGCGCCGGCAAGCTCGGCCTCGCGCGCACCATCGGCCTGGGCGAAGGGGTCGCCGAGCAATGGGGCAACGACGGGGCCGGGGCCGGCATGCAGCGCCTCGTCTCCGAACGCCTGGAAGCGCGCCTGGCCAAGCGCTGGGGTGAAGTGCACGTGCAGGCCCGCGTGGCGCAGGTGGCCGAGATCGAGGCACAGGTCGACGAAGCCCGCGCGGCCGCACTTGCCGCCAGCAATGCACTGGCCGCAGCCCTGGCGCATCGGTTGTGGGTGCCGGGCAGCCTGGCCCGGGGCTGGCAGGCGCGGCACCACGCCGCGCTGCAGTTGCTGGAGTCGTTTGCCGCGCGGCTGGCCGCGGCGCGCGCGGGCTTCGCCGGTTTGCCCGTCGACCAGGCGATCGAGAGCGCGGCTCCCGAGCCGGTGCCGCTGGAGCCGCTGCAGCCTCTGGCACCTGCCAAGGCAGCCCCCGCTGGCGAACCCGTGACGGCTTGATCGTGCAGGCGCCCGGCCCCGCCACGCCACGCGCTGTGCCGGCGGCAGAACCGGCCGCCGCTGCAAGGGGCGGCACGGCAGTCAGTCCCGAAGGTCCCCCGGGTGGCACCGCGCCCGCGCAGGCCTGCGAACGACCCTACGAACGCCTCGCGGCGCTGCCCCGCACCGTGTGGCTGCCCACGCTCATCACGGCAGCCGGTACGCGGGTGGCCCGGCTGGATCACGGGCGCGAGTGGCTGGCCGCCCTGGAGGAAGGGCGACTGCCCGACGCCGCCCTCGACTTCGGCAGTGCCGACGCCGTGGCGCCACTGCGCGCGATCGTCGGCGACCTGGGCCTGCCGGCGCTGGCGCGCGGGGTTCCCACGCTGGCCGAGCAGGTGCTGCGCACGCTGCTGTGGCACCTGGACCGGCTCAATGACCTGCAGCCGCGCCGCACGCGTGCGCAGGCCATCGAGCAAGTCGCGGCCGAGTTCCGCGACGCATGGCGCATCGACACCGCCGGGCTCGAGGACGAGATGGTGCTGCTGCGCGACCTGGTCGGCGGTGCGCACCTGCAGTGGGACCAGCTCGCCGGGCGCCTGCGCAGCCGCGAGTGGCAGGTGGCACGGCGTGCCGCCGAGCGCCTCGAACGGCTGCCTGCGCTGGCCGAGCTGTTGCGGCGCATCGGCCGCAGCGAGGCACGGCCTTCGGCGCGGCCGCGCCGCGCGCCGCGTGCCGACGCGGCCGTGCATCGCGTGCCGCTCAAGGCGGTGCGCACGCGCATCGCCGGCGCGCCGGGTGAGCTCACCGGCATCCGCTTCGCCGCGAGCGTGGAGCGCATGCTGGCCGCCGAAGCCGTGCTGCGCAGTCACCCGGTGGGCCGCCGCCTGTGGCGTGCCCGGCATGCCGAAGGGCGGTTGCTCGCCCACGACACCGAGGCCGTGCTCACCGACTGGCGGCCTGACCCCCAGGCCCCCCAATCCGACCGCGTCGACCGGCCGCCGTCCGAACCGCTGGAGCATGGGCCGCTCGTGCTGTGCCTGGACACCTCGGGGTCGATGCGCGGCGCGCCGGAGAACATCGCCAAGGCGGTGGTCATCGCCGCGTTGAAGGTCGCGCACGCGGCGCGGCGCGGCTGCCGGCTGGTGGCCTTCGGCGGCCCGGGCGAGGTGATCGAGCGCGACCTTGCCGGGCCGGGCGGCCTGGCCGCATTGCTGGAACTGATGGGCCAGGCCTTCGACGGCGGCACCGACATCCAGACGCCGATCGAGCGGGCCATCGAGCGCGTGCACGAGGCCGCCTGGCAAAGCGCCGACGTGCTCATCGTCAGCGACGGCGAGTTTGGCTGCGTGCCGGCCACGCTGGCGCGGCTGGACGACGCGCGGCACACGCTCGGCGTGGCGGTGCATGGCGTGCTCGTAGGCGACCGCGAGACACTGGGCATGATGGAGATCTGCGATGAAATCCACTGGGTGCGCGACTGGCGGCGCCACGTCGACGAGGGCGGCGGCGGCGGCGCGCGGCCGGAGACGCTGCAGGCGCGCCCCGTGCACAGCAAGAGTCTGACGGCGATGTACTTCCCCAACGCCCTGTCGCCGCGCGCGGCGCGCCACCACGGCGGCATCGAGGCACCCTCGAAATGAACCGCGACGCGTCAGTCGCTCCAACGGCACGCGAGACGGTGGCCTGCGCCACCCTCGCCGCGCTGCGCGAGATCGCCCCGGTGCTGGGCCACCCGCGCATCCGGGCGCTGCATCTGCCGCCACCACCGGCCGACGGATCGAGGCGCGGCGAGTTCGCGGCCATCGAGCTGGACGACGGTTCGATGGGGCTCGTGTACGTGCTGCTCGACCAGACCCTGGCGCGGCTGCGCGGCGGGGAAGGGCTGGCCGGCCTGGTCGGCGCGCCGGCGCTCCAGGTGGCCGGCGCCATCGACGGCACCACCGGGCTTGCCCGCACGCTGGGCTTCGCAGCGGCCCAGGCGCTGGCGCACAGCCTGATGCGGCGCGCCGGCTGGGAACCGCCGGCGGCGGGCGACTCGCTGGCCGGCCTTGCGCCGGGCCCCGGCGATCACCTGGGCCTGGTCGGCCTGTTCGGGCCGCTGATGACGCGCCTGACGCAAAGCGGTGCGCGCATCACCGTCATCGAGCTGCGGCCCGAGTTGGTCGGCCGCCACGAAGGCTACGAGGTGACACTGGAGACAGCCCGGCTGGCCGAATGCGACAAGGTGCTGGCCACCGGCACGCTGCTCATCAACGACACGCTGGACGGCGTGCTCGCGCACACGCGCGGCGCGCGGCGCGTGGCGATCGTCGGCCCCACGGTGGGCGGCCTGCCCGATGCGCTGTTCGCGCGCGGCGTGCATGTGCTGGGGGGCACCTGGGTGGGCGACCCTTCGGCATTTGCGCAGGCGCTGGTGCGCGGCGAGGAGCGCCGAGATGCGGCGCGCAAGTTCACGCTGGCGCACGAGCAGTGGCCGGGCTGGCGCGCGCTGCTGGCCCGCGCCTGAGGTCCGGGCCACGCGCCGCCTGCTGCCCCGGAAAAGGGGCCCGCCGCTCAATGCCGCCGCAGGGTCCAGTGCCGCCAGCGCTTGGGGGCGTGCGATGAGAGCGACGACAAGGCCAGCAGCAACCAGAACACGACGGTGGCGTGCTCGGGCCGCCACGCGATGGCCGCGCTGAGCAGCAGCTTGAGCACCACCACCGCACCGGCCATCTCCACCAGCGCGACGCGACCGGCCCGCAGGTCCTGGGCCAGCAGCAATGCACCGCTGCCCACCACCCCCCACGCGGCCGGGCCCAGCGGCACGGGCGCGCCGAGCAGTGCCGCGCCGAGCGTCACCACGGCGCCCAAATGCGCAGTGCGCCACACCAGCGCGAGCCAGCGTTCCGGCTCACTGCCTCGGCGGCCGGGCTCGATGCCAGCCGATGACTGGCCAGGGAGCTCTCGCCGGGCGTCGTGGTGGACATCGTTCATGGCCTGGAATCCTACGGCTTGATGATGGATGGGGGGCCCAGCGCGGCCGCGCGGCCTTCGCTCGGGATGGTGCAGCGCGCGCCCCGGTGACAGACTCGCGCCCCCGGCGCAAGGCTCAGCAAGAGCGGTGCCCGAGCACAACCCGCACGCGCACTCCTACCCGATGCATCTTCTCGCCAGCCCGCCCGATGTTGGCGGGGCCGACGGCTCCCGCGGTGCCCACGGCGTCGACCGCCCAGCGCTTGTCCTGCTGCGCGGCATCGCCCTGCTGCAGGACCTGGGCGACGAGGTGTTGCACGAGGTGGCCGAGGTCTGCCGCTTCCAGCGCGTGCGCGCCCGCCAAACGGTCATGACGCGCGCCGACTCCGAACATGACTGCTGCTTCGTGCTGGCCGGCCGGCTGAAAGTGGTGGCGCTGTCACCGGGCGGGCGCGAGATCAGCTTTCGCGACGCGCTGGCCGGCGAGATGATCGGCGAGATGGCGGCGCTGGACGGCCGCCCGCGCTCGGCCACCGTGGTGGCGCAGGAAGAGTCGCTGCTGGCCCGCCTGCGCCCCACCGACTTCAGGCTGCTGCTGCGGCGGCACTGGTCGATCTGCGACCGGCTGCTGCAGCACCTGGCGCGAACGGCGCGCACCCTCACCGAGCGGGTGTACGAGCTGTCGGCCCTGAACGTGCACCAGAGGCTGTGTGCTGAACTGCTGCGGCTGGCGCTGGGCGCCTCGGTGGCGCCGGCGGCGCAGGCCGGCGCGCCAGCTGCGCCCAGTGCGCCCAATGCACCACCTGCGCCAGGCATGCCGGGCGCGCGGGGTGCGCCGGGCACCCCACGCGAGTTGCGCGTGGTGTTGCGGCCGGCCCCGAGCCACGCCGAACTGGCCATGCGCATCAGCTGCACGCGCGAGCAGGTGGCTCGCGAGATGGGCGACCTGGCGCGCCTGGGCGTGATCCACTGCGAACGCAAGCCCGGGCGCGAAAGCGACCAGATCGTCATCGACGATCTGCGCCGGCTGGCCGAGCGCATCGAGGCGGCCGCACCGCGCGCGCCGGCGGCGCAGCGAACGGCCCCAGTCGCGCACGGCGCCTCCTGCGACTTCGCACCCTGAACCCGCAGCAAGGCGTGGCAGCGCGCGGGCGCGCGGTGGCGGCCGCCCCCTGCACCGACCTGTGCGCCGGCGCACCGGTGGCGTCGCCGACCCCTGCCTAGACTGCGCGCACTCCGCTCCAAGCGGCTGCGACAGGCTGCGGGCGGTCAGGGGGAACACGCCGATGTCGACGATCTCCGAACGCCTCGCGTCGCCCGCCAGCGACTTGGCGCGCCTGCGCACGCCGGGTTGGCAGGCCGCCGCGATGACCGTGCCGCGGCTGATCCACGCTGCACCCGCCCAGGCAGTGCGCGAGCTGCCGGCCAGCGCGCGCTCGCTGTCGGTGCAGATGCTCGACGGCTTTCGCATCTGGCAAGGCAGCGAGCCGCTGCCGCTGCTGCCGCGCGGACGCGTGCGCGCGCTGCTCAAGCTGCTGCTGCTTCGCCGCCGGCGGCCCGTCTCGAGGCCGCGCCTGGCGGCCCTGTTGTGGCCGGACGCCGATGCCGACAGCGCCCGCAACAACCTGCATGTGTCGCTGCACCGTCTGCGCCGCGTGCTCGGCCCGGCCGCGTGCCTGCACCTGTCGGATGAAGGCTACCAGCTGTTGACCCCGGGCGACGCCTGGCTGGACACCGAGCAGTTCGTGCATCACGTCGACCTTGCCACCCATGCCGAGCGGGCCGGCCGAGCCACCGAGGCGATCGCGCAGTACGAGGCCGCGCTGGCGCTGTACCACCGCGACCTGCTCGAAGAGGGCGAATGGGAGTGCGCGCTGGCGGCCGACGCGCAGGCGCTGCGGGCGCGGCTGGTCGAGGCGCTGGACCGGCTGTCGACGCTGCTCGAGTTTCGCGGCCACTGGCACGGCTGCCTGCACGCCAGCCTGCGCCACCTGCGGCTGGACGACTGCAACGAACTCGCCCACCAGCGGCTGATGCGCTGCTACGACCATCTCGGGCAGGTGCAGATGGTCGAGCAGCAGTACCTTCAGTGCGTGCAGACGCTGCGCCGGCGGCTGGACGTGCCGCCGCGCGCCGACACGACGGCCCTGTACCGCCGCATTGCCACGCGGCGCGCCGCCTGAGGCAGCCTGGCGCAACAGCGCCGGCGACGAAGACTCAGTGCAGCGTGTGCGGCGGCTGCGGCACCGTGTCGATGTCGTCGACCACGGCCTTCACGGTGCCGGCCCGGTGCCGCGCGCTGCGGTCACCGGCATGCAGCACGGTGATGCCGTCGGGCCCGTCTTCCATGCACCGCTGGCATGCGGGGCAGGTGTAACGCATGGTCTGCCGTTCGCGGATCAGCTCGGCATCCATGACATGAAACTCGCGGTGGTCCATGCAGCGCTCCGGCATCGGATGGTCGACGCCGGCATTGTCCCGCGTCGCACAGGGGCATGGGCCAGAATGAAGCCCGGGCGAGCCCGGGCTTGACGAGACGGTGCCCCCCGGGTGCGCGGGGGCACGCCGCGGGGCCGGCGAAGGCCCCGCGGCCGGCTTCACGGTGCCTTGAGCATCACCGTGTTGGCGTACTCGGCCAGGCCCGAGTGGCCGGTGGGCACACCCCCGTTGAGGTGCTGCAGCACGCACATGATGTTGTAGATGCCCGAGACCGGCGTGCCGCTGAACGCCACGCCCTCGCCCAGCAGCGGGTTCGGGCTGACGGTCATGGTGTGCACGTAGTCGAGCTTGTTGAACACCCCCGGCTCGATCTCGGTGGCGCCGACCTGGATCTCCTGCCCCGGGCCCACGCTTTCGGCGTAGGCGCGCAGGCGGAACGAGTCGCCGGCGCTGATCAGGCTGGCCAGCGCGGGCGGCACCTTCCAGCGGATCTCGATCTGGAAGGGCGCGCCGGCCTGCAGCACGTTGCTCGGTGCGAGCGTGGTGTTGTCGAGCACCTTGCAGCTCATGTCGCTGCTGAAGCCCGTGATTCCCCATTCGATGGCCATGAGTCACTCCTTGCGTTGAACAGACTGGCAGGGAGGCTCCCTGCGCAAGAGCAGTGTCGGATCGGCCGCTTAGTCGCCACTGTGCGGGCGCTTAACGTTGCAGGCGCCTTGGGCGCCGCGGCTCGCGCGCTCAGTGGATGGTCAGCCGCGTGAACCAGCGCGCATTGGGCGGCAGGTCATCGCGCAGCGCCGGCTTGAACGGCGCCACGTCGGTGCGCGCCGGGGGCGCGCTGATCACGTTCAGGTCCACGGCCTGCGGCACGCCGACCAGCCCTTCGCTGGTCAACGTGAGCTTGAAGTAGATGCCGTTCCACAGCTTGGCGCCGAACTCGCCGGGCAGCTTGAAGAGGAACAGCAGCGAGTGCTCGAGCCAGGCCAGATCACCCGGCACCACCGCCGCGGGGCTGCGATGCGGGTAGGGCACGTGGCAGAGGATCTCGCCCTGCCCCTGCAGGCACTTGAACTCGCGCATCGACAGGAAGTGGTCGGTGAATCGCGTCGCGTCCAGCGCCACGCGGAAACTGCTGCGCCCATCGGCGCCGCGCTGGAAGTGCACGCGCCCGATCTCGACCTGCGAGCCGTCGCGCGCATGCAGGGTGATGCGCTTGTCGCCTTCGAGCGCAAACCCGGAGGTCTGCGCCGGGGCGGCGGCGCACCATGCCGCGCCGGCCAGCACCAGCGCGCGCCAGGCGGCCCGCAGCGAGACCGTGTTCACAAGTCGTAGACGCTGAAGCCGAGCACCCAACCGGTGGTCGCCGCGCCGCCTTCGGGCCGGCGCCGGAGCAACGAGAAGTCCACGGCGTAGTGCTCGCGCTTCACCCACCAGCGTGCGCCGGTGTGCTCCAGACGCTCGTCGCCGCCCTTCGCCCACTCGGCAAAGAGCGAGACGCGCGGGGCGATCGGCCACTCGACTGCGGCCGAGGCCAGCGACTCGCGCCGTTCGCCGCGCTCCTTGGCCAAGCCGGCATTGAGGTGCACGAGGCCACCGGCTTCATTGAACTGCCAGCTGAAGGGCACGACCACCTGCCAGCTCCCGCCGCGCCAGGCCGCATCGCCGTCCTTGGAGGCCCCCAGGCCCAGGCTGACGCCGACGCCCCAGCCATCGCGCGCGATGTTGTTGTAGAGCCATTTCACCTCCCCTTCCGCTTCGAGCGAGGTCTCGGCGCCGGGCATCCGCGGTCGGCTGCGAACGAAGGCGAACTCGGTGGAAAGGCGCGGCTCGAACGCATATTCAGCACTCACGCCGAGCGCCCCAAGCCGCTTGTCACGCTGCGCCCAGGACGACAGCGACCAGACGCGGTCGTCATCCTCCTCGGCCGCCGCACTCGTGGTGGCAACGAATGGGCGGTCGGCGTGCGCCGCGGCGACCATGGCCAGCAACGCCCAAGCCAACACCCACCGCGCCTGAAGAACTTGCTTCGTTTGCCTCATCGGCCCTCCCGACCCACCTGGCTGCACCGACGTCTCCCTCGCAAGCAGCGAGGCCGCCATCGCTGGCGGCCTCTTTCGCTCGAATGCGCCCGCACCGAGGCGATTAGCCGATGATCACTTCATCAGCTTGAACACCCACACCGAGCCGCCCTGCTCGAGGAAGGCCACCTTCTTGGCCACGTCGCCACCCCACAGCGGCACGGCGCCGCCCCAGCCGCTGGACACGGCCACGAACTGCTCGCCGCCCTGCTCCCAGGTGATGGGTGCGGCGACGACGCCCGAGCCGGTCTGGAACTTCCACAGCACCTTGCCCGTCTTCGCGTCGGCCGCCTGCAGGAAGCCTTCAGGCGTGCCCCAGAACACCAGGTTGCCGGCGGTGGTGAGCACGCCGCCCCACAGCGGCGCGTTGTTGGGCACCTCCCAAACGATCTTGCCGGTCTTGGGGTCCATGGCGCGCAGCGCGCCGATGGGGCCGTCGTTCAGCGTCTTGATGGTGAAGCCGGCGCCCAGGTAGGCCGCACCCTTCTTGTAGGTGATGGGCTCGTTCCAGATCTCCATGCCCCACTCGTTGCTGGGCACGTAGAACAGCTTCGTGTCCGGCGAGTAGGCCATCGGCATCTGGTTCTTGCCGCCCAGGAAGCTGGGGGCCGAGAACACCACCTTGCCCTTGTTGTCGGCCGCGCCGGTGGGGTCGCCGGGGCGGTTCTCGGGCACGTAGTTCGGGCGGCCCGTCTTCAGGTCGATGCCGGTGGCCCAGGTGATCTTCTTGACGAACGGGAAGGCGTTGACGAGCTGGCCGGTCTTCGCGTCATTGACGTAGAAGAAGCCGTTGCGGTCGGCCTTGCCGCCCAGGATGCGGCCGCCTTCGTCGTAGGTGACGAACTCGTTGACGCCGTCGAAGTCCCAGCCGTCGTTGGGCGTGTTCTGGTAGTGCCACACGATCTGGCCGGTCTTCACGTCGATGGCCACCGTGCTGCACGAATACAGGTTGTCGCCCTTGCGCAGGTGGCTGTTCCACGGCGCCGGATTGCCCGTGCCGAAGTAGGCCAGGCCGGTCTTGGCGTTGTAGGTGCCGCCCAGCCAGGTGGCCGCGCCGCCGGTCTTCCACAGGTCGCCCGGCCAGCTCTTGCCCGGCGTGCCCGAGACGCCGTTGTCGGACTCCTTGCCGTCCTTGTCGAACTTCTTGCCCATGTGGCCTTCGACCACCGGGCGCATCCACACCATGCGGCCGGTCTTGGCGTCGCGCGCCTCGACACGCCCGACCACGCCGAACTCGCCGCCAGACACGCCCGTGAGCACCAGGCCGTTGGCGATGAGCGGCGCGGCGGTCTGGCTGTAGCCATCGGCGTAGTTGTCGATCTTCTCCTTCCACACCACCTCACCGGTGTCGGCGTTCAACGCCACGATCTGCGCGTCGAGCGTGCCGAAGATGACCAGGTTGTCGTAGATGGCCGCGCCGCGGTTGATGACGTCGCAGCAGGGCATGATGCCCTCGGGCAGGCGGTGCTCGTACTTCCACAGCTTGGCGCCGGTCTTCACGTCGAGCGCGAAGATGCGCGAGTACGACGCCGTGACGTACATGCGGCCGTTGTGGATGAGCGGCTGGCTCTGCTGGCCGCGCTGCTTTTCGCCGCCGAAGCTGAAGCTCCACATCGGCACCAGGCGGTTGACGTTGCCGGTGTTGATCTGCTTGGCCGGCGAGTAGCGCTGGCCCTGCGTGCCCAGGCCGTAGCTGAGCACATCGCCCGTGGTGCGGGCGTCGGCCTCGATCATCTGGTCGGTGACGGCCTTCTGGGCCAACGCCGCCGAACTCCCCATCGCAGCCAAGGCGGCAGCGACGAGGGCGGCGGAAAGCTTCAGGTTCGGGGTCATGGTCGGGGGTCTCCTCCAGGAGGGAAAGCCGCCGGCAACCGAGCGGGCGGATCGGGAGTTCCACACTGCAACCCGCATGCCACCGCCACCAGACCCGGATAGCCCCCCAGATTGGGAGGGTTAACCCGTGCGCATTGCTACAGCCTCGCACACCAACGCGGCGGGGCGCGACAGCCGCGGCTGCCGCGGCTGCCGGCTGCACTGTGCGCGGCCGCCACGCCCGGCTATGAAGCCGCCGACATATCGCCAGCGCGACGCGGCCTTCGGACAATGCGCGCCGCGTTGCACGCCGGCCCCGCCGGAGCACCCAACCAGAACCGCCTGCCCTTGTCGACCGTTCTCGAAGCCCTGGGCACCGCCGCCCAGCTCATCGCCGCTGCCGAGCCGCGCCTGACCACCACGGTGGGCCTCTCGCTGCAGGTCAGCGGTACGGCGACGTTGATCGGTGCGACGCTCGGCCTGGTGGTCGGCGCCTGGCTGGCGGTGGCGCGCTTTCCGGGGCAGCGGCTGCTGGTGGGGGTGGTCAACACGCTGCTGGCCATGCCGTCGGTGGTGCTGGGTTTGCTGGTGTACCTGCTGCTCTCGCGTGCCGGGCCGCTGGGGCATTGGGGCATCCTCTTCACGCCGGCGGCCATGGTGCTGGCGCAAAGCCTGCTCGTGCTGCCGCTGGTGGCCGCGCTGGCACGCCGCCTCGTGCTCTCCGCGATGGCCGAGGGCGGCGACCAGTTGCGCTCGCTGGGTGCCGGCCCGGCCGCCAGCGCGCTGCTGCTGCTGGTGCACGAACGCTACGGCGTACTGACGGTCGTGCTCACGGCGTTCGGCCGCGCGATCGCCGAAGTCGGCGCGGTGATGATCGTCGGCGGCAACATCGACGGCGTCACGCGCGTGATGACCACCACCATCGCGCTGGAGACCAGCAAGGGCGATCTGGCGCTGGCGCTGGCGCTGGGGCTCGTGCTGCTGGCGGTGGTGGCGGCGCTGAACCTGCTGATCGGCCTGGTGCAACTGCGCCAGCAGGTCCGCGGCGCGCCGGCGGAGGCGTTCGCGTGATCGCCCCGGCGCGGGCCATGGCCCCTGTGCCAGCGCCCGCCGCGGCGCAAGCCGGCGCGCGGGGCGGCGAGGCGCCCTCCGCAGCTGCGCCACGTGCTGCGCCGCCCGCCCTGGTGTCGCTGCACGGCGCCTCGGTGCACTACGGTCCGGTGACCGCGTTGCGCGACATCAACTTCACGCTGCGGCGTGGCGACCGGCTCGCCCTGGTGGGCGCCAATGGCTCCGGCAAGACGACCCTGTTGCGGCTGCTGCACGGCCTGGCCCCTGTCGCCGGCGAGCGCCTGACGCACCCGCTCGAGCCCGAGCACCGGCCACTGCGCGCCGCGATGCTGTTTCAACGGCCGTTCCTGCTGAACCTGAGCGTGCGCTGGAATGTGCTGGCGGGGCTTTGGCTGGGCGGCGTGCCATCCGCAGAGCGCGGCGAGCGCTGCCGGCGCGCACTGGAACGAGTGGGCCTGGCCACGCTGGCCGGCCGGCGTGCGCGCGAGCTGTCCGGCGGGCAGCAGCAGCGGCTGGCGCTGGCACGTGCCTGGGCGCTGGCCCCCGACGTGCTCTTCCTCGATGAACCCACGGCCAGCCTCGACCCCGGCGCCAAGCGCGAGGTCGAGCAGGTGATCGGCGAATTCGCTGCCGACGGCGTGACCGTTGTGATGAGCACGCACAACCTCGGCCAGGCCAAGCGCCTGAGCACGCGGGTGGCCTACCTCGACAGCGGCCGGCTGCTGGCCGACCTGCCCGTAGACCACTTCTTCGAGGGCCGCGATCTGCCCGAGCAGGCACACCAGTTCCTCAAGGGTGAGCTGCCTTGGAACACCTGAACCGAAATCGCCGCGGCGCCGTCGAAGGGGTCGCTGCCGCCCTGCTCTGCCTGGCCGCGGTGCACGGCCCCTGCGCCCTCGCGCAGGAGCGCTTCATCGTCATGGCCAGCACCACCAGCACCGAGCAGACGGGCCTGTTCGCTCACCTGCTGCCGGTGTTCAAGGCGGCCACCGGCATCGGCGTGCGCGTGGTCGCCATGGGCACCGGCCAGGCGCTGGACACCGCGCGCCGCGGCGACGCCGACCTCGTGTTCGTGCATGACAAGGCGGCCGAAGAGAAGTTCGTCGCCGAGGGGTTCGCCACCTCGCGCCGTGACGTGATGGTCAACGACTTCGTGCTCGTCGGCCCCAAGGCCGACCCCGCCCGCACCCGCGGCCGGGACATCGCTGCCGCACTCAAGAAGCTGGCCGCGGCAAAGCAGCCGTTCGTCTCGCGGGGCGACAAGAGCGGCACCCACGCCGCCGAGCTGCGGCTGTGGAAGGCCGCCGGCGTCGATGTCGCTGCCGCACGGCCCGTCGGGTATCGCGACTGCGGCTGCGGCATGGGGCCGGCGCTCAACATGGCCGCGGCGACCAGCGCCTACGTGCTCACCGACCGCGGCACGTGGCTGGCCTTCAGGAACCGTGGTGACCTGACCGTCCTCGTCGAAGGCGACCGCAGCCTCTTCAACCAGTACGGCGTGTTGGTGGTCAACCCGGCCAGGCACCCGCACGTCAAGGCCGCGCTCGCGCAGCAATTTGCCGACTGGGTGGTGTCGGCGGCGGGGCAAGCGGCGATCTCGGCCTTCAAGGTAGGGGGCGAGCCGCTGTTCTTCCCGAACGCAGCGCCCTGAACGGCCCGATCTGGCGTCGGATGGTGGTGCCGCATCACCCGGCGGCGCGGTGTGAGCTTGAGCGTTTTGCTGGGGAATGCGGCGAAGCCGGCGCTCGTCACCGCCCCGCCGGACCCGCTTCGTCCCAGCCTGGAACAACCGCCAGGCCCCGGGAAGGCGCGTGCGGGTTATGCCTAGGTATTGCTGGCCCTCACATACGAACATCATTTCCCAGCCGCTCCTCGGCCGGGTGTTGCACCACGGGCCGGGAGGCGGAGTCCCTCGTCGTTCCCCCACCGCGGAGTACCCCCGTCATGCAGAAGAGCCTGCATCTCAACGCCGACAAGTGCACGGGCTGCCTTCAGTGCGAAATGGCCTGCTCGTTCGAGAACTACGGCGTCATGGCACCGGCCAAGTCGCGCATCAAGGTGTTCGACTTCCATGCCACGGGCAAGAAGGTGCCCTACACCTGCACGCAGTGCGATGAGGCCTGGTGCCTGCACGCCTGCCCGGTGGAGGCCATCACCGTCGACAAGGCCACCGGCGCCAAGGTGGTGAACGACACCACCTGCGTGGGCTGCAAGGTGTGCACGATCAGCTGCCCGTTCGGCACCATCAACTACGTGCAGGAAACCGGCAAGGTGCAAAAGTGCGACCTGTGCGGCGGCGACCCCGCCTGCGCCACCGCCTGCCCCACCGGCGCCATCACCTACATCGACGCCAACTGGACCGGCATCGACAAGATGAAGGCCTGGGCCGACAAGCTGGGCAACCAGCCGGCCGCCGCGTGAGCCCCGCACGGCTCACCGCCTTAAGCGTCGCAGCGCCAAACAAATCAAGGAGTACCTGAAGATGTCCTGGGCAGGAAAGATCCTTCGCGTCAATCTCACCGCGGGCACGGTCAAGTCCGAGCCGCTGAACATGTCGTGGGCCAAGGAGTACCTCGGCTCGCGCGGGCTGGCCACCAAGTACTTCGTGAGCGAGGTCGACGCCAAGGTCGACCCGCTGTCGGCCGACAACAAGCTCATCTGGGCCACCGGCCCGCTCACCGGCACCATGGCCTCCACGGGCGGCCGCTACACGGTGGTGACCAAGGGGCCGCTCACCGGCGCCATCGCCTGCAGCAATTCCGGCGGCCACTGGGGCGCCGAGCTGAAGATGGCCGGCTGGGACATGGTCATATTCGAGGGCAAGTCGGCCAAGCCGGTGTACCTGTACATCAACGACGACGTGGCCGAGCTGCGCGACGCCGGCCACCTGTGGGGCAAGAGCGTCTGGCAGACCGAGGAAATGCTCAAGAAGGCCCACCAGGACCCGCTGTTGCGCATCAGCAGCATCGGCAAGGCGGGCGAGGAGAAGGTGCTGTTTTCCTGCATCGTCAACGACCTGCACCGCGCCGCCGGGCGCAGCGGGGTCGGGGCAGTGGCCGGCAGCAAGAACCTCAAGGCGGTGGCCGTGCGCGGCACCAAGGGTGTGGGCAATTTCGCCAACGCCAAGGAGTTCATGAAAGTCACGTTCGAGAAGAAGAAGGTGCTGGCCGACCACGCCGTCACCGGCCAGGGCCTGCCGACCTATGGCACACAAGTGCTGATGAACGTCATCAACGAGGTCGGCGCGCTGCCCACGCGCAACCACCGCGACGTGCAGTTCGAGGGCGCCAAGGACATCTCCGCCGAGGCCATGGCCACGCCGCGCGCCACCGACGGCAAGAAGCACCTGGTGACCAACCAGGCCTGCTTCGGCTGCACCATCGCCTGCGGCCGCATCAGCAAGATGGACCAGGGCCACTTCACTGTTCAGAACCGACCTGAGTACTGGGGCGCCTCGGGTGGCCTCGA
>JAEUPD010000208.1 GCA_016788525.1 Rubrivivax sp.
TCCATGGCAGCCAGTCCAGCAGCACCGGCTTTTCGCGGTCGAGGACGCGCAGCGTCTGCTTGAGCATCTGCTGGTTGGCGGTCAGCATGCGCTGCGTGTTGATGACCACCTTGGGGTGGCCGGTGGAGCCCGAGGTCAGGAGGTACTTGGCGTGGGTGTCGGGGCCGACGGCCGCGAAGGCGGCGGCCACCGCCGGGGTCTCCTTCGCCGCGAGCAGGCGCGAGAACGCCAGGGCGCCCGGCACCGATTCGGCACCGTGCGAGAACACCGCAGCGAGCGGCGAGACCGGCGCGCCCTTCAGCACCGGCGCGTAGGTGGCGGCGTCGTGCGCGTAGACGAGCGCCGGGTCGAGCGTCTGGAGAATGCCGTGGATGCGCGTGAAGTCGCCTTGCGCCAGGCGGCTGTAGCCGCTGGTTACCGGGCACACGGCGCGGCCCACGTGCATGCAGGCCAGCTCGAGCACGAGGTGGTCGAGCGAGTTGTCCGACAGCACCACCACCGGCTTGTCCGCCGGCAGCGCGAGGTCGAGCAGCGCCTGCGCCACTGCGCCCACGCGCTGGCGCAGGGTGCGCCAGTCGAGCACCGCCCAGCCGCCGCCAGCGGCGGGTTCGGCAAACGCGGCGGCGGCCGGCGCCTGGGCAGCCCAGGCCTCGAGCCATTCGCCGACACAGCGCGCTGGCGCCCCCAGCGGCTCGGGCGAGCGCAGCACGAAGGCGCCGCCGCCAAGCTCCTGCCGCAGCACCCGGCGCGGGGCGAGTTGGGTCGGATCGTCGAAGAAGCTCCGCGTCGGAGCCGTGGCGCCGCTCATGCCGTCTCCATACACATGTGTATGTGTCTGGCTGCGATCGTAGGGAAGCCACGAGCGCCTCGCATCCGGGTTTCCACGAACGACCATACATCGCTGTATGGCATCATTGCCGCGTCTCGACCTGCCATGCCGACGCCACCCGTTCGTGCCTTGCCCGTGCGCCCGCGCCGTGCCCGCCCCGCGGCGGCCGACGCGGCGCGCGCAACGCTGACGCCGGAGACCTGGATCGAGGCCGCCACCGAGGTGCTGGTCGACCAGGGCATCGACCACGTGCGCGTCGACGTGCTGGCCACGCAGCTGGGCGTCACGCGAGGCAGCTTCTACTGGCACTTCCGTGACCGCGAAGAACTGCTGCGCCGGGTGCTGCAGGCCTGGCGCGAGCGGGCCACGGAGGCGCTGACACGGCGCCTGGAGTCTGCGGGGCACGACCCGCGCGAGCAACTGCGCGATGCGGCGTCGCTGCCGTTTCGCGGGCGTGCCGCGGCCAAGGCGGCACGCATCGAACTGGCCATCCGGGCCTGGGCGCGGCGCGACGCGATGGCGCGCGAGGCCGTCGACGAGGCCGACGCCGCGCGCCTGGCCCACCACGAGCGCATCCTTGCTGCCCTGGGCTTCGGTGCCGAAGAGGCCCGCGCACGGGCCTTCCTGATGTACGGCTACGAGGTGGCCGAGTCGGTGCTGCACCGGCAGGGCAGCACGGCCGAACGCGAACGCCGCCGTGAGCTGGTGCAGCGGCTGGTGTCGCAGCCTTTGGCGCGCTGAGCACACCGCCTGCATTCAGGACCGCGGCCGGGCCGATGCAGCGTGTCCCGATCGGCCCGGGCGCCCTTGCAGACGGCGGCTGGTGCGCGGGACGGGAATCGAACCCGTACGCCTTGCGGCTGCGGGTTTTAAGCCCGCTACGTCTGCCAGTTCCGTCACCCGCGCCAGAATGGCCGGCCGCATCATAGGTGCAGGTCCTCTGCCCCTTGCGCCGGCGCCAGGAGCCCCGCATGCCCCTCTTTGCCCAGGAGTCCCTTGCCGAGGGTGTCAGGAAGCGCGAGGTGTTCGGCTGGGCGATGTACGACTTCGCCAACAGCGGCTACACCACCGTGGTGCTGACGGCGGTGTTCAACGCCTACTTCGTGGGCGTGGTGGCGCAAGGGGCCGAGTGGGCGACCTTTGCCTGGACGTTGGCGCTGGCGCTTTCCAACGCGATCGTGATGCTCAC
This sequence comes from Rubrivivax sp., assembly GCA_016788525.1. GTDB lineage: Bacteria > Pseudomonadota > Gammaproteobacteria > Burkholderiales > Burkholderiaceae_C > Rubrivivax. The sequence continues at coordinate 2,019 of JAEUPD010000208.1, forward strand.
CATGCCGGCGATCGGCGCCTTTGCCGACCTGCGCGCGGCGAAGAAGAAGCTGCTGATGCTGTCCACTGCCGGTTGCGTGCTCGCCACCGGCATGCTGGCCGGCGTGGGCCCGGGCGACTTGGCGCTGGGCGTGGTCGCCATCGTGCTGTCCAACGTCTTCTACTCGTACGGCGAGGCGCTCAACGCGGCGTTCCTGCCCGAGCTCGCCCGGCGCGAGGCGATGGGCCGGGTCTCGGGCTGGGGCTGGAGCTTCGGCTACTTCGGCGGCATGCTGGCACTGGGGCTGAGCCTGGCCTACGTGCTGTGGGCACAGGGGCAGGGCCTGAAGGCGGCGCACTTCGTGCCGGTGACGATGCTGATCACCGCCGGGCTGTACGCCGGGTGTGCGCTGGTCACCTTCGCCATGCTGCCCGAGCGCGCGCAGCCGCAGGCCGACGCCGCGCACCGCGGCCTGGTCGATTCGCTGCGCCGGCTGGCCGCCACCTGGCGCGAGGCGAAGCGCTACGAAGACTTCGCCTGGCTGCTGCTGTGCGCAGTGTTCTACCAGGCCGGCATCGCGGTGGTCATCGCGCTGGCGGCGGTGTACGCCGAGCAGGTGCTCGGCTTCAAGCAGACCGAGACGATGATGCTGGTGTTCCTGGTCAACATCGCCGCGGCCAGCGGCGCCTTCGCTTTCGGTTATGCGCAAGATCGCATCGGGCACCGCCGTGCGCTCGGGTTCACGCTGGTGGGCTGGATCGTGATGACCGCGCTGGCCTACCTGGCCACGAGCGCCACGCTGTTCTGGGTGGCTGCTGTCATTGCCGGGCTGTGCATGGGCAGCAGCCAGTCAGCCGGGCGGGCGCTCGCCGGGCTGTTCGCACCGCCCGAGCGGCTGGCCGAGTTCTTCGGGTTGTGGACGTTTGCCACACGGCTGTCAGCCATCCTCGGGCCGCTGACCTATGGCCTGGTCACCTGGCTGACCGGCGGCAACCACCGGCTGGGCATCTTGTCGACCGGGCTCTTCTTCGTCGTCGGTTGGGTGCTGCTGCGCAAGGTTGATGTCGAGCGCGGCAGCCGCGCGGCGCGCGCGCATCTGCCCGCGGTGCCCGGCGCACCGGCCGTGGCAAAATAGCACGATCGTTCGATTCACGCAGCGTGCGGCGTGGCGCCGGGCCGTGCCGCCGGCCGCTTGGGGCGGGGCCGCTTCTAGAATCTCGCGCCTGTTCAGAACACTCGTTGCTCGAAACTCCCCAAGGAGCTGTTGCCCATGAAGGTGCTTGTGCCCGTGAAACGGGTGGTCGACTACAACGTCAAGGTGCGCGTGAAGAGCGACGGCAGCGGTGTCGACATCGCCAACGTCAAGATGAGCATGAACCCCTTCGACGAGATCGCCGTCGAAGAGGCGGTGCGCCTGAAAGAGAAGGGCGTGGCCACCGAGATCGTCGCCGTCTCGTGCGGTGTCACGCAATGCCAGGAGACGCTGCGCACGGCGATGGCCATCGGCGCCGACCGCGCCATCCTGGTGGAAAGCGATGTCGAGCTGCAGCCTTTGGCGGTGGCCAAGCTGCTGCAGGCGCTGCTCGCCAAGGAGCAGCCGGGCCTGGTGATCCTCGGCAAGCAGGCGATCGACGACGACTGCAACCAGACCGGCCAGATGCTCGCCGGCCTGGCCAACCTGCCGCAGGCCACGTTCACCAGCAAGGTCGAAGTCGCCGACGGGCACGCCACCGTCACGCGCGAGGTCGACGGTGGGCTCGAGCGGCTGAAGCTTGCGCTGCCCGCGGTGCTGACCACCGACCTGCGTCTGAACGAGCCGCGCTACGTGACGCTGCCCAACATCATGAAGGCCAAGAAGAAGCCGCTGGAGACGCTGAAGCCGGCGGATCTCGGCGTGGACGTCACGCCGCGCATCAAGACGCTGAAGGTCAGCGAACCGCCCAAGCGCGGTGCCGGTGTCAAGGTGCCCGACGTGGCCGCGCTCGTCGACAAGCTGAAGAACGAAGCCAAGGTGATCTAGAGATGAAGCCCCCAAGCTCACTTCGTTCGCCACCCCGACAGGCTCGACAAGAGGGGGCGCCCAGCGCTCCCAGCCAAGCTGGAGACCGCCGATGACAACCCTGGTCATTGCCGAACACGACAACGCTTCCATCAAGGGCGCGACCCTCAACACCGTTACCGCGGCTGCGGCGTGCGGCGGCGAAGTGCACGTGCTGGTGGCCGGCGCGAACGCGTCGGGGGCCGCCCAGGCCGCCGCGAAGATTGCCGGCGTGGCCAAGGTGCTGCATGCCGACGCGCCGGGCCTGGAGCACGGGCTGGCCGAAAACGTTGCCGCGCAGGTGCTGGCGGTGGCCAAGAGCTACAGCCACATCCTGTTTCCCGCCACGGCCAGCGGCAAGAACGTCGCGCCTCGCGTTGCCGCGTTGCTCGACGTGGCGCAGATCAGCGACGCGACCAAGGTGGTCAGCGCCGACACCTTCGAGCGGCCGATCTACGCCGGCAACGCCATTGCCACCGTGCAATCTGGCGATGCCATCAAGGTGATCACCGTGCGCACCACGGGCTTCGACCCCGCCGCCGCCGGCGGCGGCAGCGCCCCCGTCGAGAGCCTGGCGGCGGTGCCCGCGACCGCCGGCGCGAACTACCTTGGCAACGAGATCGCCAAGCTCGACCGGCCCGAGCTGACGGCCGCCAAGGTCATCGTCAGCGGCGGCAGGGCGCTGGGCGCGGCCGACAAGTTCACCGATGTCCTCACGCCGCTGGCCGACAAGCTCGGTGCCGCGTTGGGGGCCAGCCGCGCCGCGGTGGACGCGGGCTATGCGCCCAACGACTGGCAGGTGGGCCAGACCGGCAAGATTGTCGCGCCGCAGCTGTACATCGCCTGCGGCATCAGCGGGGCCATCCAGCACTTGGCCGGCATGAAGGACAGCAAGGTGATCGTCGCGATCAACAAGGACCCGGAGGCCCCGATCTTCAGCGTGGCCGACTACGGGCTGGAAGCCGACCTGTTCACGGCCGTGCCGGAGCTGGTGAGCAAGCTCTGAGCGGCGACGCCGGCCACACCCAGGGGCGCCCAGGCACGACTGCGGCGCCCCTTCTTTCACCTGGGAGAGAACGATGACCTATCGCGCACCCGTCAAGGACATGCTCTTCGTGATGAAGGAGCTGGCCGGCATCGAGGCCGTGGCGCAGCTGCCCGGCCACGAGGAGGCCGGCCTCGATACTGCCGCCGCGGTGCTGGAGGAATGTGCGCGCTTCACCGGCGACGTGCTGGCGCCCCTGAACCTGGAAGGCGACAAGGCGCCCAGCAGTTTCCGCGACGGCCATGTCATCACCACGGCCGGCTTCAAGGCGGCCTTCCGGCAGTACGCCGAGGGCGGCTGGCAAGGTCTGCAGCACCCGGCGCAGTTCGGCGGGCAGGGCCTGCCCAAGCTCATCCACGCGGCCTGCTCGGAGATGGTGCAGGCGGCCAATATGAGCTTCGCGCTGTGCCCGCTGCTCACCGATGGCGCCATCGAGGCACTGCTCACCGCCGGCACGCCCGAGCAGCAGACGACCTACATCCCGAAGATGATCGAGGGGGCCTGGACCGGCTCGATGAATCTCACCGAGCCGCAGGCTGGCAGCGACCTGAGCCTGGTGCGCACGCGCGCCGAGCCCCAGCCCGACGGCAGCTACCGGCTTTTCGGCACCAAGATCTTCATCACCTACGGCGAGCACGACCTGGCCGACAACATCGTGCACCTGGTGCTGGCGCGGGTGGCCGGCGCCCCCGAAGGCGTGAAGGGCATCTCGCTATTCATCTGCCCGAAGGTGCTGGTCAACGCCGACGGCACGCCGGGCCAGCGCAACGACGTGCATTGCGTGAGCATCGAGCACAAGCTGGGCATCAAGGCCAGCCCCACGGCGGTGCTGCAGTACGGTGACGGCATCACCCGGCCGGGCGGCGCAGCCGGCGCGGTGGCCACCCTCATCGGCCAGGAGAACCGCGGCCTCGAATACATGTTCATCATGATGAATGCCGCGCGCTACGGCGTGGGCATCCAGGGTGTCGCGATCGCCGAACGCGCCTACCAGAAGGCGGTGGCCTACGCGCGCGAGCGGGTGCAGAGCCGGCCGGTCGACGGTTCGCTGAGCAAGGCCGCGCCGATCATCCACCACCCCGACGTGCGGCGCATGCTGATGACCATGCGCGCCTACACCGAGGCCTGCCGCGCGATGGCCTACGTGGCCGCTGCTGCCTTCGATGCCGCGCACGCCCATGGCGACAAGGCGGTGCGTGCGCAGAACCAGGCCTTCTACGAGTTCATGGTGCCGCTGGTGAAGGGCCTGGCCACCGAGATGAGCCTGGAGGTGGCGAGCCTGGGCGTGCAGGTGCACGGCGGCATGGGCTTCATCGAGGAGACGGGCGCGGCGCAGTACCTGCGCGACGCGAAGATCCTCACCATCTACGAAGGCACGACGGCAATCCAGGCCAACGACCTGGTCGGGCGCAAGACGGCGCGCGACGGCGGTGCCACGGCCCGGGCCATTGCCGCGCAGATCGAAGCGACGGTCGGCGAACTGAACCGGCGCTCCGGGGCCGACGCATCGGCGATGGCCAGGCGGCTGGAAGCCGGCCGCCGGGCGTTGCTGGACGTGGTCGACTTCGTGGTGGCGCAAGGCAAGGGGCAGCCCAACGCGGTGTTCGCCGGCAGCGTGCCCTACCTGATGCTGGCCGGCATCGTGGTGGCCGGCTGGCAGATGGCGCGTGCGCTGCTGGTGGCCGAGGCCCGCCTGGCGGCCAACGACGATGCGGGCTTCATGCGCGCCAAGATCACCACGGCCCGATTCTTCGCCGACCACATCCTCGTGAAGGCCACCGGCCTGCGCGACAGCATCGTCGAAGGCGCCGAGCCCGTCATGGCGCTGGACCTCGAGGCGTTCTGAGCCCGAGCGCCTGTCTTCTCACCGCTGCTTGCGTTTCAACCCGGAGATTGCCAGAACATGGCCTTGCCGCCCGTCCTGAAGAGAGTGCCGTTCCCCGCGATCGGCGCGCCGCTGTTCATCGTCAGCAACCCCAAGCTCGTGATCGCGCAGTGCACCGCCGGCGTGGTGGGCTCGATGCCGTCGCTGAACGCGCGCCCGGCCTCCCAGCTGGACGAGTGGCTGGCCGAGATCACCGAGGCCCTGGCGGCCTGGAACCAGGCCCACCCCGACCAGCCGGCCGCGCCGTTTGCCATCAACCAGATCGTGCACAAGACCAACGACCGCCTCGAGCACGACATGCAGGTGTGCGCCAAGTACAAGGTGCCCATCGTCATCACCAGCCTGGGCGCGCGCACCGACATCAACGACGCCGTGCACTCGTGGGGCGGGGTGGTGATGCACGACGTCATCAACAACACCTTCGCGCACAAGGCGGTGGACAAGGGCGCCGACGGGCTGATCCT
>JAEUPD010000212.1 GCA_016788525.1 Rubrivivax sp.
GATGATGAGGTCCTTGCTGCGCCCGACGATGGTGACGTAGCCGTCGGCGTCGATGCGGCCGACGTCGCCGGTCTTGAACCACAGGTCGGTGGTGAACTCGTCGGCGGTCTTCTCGGGCATGCGCCAGTAGCCCTTGAAGACGCTCTCGCCCTTGACCTCGATGCCGCCGATCTCGCCGGTGGGCAGCGGCCGGCCCTTGTCGTCGTGCACGCGCACGCCCACGCCGGGCAGCGCCGGGCCCACGGTGCCGCCACGGCGGGCGCCCTCCGGGCGGTAGGGGTTGCTCGTCAGCATCACCGTCTCGCTCATGCCGTAGCGCTCGAGGATGGTGTGGCCGGTGCGCTCGCGCCACTGCTCGAAGGTCTCGATCAGGAGCGGCGCGCTGCCGCTGACGAACAGGCGCATGTGCGCGCACGCCGCGCGCGTCAGCGCCGCCTCGCCGAGCATGCGCACATACAGCGTCGGCACGCCCATGAACACGGTGGCCTCGGGCAGGCGGGCCACCGTGGCCCGGGGGTCGAACCTGCCGAACCAGATCATCTTGCTGCCCGACAGCAGCGCGCCGTGGATGGCGACGAACAGGCCGTGCACGTGGAAGATCGGCAGCGCGTGGATCAGCACGTCGCCGCCATCGGTGCCGCGGCCGGCGCGCTCGGCCCAGCCCCACGCCTCGTGCAGCACCTGCGCGTTGGCCAGCAGGTTGCGGTGCGTCAGCATGGCCCCCTTGCTGCGGCCGGTGGTGCCGCTGGTGTAGAGGATGGCGGCGAGGTCATCGGCCTCCACCGCAGCGGGCACCTGCCGGTCGGCGTGGTGGGCTGCGCGGTCCAGCAGCGTGCCGGTGCGATCGTCGTCCAGCGTGTAGACATGCTTCGTGCCGGCGGTGAACGCGAGCCGGCTCACCCAGCCGAAGTTGCGCGGGCTGCACACCACCACCGCCGGCTCGGCGTTGCCGATGAAGTAGGCGACCTCGGCTTCCTGGTAGGCGGTGTTCAGCGGCAGGTAGACATGGCCGGCGCGCAGCACCGCCAGGTACAGCATCAGCGCTTCGACGCACTTGTCCACCTGCACCGCCACGCGGGAGCCGCGCGGCAGCGCCAGCGAGCCGAGCAGGTTGGCCAGCATCGCGCTGCCGCGTTCGAGGTCGCTCCAGCTGTAGCGCAGCGGTTCCGGCGAGTCCGCGGTCTCGATGGCCGTGGCCGAGAGGCTGGCCGGAAAGCCCGCGCGAAGCGCCGTGTAGAGGTTGGCTTCGGGTCGGGCGTGGGGGCGGGGTTCGGGCGTCATCGAGCGGGGGGTGGTCGGGGTCTCTCGCGGCCCGCACCCACGCTGTAAGGCGCGGAGAGGGCGCTCGAGGGTCAGTCCAGCTTGGCGCCGGAGGTCTTCACCACCTCGGCCCAGCGCTTGACCTCGGCGCTGACGAACTTGCCGAAGTCGGCTCCGTAGAGGTTGGGCGGCTCGGTGCCCAGGCTCGTCCAGGTGGTTTTCAGCTCGTCGCTGCCGAGTGCCTTCTTCATCTCGTTGCCCATCGCGGCAACGAGGTCGGCCGGCGTGCCCTTGGGTGCCCAGAGGCCATACCAGGTGCCCACCTTGTAGCTGGGCAGCCCGCTCTCGGCGGTGGTGGGGATGTCCGGGAAGCCCGGGGCGCGCTTGTCGGAGGCCACCGCGATGCCGCGCAGCCGACCGGCGCGGAGGTGCCCGGCCGAGCTGCCCATGCCGTCGAACATCAGGTCCACCTGCCCGGCGACCAGGTCCTGCAGCGCAGGCCCTGCGCCGCGGTACGGGATGTGGGTGATGAAGGTCTTGGTCTGGATCTTGAACAGCTCGCCGGCCAGGTGGTGCGAGGTGCCGTTGCCGGCCGAGGCGTAGTTCAGGCGCCCGGGGTTCTTGCGCAGGAACTCGATGAACTCGGGCAGTGTCCGGGCCTGCACCCGGCCCGGGTTGACCGACACCACCTGCGGCACGCTGGACACCAGCCCCACGGGCACGAAGTCGCGCTCGAGGTCGTAGTCGAGCTTGGGGTACATGCTGGGTGCGATGCTGTGGTGCACGGCGCCCATGAAGAACGTGTATCCGTCGGGGGCCGCCTTGGCGGCCATGCCTGCGCCCAGCGTGCCGCCGGCGCCACCCTTGTTGTCGATGACGAACTGGCGGCCTGTGTTCCTGGTGATGACGGCGAACAGCGGCCGCGCGAAGGCGTCGGTGCCGCCCCCGGGCGGGAACGGCACGACGATGGTCACCGGCTTGGCCGGCCAGGCCCCCTGGGCGTGCGAGAAGGGCAGCGCCACCAGGGCGGCAGTGCCGGTGACGAGTTGGCGGCGGGTGATCGCGGACATCGGGGTCTCCTTTGCGGACATGGTAGGGATCGGGGGGCCGTTCGCCCATCCGGGCGAAACCGGTGGCGGCTGCCAGCGGATCGGATCAGAGCAGGGCCGCCAGCTCGCGCGAACGCACCACCTCGCCGGCGCGAAAGCGGTCGTGGCTGGCTTCGACCTTGTCGAGGTCGTACAGGTAGTTGACCATCACCCCGAAACTCTGCTTCAGGCCGCGCGGCGAGAGGTTGCCGCGCAGGTTCAGCCGCTCCAGGCGCGCGCCGTTGTCGAGGTGGAAGCGGGCCACCGCGTCGCCGGCCGGGGTGGGGGAGGCGTAGGCGAGGTAGGCCGCGGCCAGGCGCACCAGCGCCTGGTCGTCCTCGGCGCCCAGGCGCGCATGGAGGGCTGCGCCCTGCAATGCCTGCAACTCGCCGCCGGTCAGCGCCAGCAGCCGTTCGTGCGCCGCTTGCAGCGAGGGCACGGCGGCGCGCCGGATGCCGGGCAGCGAGGCGAAATCGGGCCGCTGCAGCAGCCACGGCGCAAAGCCCGGGATCGGCGAGAGCGTGCAGAAGCGCTTCAACTGCGGCAGCTCGCGCTGCAGCTGCACGGCCACCGTCTTGATGAGGAAGTTGCCCAGCGAGACGCCGCGCAGGCCGGGCTCGCAGTTGCTGATGCTGTAGAAGGCCGCCACCCGGAAGCGATCGGGCGGCAGCGGCAGCGAGCCCTTCTCGATGAGCGGCGCGATGGCCGCGGGCATCTCGGGCACCAGCGCCACCTCGACGAAGATGAGCGGCTCGTCGCTGAGCTGCGGGTGCACGAAGGCGAAGCAGCGTCGGTCGGGCAGCAGGCGCCGGCGCAGGTCGTCCCAGCCATCGATGGCGTGCACGGCCTCGTGGTGGATGATCTTCTCCAGGAACTGCGCCGGCGAGTTCCAGTCCACGCGTCGCAGCTGCAGGAAGCCCGGGTTGAACCAGCTGGTCAGCAGGTGCAGCAGGTCGGCCTCGATGGCCGCCCACTGGCCGGCATGCTCGGGCCGCTCGCGCAGGCGCGCCAGCAGCGCGCGGCGCAGCCGCAGCACCGCGGCCGTGCCGCCGGGCCTGCGGTTCATGCGCCGCAGCAGCTCCTGGCGCGGCGGCGCGGCGGCGGCGGTCAGCGTGATCTGGTGCGCCGCCGAGGGCTCTTGCGCGTAGGCCTGGGCGGCGCGCAACACGGCGGCCGGGTCGGGGCCGAGTGCCGTGGCCATCCAGCCGAAGAAGCGGTCGAGCTGCTCGTCGTCCAGGTCTTCGATGCGGTCGATGATCTCGCTGGCCGCGCCCATGCCGTTGAGCTCGGCGCCCTCGCTGAGCAGCCGCTTGCACGCCAGCTGCAGGCGGGCGCTGGCCCGGCCGGCCATGCGGCGGGCGGCGGCGTGACGCAGGTCATCCAGCATGGCGACGGCGCAGCCTGCGCAGCTTCTTCAGCGCCGCCAGCTGCGCCATCAGGTGGTCGTGCATCGCGCGCTCGGCGCGTGCGGCGTCGCGCTGGCGAAAGGCGTCCATCAGCACCCGGTGCTCGTTGAGCGAGGCGCCGATGCGCCCGGGCAGCGCCAGTTGCGCCCCGCGCATGAGCCGGATGAAGCGGCGCAGGTCGCCGGTGACGCGGTCGAGCCAGCGGTTCGAGGCCAGCTGCTGAACGAGGCTGTGGAAGTCGTGGTTGGCTCGGTAGTAGCCGTCGATGTCCTTGGCCGCAGCGTGGCGCTCGAGGTCCTCGTGCAGCCGTTCCAGGCGGCGCAGGTCGGCGTCGCCGGCTTTGGCCACGGCCTCGCCCGCGCAGCGGCCTTCGAGCAGGGCCATCACCGGGAACAGCGCGTCGGCATCACTCTCGGTCAACTCGACGACGCGGCAGCCGCGGTGCGGCACCAGTTCCACCAGCCCCTCGGCCGCGAGCACCTTGAGGGCTTCGCGCAGCGGCGTGCGGCTGACCTGCCAGGCTTGGGCCAGTGCCTTCTCGTCGACGAATGCGCCGGGCTCCAGTTCGCGCTCGAACACCATGGTGCGCAGCCGCGCGGCCACGCCGTCGTGCAGCGACGTGCCGCGCAGGGGGATCGGGTCGGGCATGGTTGGATGACGCACAAATCACATAATTACAGTGTGACGGGGCCGCGGCCGGCGTTGGATCGGGGTCTACCCGCGCCTTCGGTCCGGTGGCGCCTGCCGCGGCGCCGGTGCCGGCCCCGCGGCTACTCGACCACCTTGACCATCTGCCCTGGCCTGGGGTCGGTCTCGCCGGTGCCGTACACGCCGTTGAGCAGCCGCAACTGCTGCAGCGCGAGTTCCGGCAGCGGCGAGCTGCGCGCCAGCTGCGCAAAGCCCCCGGCGGGCATCGGCACGGCCTTCACCTTCCAGGGCCTGGCGGCCTGGCGGTCGGCGGCGGTCATGGGCCGGAACGACAGCTCGGCTTCGCGCAGCGCGCCGCGGGCGCGGGCCAGCGCCTGGGCGTCCTTGGCGTCCCAGCCGAACAGATACATCCGCCCGCCCGGCCCGTTGGCCAGCGTGGCGATCAGCGTGCCGACCTGCCCCTGGGCATTGCGGCGCTGGCCGCTGAAGTGCGTGGCCGCGAGGCCGCCGCCCAGTGTCAGCCTTTCGGTGGTGCCCTGCGTCGCGCCGAGCGCGTCACGCAGGATCGCGGCGTGGTCGCCGCCGGCCTTCTTCACCACGGCCTCGGGCACCAGCTGCATCATCAGCGCGGCGTCGCGCCCGGCGTTCACGAGCACCAGCTGCTCGCCGCTGTTGACGATGCGCCAGCCCGCCGGCGCCGTGAGCGCCACGCCCAGCGGCTCGTGGAAGAAGCTGCGGCCGCGGACCACGCCCTGCTCGCGGCTGTCGCCGAAGGTCATGCCCTCGATGGCCCGCAGGTAGCGGGCGCGGCCATCGTCTTCCCACGCGGAAGCGGAAGCGCCACGGCCGTCTCCCCCCGTGCCCGGGCTGCCCGGCCCGCGGGCGCCGGCCAGCCGCTGCGCCGTGGCCCGGATGGCCTGCAGCCGCTCGTCGTTGCTCGGATGCGAGGCCAGCCAGCCGCCGCCCTGCGGCGCCGCGCGCCCGGCCGCCCGCGCGGCCTCGGCGGCGAACAGCTCCTGGCTCTTCAACACCTGGATCACCTCGACCATGTGGCCGGGGTCGTAGCGCACGCGCGCCAGGTACTCGGCCCCCAGCTGGTCGGCCTGCAGTTCCTGCTCGCGGCCGTAGCGCGCCACGAGCCCGGCCGCGGTGTTCTGCGCGACGTTGCCCAGCGTCTGCGCCGCGCCCTGCACGCCCATGCCTTCGAGCACCAGCCCACCCAGCACCGCGGCCAGCACGCCGACATTCGCGCGGGCCTGGCTGGTGGCGCGCTGCGCGCCGTGGCGTGCGGTGACGTGCCCGATCTCGTGACCCAGCACGCCGGCCAGGTCGGCCTCGCTGTCGAGGTAGGCCATGATGCCGCGCGTCACGTAGACGAAGCCGCCGGGCAGCGCGAAGGCATTGATCTCGGCGCTGTCCAGCACCGTGAAGGTCCACTGCAGCTGTGCGCGGTGCGATTGAGCCGCCAGCTTCTGGCCCACGCCGCTGACGTAGGCCTGCAGCGCGGGGTCGGCCACCGCGCCGTACTCCTGCAGGATCTGCTGGTGCGCCTTGGTGCCCTCGGCGATCTCGCCGCGCTCATCCAGCACCGTGCGCTCGGTCTGCCCGGTGACCGGGTTGCGCACGGCGGTCCCGCAACCGGCCAGCGCCAGGCAGGCAGCGAGCATGAACGCCCCCAGACGGTTCGGCGCCAAGGTGAGCAGGCGCGCCGCCTGGGCTTTGGCGCGTGGGTTCATGGCCGTCACTCCGCGATGCAGTGCCACGGATGATGGCACCGGGCAGGGGGCCGCCGCGCCCGCCTCGGGGAGGGCGCGCGCGGCGCTACAGTGCAGGCCCATGCCCGAGGCTGCCGCCGTTCCTGCCGCCTTGCCTGCCGCCGACACCGCGCCGAACGCCCTGGGCGCGCAGCGCGTGCTGGAACTGGCCGCACGCAGCCTGTTCGACGTCTTCAACCGCACCGCGATGGGCACGATGGTGGTCGACAAGGCCCACCGCATCGTCTGGATCAGCGACGGCTACAAGCGCTTCCTGCCCGCGCTCGGCCACGCCGAGCAGGACTTCGTCGGGCAGCGTGTCGAGGAGGTGGTGCCCAACACGTTGATGGGCCAGGTGGTCGACAGCGGCCAGCCGATCCTCGTCGACCTGCTCACCAACCAGGCCGGCACGTTCCTCGTCAGCCGGCTGCCGCTGCGCAACGATGCCGGCGAAGTGATCGGCGCGGTCGGCTATGTGCTGCTGGACCATCCCGAGTCGACGATGCAGCCGCTGGTGGCCAAGTTCGCGCAGTTGCAGGGCGAGCTCGATGCCGCACGGCGCGAGATCGCGCAGGCCCGCCGGCCCAAGCACAGCATCGCCAGCTTCATCGGCAGCGGCGCCGCGGCGCTGGAGGTCAAGCGGCTGGCGCGCCGCGTCGCGCTGACCGACAGCCCGGTGCTGCTGCTGGGCGAAACCGGCACCGGCAAGGAGCTGCTCGCGCACGGCATTCACGCCGCCAGCCGCCGCGCCGGGCGCGCGCTGGTCAGCGTGAACATCGCCGCGGTGCCCGACACGCTGCTCGAAGCGGAGTTCTTCGGCGTCGCCCCGGGCGCCTACACCGGCGCCGAGCGCAAGGGCCGCGACGGCCGCTTCAAGCTCGCCCACGGCGGCACGCTGTTCCTCGACGAGATCGGCGACATGCCGCTGGCCCTGCAGGCCAAGCTGCTGCGCGCGCTGCAGGAGCAGGAGATCGAACCGCTGGGCAGCAACCGCGTCGAGCGCGTCGACGTGCGCGTCATCGCCGCCACCAGCTGCGACCTGCCGGCGATGGTGGCCGCGGGCACCTTCCGCGCCGACCTCTTCTACCGCCTGAACGTGCTGCCGATCCGGCTGCCGCCGCTGCGCGAACGGTTGGAGGACCTCGAGGCGCTGGTCGAGGCCCTGGGCGAAGACATCGCGCGGCGCAGCGGCATGGCACAGATGGCGCACAAGAGCGTCGCGCCCGAGGCGTTCGACCTGCTCGCAGCGCAACCGTGGCCGGGCAACATTCGAGAACTGCGCAACGTGCTCGAGCAGGCCACGCTGATGACCGACGAGCGCGTGCTCGGCGCACGCCACTTCGCGGCAGCCCTGCCGCTGGCCGGCCCGGGGCCCGCCCTGCCTGCGGCGCCAGCTGCCGAAGTGGCCCCGATGTCGCGGTCTGCCCAGGCAATGACCGCTGCCGCGCGCGGCGACGCGCCGACAGCCGCGCCGCCGCAACCTTCACCCGCGTCGCTGCTGCGTCCGCTCGCCGAACAGGTGAACGAGGTGGAAGACGCCGCCATCACCGCGGCACTGGAAGCCACCGGCGGCAACCGAGTCGCCGCCGCAAGGCTGCTGCGCATGTCGCGCGCGGCGCTGTACGCCAAGCTCGCACGGCAGCCGCGGCGCATTGTCGTCACGCGCTGAGCGCAGCGAGCTGCCCATGCCCGGCCTGAAGGATCCCCCGGTGGTCATCGAAGGCGCCAGGCTGCGCCTGCGCCGCTCGACCCCCGACGACGCAGGGCCGGTCTACCATTGCGCGGCCCATGCCGAGGTGATGAAGCACCTCGACTGGCCCGCCCAGCGCTCGCCGGCCGAAGCGCGCACCTACCTCGAAGGCTGCGAGCAGCGCTGGCGCGCCGGCACCGAGTTTCACTGGGTCATCGAGCTGAAACCGGCCGGCGCCGCGGTGGCGCCGGCGGCCGCCGCCCTGGGCAAGGCCGGCATCGTCGGCAGCATTGCCTGCCGCATGCATGGCCATGCCGCCGACTTCGGCTACCTGCTCGCGCATGTCGCCTGGGGCCATGGCTTGGGCACCGAGGCCGCGGCCCTGCTGGTGGGCTGGCTGCAGCGCCAGCCGCAGATCCTGCGCATCTGGGCCACCGCCGACATCGACAACCTGCGCTCGGAACGAGTGCTGGAGAAGCTCGGCCTCGCCCGCGAAGGCGTGATGCGCAAGGCCACCGTGCGCCCGCAGCTGGCCGGCGGCCCGCGTGACACGGTGCTGTACGCCTGGGTGCGTGAGGACACCCGGCCGGCGGCCTGACCCGTGGCGCGGCCTGCGCTGCAAGGCCGAACCCTCGAGGAAAGGCCGTCGATTCAACCGACCGACCTCCACTGACTGACCTGACTGACCCTGGATCCGGCAGTTCAGACCGTCGCTGTCACGTTGTCACCCGCGCATCGACGTCGCGGCGGGCAGAGGTTCGGCCCGAAGCGCCGCGCCGCGCGGGACGCGAGGCCCGCCGTCGATGACGGCCGACGGTGTATCCGTCGGCCGTCATCCGCGGCAGGCGCAGCCTGGCGCGGACGCCGGGCCTCGCCCTCGGGCGCGGCAGGGCAGGCCACCCGGGTCTGTGCACGCCGTTCCGCTCCGAATCGACCGGAAACCCGCATGGATGCTGGCTTCGCGCCGTTGCCCGACTCGAGATCGAGCCTCGAGGCTGAAGTCAGTCAGCGTCGGTCAGCCCGTCATCGCCTCACGCCCAGCGGCTCTGCCGACCCCGCAGGCAATGCGCCGCGCCCCAGGGGCGTGAAGCTGCTGCCCTCGTCCAGCCGACACATGTCGCGCCCGAGCGCACCGAAGTCGATGCGCACCGTGGCCAGCGCGGCCAGTGTGCCGGCGAGGTTGAGCTCCGGCCGTGTCACGTCCAGCGTGCCGGCCAGGCCGTTGGGGGCCGCAGCCTGGATGACGTTGAAGCCCGGCTGGTTCGGCCTGAACAGCGCGATGCGCGTGCCGCCGATGAAGACGTTGTCGCCGTCGGGCACGAGCAGCGGCGTGTCGATGGTCACGTCGCCGCCGCTGGCCTGCGCGGCGACCGTGTTGCCCTGGACGAAGCCCGAGGCGAGCACGAGCGCCTGGCCACCGATGCGGATGTTGCCGCCGTTGCCACCGGCGGCACCGTCCACCGAGGTCGTGACCGAGGTGTTGCGCAGCGTCACCACGCCGGGCGTCGTCAGCCCCGCCGTGAGGGTGATCGGCCCGCCGTTGCCTTCGAAGGCGGTGGTGCGCAGCGTGCTGTTGCCCAGCCTGATGTCGCTGCCCGAGCGCAGCACGATGGCGCCAGCCTCGGCGTTCAGGCTCGAGGCGGCGGTGATCTCGCCGCCCTGCATCACGATGCGGCCGGCCTGCACGCGCACGAACGAAGGGGTGGTCGGCACCGCCGGGCCGACCAGCTGCGCGTCGTTGGCGATGCTCAGCAATGCCCCGCCGCCCATGACGAACTCGCCGGTCACGTTGAGGTCGATGGCACCGGCGTCGCCGCCGGAGGTGGGCAATGCCCGGCTGGCGATGCGGCTGCGCTGGCCGCTGGCAGGGTCGACCCCCTGCAGGGTGAGCGTGCCGGCCTGGACGGTCACGCGCCCGGCCGCGCCGGCCCCGCCGCTGCTGGCGGCGACGATGCCTCCCTCGTCGAGCAGCATCGCGCCGCTCACTTGGAGATTCACCAGGCCCGCGTCGCTCTGCCCGCCGCTGACCGAATTGACGCTGCCGCCGCGAACCAGCCGCAGTGTGTCGGCCAGCACGAGAACCGGCCCGCCGCGACCGCTGCCCAGCGCACTGGTGGAGATGCTGCCGCCGTTGAGCACTTCCACCGCGGCGGCCTGCACCAGCACGGTGCCGGCGTTGCCCGCACCGCTGGAGGCGGCGGAGATGCCGGTGGGCAGGAGGGCCTGCCCGCCGCCATCGACGCGCACGCTGTCGGCGCGCACGGTCACGTCGCCGGCGTCGCGCGCCGACGCGGTGGCCGACGAGATGCTTCCACCCGGGTCCAGTTCGACGCGCCGTGCCTGCACCAGCACCGGCGCGCCGGCCCCGGCGCCCAGGGCATCGCCGCCCACACCGGTGTAGATGGCACCGGCGTTGCGCCCGTCCACGCGCAACGTACCCGCGTTGACCACGATGCTGCCGGGCGTGCCCGCGCCTTGCGTGCCGGCGGTGATGCCGCCGCCGTTGAGCAGCGTGAGACTGTCGCGCACGTCCACCTGCACGAGGCCGGCGTTGCCGGGGCCGGAGAAGACAACCGACTGGATGCCGCCGGCCCGCTGCTGGCCGTCGATAGAAAGCTCGTGGGCCGCCACGTGCACATCGCCGGCGCCGGCTGCGCTGTTGGGCGTGCTGGTGGAGATGCCGGCATCGCCGGTCATCGTGATGCGCTCGGCGCTCACCCGCACGGTGCCGCCGGGCCCGGCGTTGGGCAGCAGGGAACTGCCGAAGACGCCGGTCACGGCACCGCTGGCGCCGCCGGCGCCGACGCCCTGCATGACGATCTCGCTGGCCGACATGGTCACATCGCCGGCGGGGCCGCTGCCCAGCGAGCTGGAGGACACCTGCCCCCCAAGGCGCAGCGTCGCGCGCTCGGTGACATTCACGCTCACGGTGGCGCCGCGGCCGGCGCCGGTGTTGAGCGCGATCACCGCCGTGGTGCTGCCCGCCCCGTCCAGCAGCAGGCTGCGTGACTGCACCTGCACGGCGCCAGCCGCGTCGGTGCTGCGGTTGTTGGAGCCGATGCTCCCCTGGCGCACGAGCTCCAGGGCGCCCTGGCTCGTGATCGACAGCGCGCCCGTCGCGCCGCCACCCGGCTGGCTGTAGCTCGAGATGCTGCCGAAGCCATTGAAGCCCTGGCCGTCCAGGTGCAGCGACCCGGCGTTGACCCGCACCGCGCCGCCGGGCCCCGTGCCGTTGGCATAGCTCGTGATGTCGCCGCCGGCCAGCTCCAGCCGGCCTGCGATGTCCAGCTGCAGGGCGGGCCCGGCCGCAGCACCCAGGCCGTTGCTCGCGATCGAGCCGTAGAACCCGTCGGCGTTGAGCAGCGCGCTGCCGGCGCGAATGACGGTGGTGCCGTTGTCGGTGGCCGACAGACCCTGGTGAATGATCTCGGCGGCGTGGCCGACGGTGAGCGCGCCGGTCAGCGTGATCGTGAGGCCCCCACCCTGTGCCGCGGGCCCGGTCTGGGCGACGACGCCCGTAGGGAGCGCGTCGGTGCCGATGATGCTCAGCGTTGTCGCGTCGATGCTGACGCGGCCCACGCCGCTGGCCACGCCCGCCGCGGCGCCCAGAAAGGCGCCGGCAGTAATGTCCACGGCGCCGGGCGACGACAGGCGGATGTGCCCGCCCGGCGCCAGCAGCACGGCACCTTCCACCGCGATGCTGCCGCCGGCCAGTTCGAGCGTGCTGCCTTGCGCCAGCTGCGCGCCGCCGCCCGCCCAGCGCAGCGCACCGGCGCTTGCGGCGCCGAGAAAGCCGAAGCTCTCGGGCGCCGCCACGGTGAGCGTGCTGGCCGCGGTGCTGCCGGTGGCCCACACCGTGCCATCGGCAAAGCGAAGCTGCGGCGCGGTGGAAAGGTGCAGGCCGGCAGGCACGTCGAACGTGGCGCCCGCGCCGACAGTGATGCCGCTCGGGTTGATGAAGAAGAAGTTCGGTGCGGCGCCTCCGGCCGCCTGCAGCGTCAGCGGCCCGCCCAGCACACTCGGCTGGCCGCCGGTGACGCGGCTGATGACGTTGCCGATGCCGGCACCGGTCTGAAAGGTGGCCGATTCGCCCGCGGCGATGGAGAAGCTCGCGAAGCTGTGGAAGAGGTTGGCGCCGCGCACCTGCCCCAGGCTTTGCGGCACGGCGAACGCGCCGCTCAGGCTTTGCACTGCGCCCATCGAGCCGTCGGTCACGGCGCCGGCCAGCGCGCCGGCGGCCGGCGACAGCGCGATCGCTGCGGCCAGCAGCGCCGGGCGCAGGTGGCCGCCGTGATCAAGGCGCTGGTTGCGCCGCGCGACAGGCCGGCTGCGCCGGCCGGCGACCTGGCCTCGCGGTGGCTGAGGCTGCCTCATTGCCAGTCTCCGATCAGGATGAAGGGGGCCCAGTAGAAGGGGTGCTCGTTGCGCGGCGTGCGCAGCAATTCGAGCTGCGCCTGGCGCAACGCCTCGACACGGCTGACGGGAGAGCCCGCGGCGGGGGTTGCGCCGCCGGGCGCCGGCAGGCCGGCCAGGCGCCGATAGAAGCCGGACATCACCCGGTTGGCCGCCTCGTCGGCCACCGGCCACAGCGTGCCGAGCGCGCTGCGCGCGCGCGCCTTCAGCGCCGTGCCGCTCATGCCCAGCGGCGCGCGATCGTCGCCCTCCGCGGTCTGGCAGGCCGACAGCGTGAGCAGCTCGATCGGCGCGGCAGCGGTGCCGCTGCGGCTGCCGGCGGCACGGCGGTCGTCGCCGGCGCCGCCCGCATCGCCCGCGCCTTGCCCCTCACGCAGCAGGGCCTGCAGGCCATCGAGCGTGAGCAGTTCGTCGTAGGTCATGATGAAGGTCGTCTCGGCGCTGTCGCCGAACACGCCGTGCGAGGCGATGTGGACGAGCGAATGCGTGCGGCTGCGCAGCTGGCTGCGCAGCGCGGCCAGCGTGAAGTCCTGGTCCAGCAGCACGGTGCTGGGCATCGTGCCGGCGATGTTGGTCACCTCCTCCCTGACGCCCGGCAGCGCGAGGGCCTCGCGCAGCGCCTTGGTGCGCGCCGCGCCGCGCGACGCTTCGGGCGAGGGGCCGAGCACCGATTCGGCCAGCCGGTCGGACAGCTTGTCCACCACCGGCCCGGGCTCGCTCATGCCGGCCAGCAGCACCTGCTGCGCGCCCCGCGCCAGCGCGGCGCGGCCGCGTTGGGCCCCGCCCGCCTCGCCGCCATCGCCCGTTGCGCCCGGTTCAACACGCGTTGCCAGCAGGCTCAACCCGGGCACGGTGGCCACCGCGAGCCGCTCGATGAGGTAGCCGCGGCCGTCGTGCAGGCTGGCCAGCGGAAGCAGCCGCAGCACGCCGTCGGGCACGCTGACCAGCGTGTGGATGCGCGCCTCGGCCAGCCGCTTCTCCAGCGGCTTGATCAGCCATCCATGCAATGCCTCCGAGCGGGCCAGCAGCGGCCTGCCGGCGCGCAGCGCCGCCACGTAGTCGAGCACCTCCTCGCGCAGCGCCTGCGCGCCGATCGGGGCGCTGGCGCGTTCGATCCCGCTGTCGGTTTCCAGCAGCAACTCCAGCCGGTCGGGCAGGATCACCGGGGTGTAGATGGCGGTGCCGGGCGGCGGCTTGGGCGAGGCGCGTTCGCGCACCGCGGAGTCCACCGCGCAGCGGTCGCGCAGGTAGTCCTGCAACTCGGTCTGCTTGATCAGCTCCACCGTGTCGCGTGCCTGGCGCAGCAGCAACTGTTGGTCGGCGCCCGGCGCAAGCGCCGCCGCGCGCTCGAGCAGCAGCCCGGTGAGGCCGAGGTAGGTGGGCTCCAGCGTCAGGCGGAACGACGAGCGTCCGTCCAGGTACTGCACCGGAATATCGGCGCGCACCGCCTCGATGTGCTGCACCGCGCGGCGGTGCGCGTCCAGCGCCAGGTCGTGGTGACCGAGTGCGCGTGCCAGCCGGCCGGCGCGGGCCTCCAGCGACATCAGGAGGTCATGCGCTTCGCGCCGCCGCGCGTGTGCGATGCCCTGCTCGACCAGCTGCAGGGCCTCTTCGGCGCGTCCGGCGGTCTCGTACAGCGCGGCCAGCATGTCGTGCGCCTCGGCGGCGAGGCGGTCGTCGCTGGCGCGCAGCGCTTCGACGCGGCCGAACTCGGCCAGGCGGTGCGCGAGCGCCGTGGCGCCTTCGAGCTCGCGCGCCTGCGCAGCGCTGTTCAGCGCAAAGCGGGCGCGCTGCGCGGGAGTGGGCAGCGTGCCGATGGATGCTGCCGCCTGTTGCAGCCGGGCGGCGCGCTGCGCCGCCGGCAGCAGCCGGATGCGGTTGAGTTCGGCGGCGAGCGCGAGCTCGGCGTCGTTGCCGGCGGCCTGCGCCGCGCGTGCCCAGGCCTGCTCGGCACGCGCCGGCTGGCGGCGCGCCAGGTGCCAGCGTCCCAGGTCGAGCAGCACCGCGGCGCGCCCGGCAGCGGGCAGAGGGGCCGCCGCGGCCTCTTCCAGCAGCGGCCCGGCTTCGTCGAGGCGGTTCAGGCGCAGGTAGGCTTCGCCCAGGCGCGCGGCGGCACGGCCTCGCGCCGCCGCGGCCTCGGCCGGCGCCGCGCCGCCTTCGGCAGCGCGCCGGTAGGCCGCCTGCAACCCGGGGAGCACCTCGTGCAGCGACCCGGCGCCGCAACTCGGCGTGCCGGCAGCCGCAGTGGCCAGCCCGGGCTGGCCGGTGGCGGCGACGGGCTGTGCCTGCGCCGCTCCTGCCGCCAGCACAACGGCAAGCGCGACCCGTCCCGCGCCGGCCGCGAGCCCCCGGCCGCACGCCGGCCGCTCAGGGCCAGCGGTAGCGCAGCGCGACGTGGATGCCATGGTCTTGCAGGTCTCCACTGGTTTGCGCCGGCGGTCGCTCGAGGCGGCGCGCGGCAAAGAGTTCACCTTCGACCTCGGCCAGGGCCAGCACGAACCCCAGGCCGGCCGAGCTCAGCCGGTGCGAGCGCTCGCCCTGATTGGCGCCGACGCCGGCATCGAAGAATGGCACGAGCCTGAGCGCACCGCGCCAGGCATCGCTGCGCCACACCGGCCAATGCAGTTCGGCGCTGGCGCTGGCGGCGCTGTCGCGCACCAGCGTGTTCTCGCGGTAGCCTCGCACGCTGAACCGGCCGCCGATGGCCATCTGTTCCAGCGGCACGAGGCGGCTCGCACTGTGCTGCGCCTGGGCACGCAGCATGACCTGCCGGGTGCCATCGCCCAGCGCCAGCGCGGCCTGCGTCTGCAGCTGCCACAGGCGGTAGCGCACCGGCGGCGCGGCGCTCACTGCCGGCGCTTCGGTGGCGTTGTTGCGCCCGCGCACGGCCACCGCGCGCAGGG
Organism: Rubrivivax sp.; assembly: GCA_016788525.1. Classification (GTDB taxonomy): domain Bacteria; phylum Pseudomonadota; class Gammaproteobacteria; order Burkholderiales; family Burkholderiaceae_C; genus Rubrivivax. The sequence continues at coordinate 15,163 of JAEUPD010000212.1, forward strand.
CCACCACGTGGCGCTCCAGCCGCCAGGTGAACTCGGGCGCCAGGCGCCAGGCCTCGATGCGCGTGGTGCCGGTGGGTTCCCCGGGCACCACGGAAAACGGCTCGCCGGCCAGCGTGGTGGTGTTGCGCCGCAGTGCGTGCGTGAGGCCCAGCGTGAAGCGCCGGCGCGCACCGTCGATGAACGGGTGGCTCAGCCCGAACTCGCGCGTCGTGACCCGGCTGGCGATGTCCAGCAGTGCCACGGGCTCCTCGATGAGCGAGCTGCGTGTGCGCGCCAGCCGCAGCGTCGCGAGCGTGGTGCGCGCGGCCATCGGCAGCGTGAAGCTGGCGTCGCTGTTGAGCGTGCCGTCGCTGGCGTAGGTGGTGACGGCCATCGTGTCGCCCCAGCCGGTGAGGTTGCGCACCGTCGCGTCCAGCCCGGCCGCTGCCGAGCCCACCGCGGGGGCCAGGTGGTTGCTGGCGTGCAGGCCCAGCGACCACGGCCGTGCGCGCTGCACGTCCAGTTCGAGCGCCGCCTGCCCGAGCGCCTCGCCGGGCAGCAGCCGTGCGTTGACCTGCGCGAACAGCGGGTCGGCCAGCAGCAGCTGGAAACGCTCTTGCAGGACGTTGGCGTCCAGCGGCTCGTCGGGGCCGGGCAGGCGCGCGGCGATGTAGCCCTCGTGCAGCCGCTCGAGCCCCGCCTGGCGCAGCCGCGACAACGTGCCTTGCACGAGGCGCACCGTGAGCGTGCCATCGGCGTACGGTGCTTCGGGAAACACGGCACCGGAGTTGACGAAACCCCGTTGCACCAGCGCGCGCGTGACCCGCTGTCGCAGTTCTTCGACCTCCAGTGCGCGCAGCGGACGGTTCAGGAACGGTGCCACCAGCGCCTGCAGGTCCGCCTCGGGCAGCAGGCGCCCGGCGCCTTCGAAACGCACGCGCCGCACGACCAGCGGCGCCCCGATGCCCAGCCCCAGGTCGGTCGCCGCTCCCGAGCCGGCAGCAGGGCTCGGCGCGGCCGGTGCCGGCAACGAGGGCAGCCTGAACCCGTTGCCGGAACTGGCCGTGGCACTGCCGGCCGGCTGCGCCTGCGCGGCCGCAATGGCCAACCACAGGCACCCGGCGGCCCAGCGGCCGCAATCCCCTCCTTGGCCACGCAGCATCTTTGTCAGCCCACTTTCTGCGCGCGACGTTGCCATGGAAGGACGCAGGCGTCCAGCGTGGCCGCCCGACTTCACCCACCGCTTCGACGACGCCGGCACGCGCCCTCGCTTGTGAACGCCCGGGCTGCAAAGCCAGAATCACCGCCATCGGAGGAGGCATGTCGGAACTGACCACGCTGCTCGACGCGGCCCGGCAGGGCGATCAGAAGGCCGCGGGCCAGGCCTTCAGCCTGCTCTACGACGACCTGCGGCGGCTTGCGGCGGCGCGACTGCGGCCGCACCAGACGATGACGCTGCTGGGCACCACCTCGCTGGTGCACGAGGCCTTTCTCAAGATCGTCGGTGCCGACGCACTGCCGGTGGTGAACCGCCACCACTTCTTCGCCTATGCCTCGCGGGTGATGCGTTCGGTGATCGTCGACTACGCGCGTGCCCGGGCGGCCGAACGGCGCGGCGGTGACAGCGAGCACCTCGTGCTGGACACGCAGGTGTCCGAGCAGCTGGCCGCGCCGGAAAACGACGCGCTGCGCGTGCACGAGGCGTTGGAGGTGCTCGAGAAGGCCGAACCGCGCCTGGCGCAGGTGGCCGAGATGCGCTTCTTCGGCGGCCTGGGCGAGTCCGAGATCGCCGAGGTGCTGGGCGTGTCGGAACGCACCGTGCGGCGCGACTGGGAGAAGGCGCGTCTGCTGCTGCTCGCCGCGATGAGCTAGGACGGGCGGCAACGCCGCCGTCCTCTCGCCGCGGTATGGCGGCCTGGCCGGTTCACCGTGGCGGGTCCGTATCTGGCAGCGAAGGCTGGTTCGCAGCCTTCGGCGTGTCACGGCCCGGGGCCTGCCACGAGCCGTTCCAACCGATCAACCTCGTCGCCTCGCTGGCGGCGATGACGGCGCTAGCCATGGCCCACATCCTCCTGCTCGTCGCATGCCTTCTGGCCGGCTGGGCGCTGAGCGCCAGCGGCCGCGTGGGCGAGCAGGCGCACCAGCCGATCAACGCCGTCATCATCCACGTGTCGTTGCCGGCAGTGACACTGCGCACGCTGCATTCATTCGACTTCGACCGCGACCACCTGCTGCCGGTGCTCATGCCCTGGGCGCTGTTCGCCGTGGGCGCGCTGCTGTTCTGGGTGCTTGGACGCGCGCTCGCGCTCACCCGGGCGCAGGTGGGCGCGCTCACGCTCGTGGGGGGCCTGGGCAACACGTCGTTCGTGGGCCTGCCGATGATCGAGGCGCTGCAGGGCCGCGACGGGTTGGGGCTCGGGCTGCTCATCGATCAACTCGGTTCGTACCTGGCGCTTTCGACGCTGGGCGTGGGCGCCGCCGCCGTGTACGCGGCGGGCCCCCGCGTGGGCGGGCGGGAGATGGCGCGCCGCGTGCTGACCTTTCCGCCGGTGATCGCGCTCACGCTGGCGCTGATGCTGCGCCCGCTGCCCATGGCGCCGCCCTTCGAGAGCGCGCTGGCGCGCATCGGCGACACACTGGCGCCGCTGGCGCTGCTGTCGGTGGGCATGCAGCTGCGGCTGGGCGCCCTGCGCGAGCACGCCCGGGCGTTGGCGCTGGGCCTGTCCTACAAGCTGGTGCTGGCGCCGGCGCTGGTGGTCGGGGTGCTGTGGCTGCTGGGCGCCGCGCCTGACACGACCAGCCGGGTCAGCGTCATCGCGGCGGCCATGCCACCGATGATCGGTGCCGGCATCGTCGCAGCGCAGGCGAATCTGGCGCCGCGACTGGTGTCGATGATGGTGGGCGTGGGCATTCCGCTCGGGTTGCTCACCTCCACCGGCTGGCACTGGCTGTTCGGCCGGCTGGCGGGTTGACGTGCGCCGCTGCCCGGCGCTGACGCGTGCCGTGGGCACCGGCGGCCTCGGGCCGCGTTCGAGCCCGGGCGGTGGCCCGGCGCGTTTCCCCTGCCGGTAGGAAGCGGGCATGACCGCTTCGGGATGAAGGCCCCGTATTTCGAGGTGAAGGCAGTCGCTGCCCTCCTCGTGAAACAACCGGAGCCCACCATGAGTCTCTTTGCCCACTATGCCGGCCCAAGGCGCGCAGGCGTTGCGGACCAGGATTTCGAACTCGTGCACGCGCGCTACGTCGCCATGCCGGCGCTGATGTGGGGTGCGGCGATGGTGTTCGCGCTGCTGTTCACCGCAGTGCAGAACGTGCCCGCGCACGTGGCCGGCCAGCCGCCGGCGGCGGTGGGGGCTTGCGATTGCACGCCGTACGGGGCCTGACGACCATGCGGCGCCGACATCTCTCCTTGGCCCTGGGTCTCCTGCTGTGCGCCCTGTACGGCATGCCCCGGGCAAACGACACCGACGCGGCGAAGCCGGGCGCAGGCCAGGCGACGTTGTTCGAGCAGGCCCAGGCGCGCTACGAGGCGGGCCACTACCCCGAGGCCTTCGCCCGCTTTGCCGAGCTGGCCGATTGCGGCCACCGCGAGGCCGCGCGCATCGCCTGGCAGATGCGGCAGTTCGGGCCGCGGCTGTATGGCACCCAGTTCACTGCCGGCCCGGAGCAGGTGTTGCGCTGGCGGACGCTCATGGCGTCCGAGGTCCGCCCGGCGGTCGACGCCCGCTGCGCCGCCGCCGCCGTGCCACTGGGCACGGTGCGCGGCAAGCCTGCGTCGGCGGCGCCAAGCGCGCCCGCGGCGCCCTCCGGGGCACATGGCGAGCATCAGCGCCAGCAGGGGGCTGGCTGATCGATCCGCAGAGCGTATCGGGACGGCCACCGCGCCGTCTGCTGCCGGGTGTCGGCAGCGGGCGTGGTGTGCCGGACCGGCCTCGTCAAGCTGCGCTGCCGTGGCCGGCGGCTCGGCCTGGCGGGCGGCCCCCCACGCCGGCCCGCGGCACCCTGCGCCCCACGGTGCAGCGGGCGCGGCGGACCGCCGGGGGCCGCGGTGGTGCCCGGGTGCCAGAATGGCCATGAACACTCGAGCGTGCCGAACCGATTCGCTGTGCCCATGCCGCCGCCGAAGAAGGTGCTCCTTGACACCGACCCTGGCGTCGATGACGCGATGGCGCTGGCGTTCCTGCACCGCCACGCCGCGGTGAATCTGCTGGGCATCACCACCGTGTTCGGCAACGCCGAGGTCGAAGTCACCACGCGCAACGCGCTGTACCTGGCCGAGCGCTTCGGCATCGGCGCGCCGGTGGCGCGTGGCGCAGCGCTGCCACTGGTGCGCCCGCTGCGCGGTGCGGCGGCGCAGGTGCACGGTGACGATGGCCTGGGCAACCTGCAAGACCCCATCGCCCCGGCGCGCCCGCTCGACCCGCGGCCCGCGCACCGGCTGATCATCGACACGGTGCGCGCGCACCCCGGCGAGGTGACGTTGGTGGCCGTCGGCCCGCTGACCAATCTCGCCCTGGCGCTGAGCGAGGAACCGGCCCTGACGCAGATCGTTCGCGAAGTGGTGGTGATGGGCGGCGCGTTCGGCACCCACGGCCACGGCGGCAACGTCAGCCCGGTGGCCGAGGCCAACGTGATGTGCGACCCGCATGCCGCGGACGCGGTGTTCACTGCGCCCTGGCCGGTGACGATTGTCGGGCTGGACGTGACGCATGAGGTGCTGATGGATTCGGCGGCCTTCGAGCGCCTGCGCGCCGAAGGCGGTGAGGAAGGCGCGTTCCTGTTCGAAGCGTCGCGCCACTACGTCGACTTCTACCGCCGTGCGGTGGGCGTGGCGGGCTGCTTCATGCACGATGCCAGCGCGGCGGCGTGTGTGCTGGTGCCGGAGCTGTTCACCACGCGCCGTGGCCCGCTGCGCGTGGTGTGCGAGGGCATCGCGCTCGGGCAGACCATCCAGAGTGCGGGTGGGCGGCGCTGGTCGCACGGCGAGGCCTGGGCGGGGTTGCCGGCGCAGCAGGTGTGCACGGCGGTGCAGGCCGATGCCGTGCTCGAGCTATTTCTGCGCACCCTGCGGCGGCCCCGCGGTGGCCAGGCGTAGTCCGTCGGGGCGCGAGGCGCGGCGCGCAGCACGGCGCGGGGCGCGGGTGCCGCGAACGACCCGAGGCCCCGACGCAGCCAGGTCGGCCGTCAGGGGAGCCCGCAGCTTACGCCGACGGTGCGCGCGATGCATACTGGGTCGGCACGAGACGGCTGGCGGGGAGACGGCGTGAAGACACGTGTGCTGATCGTCGAAGACGAGCCCGAGTTGCTGCAACGGCTGAGCGAGGCGGTCACTGCCGACCCCGGGCTGCAGTTGGTCGCCGCGGTCTCCACCGGGCGCGCAGCGCGTGCGCTGCTGGAGGTGGAACGGCCCGACGTGATGATGGTGGACCTCGGGCTGCCCGACATCGACGGCGTCGACGTGATCCGCCATGCGGCAGCCATCCTCCCGCAATGTGATGTGCTGGTGGTCTCGGTGTTTGGCGATGACGCGCACGTGATGGCCAGCCTCGAGGCCGGCGCCACGGGCTACCTGCTCAAGGATGCGAGCACCGCACGCGTTGCCGCGGCGATCCACGAGTTGCGCGCCGGGGGCGCGCCGATCTCGCCGTCGATCGCGCGCCGCGTGCTGCAGCGCTTCCGGGTGCCGGGTGCACCCAGTGCGCCCGGCGTGCATGGCGCAGCGGATTCGGGGGCTGCGCCGGCGTCCACACCGCGCGGCGTTGCCGTGCCCGCCGCTGGCGAGGGTAGCGACGCTGCGGCGCAGGCGGTTTCGACCGCTGCGTCGCTTTCGGCGCGCGAGAGCGAGATCCTGCGCCTGATCGCCAAGGGGCTGCCGTTCGAGACGGTCGGCGAGGTGCTCGGTGTTTCGGCGCACACGGTGGTGACGCACGTGAAGAAGATCTACCGCAAGCTGCAGGTGCACTCGCGCGGCGAGGCGGTGTACGAGGCGCAGCAGATGGGCCTGCTGTAGCGGCCGGGCGGCGGTGCAACCTCATCGGCGGGCCTGCATGTTCCACCGGCTGACGACGTCATGGCCGGCACGTGGGGCGCTCTGGCTGGGGGTGGCGCGGCTCGCGGTGGCCGGCTTGGCTGTCGGCTCGCTGGCTTGGGCCCAGGGCGCACCCGATACAAGCCCTGCCCCCACGGCAACCGCCGCAGCGGCCGCAACGCGAGCGGCGACGCTCGAGCTGACCCGGGCTTGGGCCATCGCCGAGGCCGATGCCGCACCGCCCGGCGAGGATGACCCGCGCTGGCGCGAAGTCGCCCTGCCGCATTCGCGTGCCGTGGCGGCGGCCTGGTACCGCGCGGAGTTCCAGCGGCCCGGCCGTGCCGCGCCCGGCTGGGCGCTGTACCTGCCGTACTGGTATGGCGGCGGATCCCTGTGGCTCAACGGCGTCGCGGTGGGCGCCGTGCCGCAAAGCGACCATGAGTTCGGCGTGCGCTGGGAGCGCCCGTTTGTCCTGCCGCTGCCCGACAACGTGCTGCGCCCCGGCCGCAACGTGCTGCTGTTGCGCGCCGCCGAGGCCTTCCTGCCCACCGGCGGCGCGGGCCTGCCGCGGCTCACGGTGGGCGCGTACCACGAACTGCAGGGGGACTTCGAGCGCCGGCTCTTCGTCGTGCGCACGCTGCCGATCGTCACCGTAGCCGCCGGGGCGGCCACGGCGCTGCTGGTGCTCTTCATCTGGCTGCGCCGGCGCGACGAGGTGCTGCTGGGGCTGTTCGGGCTGGCCACGCTGTTCTGGGCGATCCGCACGCTCACCTTTGCGCTGGACGTGCTGCCGGTGGCGGTGTGGCCGTGGTGGCGGCTGCTCTACCACAGCGCCAATGGCGGCTTCATCGTTGCGCTGGCGTTGTTCGCCTGGCACCTGGCGGGCTGGGCCAACCGCCGCGTCATGGGGGGCCTGGCCGCGCTGTGGGCGATCGGGCCGTTGCTGTATGCCGGGCTGCTGCTGGCCGGCGGCAACCCCGAGGCGATCGTCGGCCGCTGGTGGGTGGCGGCGTTGATTCCGGTGGGCGCATCGGTGGTGGTGGCCGCGGTCGCGGCCACCTGGCGCCGCCGCGATGCGGGCACGCTGGCCATGGCGCTGGCGATGACGGTCGCCTTCGTCAGCGGCGTGCACGACTTCCTGGTGGCCTGGCGCTCGCCGTGGTTCAGCGCGCTCGCGCCGCAATGGACGGCGCACCGCATCTTCCTCCTGCACCACGGCGCCAACCTGACGCTGCTGGTGATGGGTGCGCAGCTGGCGCTGCGCTTCGTGCGCACGCTGCGCGAGGTGGAAGAGGCCAACCGCACGCTCGAGGCGCGGGTGGCCGCGCGTGAGCGCGAGATCGCGGCAAGCTACGAGCGCATTGCCGCGCTGCAGCGCGAGCAGACGCGCCACGACGAGCGCCACCGCATCATGCAGGACCTGCACGACGGCCTGGGCACGCAGCTGGTCACCTCGCTGGTTCGCGCCGAGCGCGGCGCGCTCGATGCCGAGGCCACCACCGAGACCCTGCGCGCCAGCCTGGACGAGATGCGCGTGGCGATCGAGGCCCTGACCGGCGACGACGAGGACTTCCGGACTTCGTTCGGCAATTTCCGCTTCCGCTGGGACGCGCGCCTGCGTGATGCCGGGCTCGCGCCGCGGTGGCGTGTGCAGTTGCCCGACGAGCCGATGCAGCTTGCGGCCAGCGACGCGCTGCAGCTGCTGCGCGTCGCCCAGGAGGCGCTGGCGAACGTGCTCAAGCATGCCCGCGCGCGCGCAGTGCAGATCACGCTGGTGGTCGACCAGGCCACCGAACCGGCCACGCTGACGCTCGAAGTGACCGACGATGGCGTGGGAATGGCGGCCGACCGGGCCGCTGCCTCGGGCCGGCCTGCCGGCCGTGGCCTGAACAACATGCGCGCCCGGGCGTACAAGCTGGGCGCGCAGTTCGACTGCGGGCCCAGCGTGGGTGGCGAGGGCACCCGCCGTGGCACCACGGTACGGTTGGTGCTGCAACCGAGAGCCGCGGCCCGCGACGGTGCGGTGGCCCGTTGAGCGCACTTTCGCGCCCGCGCACCGACGCATAGACGGGATGGCTCGCCGCCCAGGCGGGATCGGCAAGCCGCCCGTCGCTGCCTAAGGTTACGTCACGCCCGCTGCCGCATCTGCGGCGGCAGGCGTGAACGATGAACGCCGCCACCCTCGACCCTCGCACCGATGCGCTGACCCAGCGTGGCGAGACCACCGCCACGACGCCGGCGCTGGCCGACCTGCGCCGGCTGCTGACCGTGCTGGACGAGGCGCTGGAGATGCCGGCGGCCGAGCGCGAGACCTGGGTGGCGCGGCTGTGCGCGCACCAGCCCGAACTGGGCCGGCGCTTCGGCGCACTGCTGGCTGCCGATGCGGCAGGCAGCGGCTGGCTGGAGCGCGGGGCGGCCTCGACGCTCGGGCTCGCAACCGAAGCGGGCTGCGCCGAGCAGGCGGCGGGCGCCCGGGTGGGGCCATATCGCCTGCGGCGCGAGATCGGCCGCGGCGGCATGGGCCGCGTGTGGCTGGCCACGGCCGGCGGAGGCGGCCGCCACCTGGCGCCGGTGGCCCTGAAGCTGCCGCTGCCGACGCTGCACCGGGGGGCGCTGATGCGCCGCCACGAGCGAGAGCGCGACATCCTCGCCGGCCTGGAGCACCCCCACATCGCGCGCTTGCTGGACGCCGGCGTGAGCGACGAGGGGCAGCCCTACCTGGCGCTGCAGCATGTGCGCGGCCTTCCCATCGACGTGTTCTGCCGCGAGCGCCAGCTCGCGCCGGTGGCCCGCGTGCAGCTCGTGACGCAGGTGTTGGCCGCGGTGCACCACGCGCACGGGCGTGGCGTGGCGCACCGCGACATCAAGCCGAGCAACGTGCTGGTCACGCGCGCGGGCAAGGCGGTTCTGCTGGACTTCGGCATCGCGCAGCTGTTCGACGAAGACCTCGGCGGCACATCGGGGGCCATCGACCTGACGCAGGAGTTCGGCCGCATGCTTTCGCTTCACCATGCCGCGCCGGAGCAGGTGAGGGGGGAGGCGACCGGCCCCGCCACCGACTTGTGGGCGCTGGGCGTGCTGCTCTACGAGTTGATCGGCGGGCGGCGGCCCTTCCCGGGCGCCAGCCGCGCGCAGATCGAAGGGGCCATCCTGCACGAGGCACCCGTGCCGCCGACTGTGAGTGCCGGGCTGCGCGACGAAGGCGCGCGCGGTGGTGCCGATGCAGGATGGCTCGCCCTCGACCGCATCGTGTTGCGGGCGCTGCAGAAGGACGTTGCCCAGCGCCACGCCAGCGCACAGGCACTTTGTGCCGAACTGACCGGGTGGCTGCGGGCGGCTACAACGCGCCTGCTCACCCATACGTTTCCGCGCCGCCTCCCGCTGCAGGTATCCGCCGCGGCCGCGACTTCGATGTGACTGCATATCAGACGTCTTGGTCGATTTACGCACTTCCCGGTGTCGAAAGCAGGGTCCCTTGGGCGCCATAGCCCTCAATCCGGCCGGTTGATCGGTGCCTCGGGACGGTACGTCGTCAGGGTTTGCACCAGTTCTGTGCTTGCTGGCACGGCCGTTGCGCCATGCAGGGCATCGCGCAGCGACTGTCCACGTTCCATACACACCGGAGGACCCTGATGACCCAGACCCTTTCGACCCGCCGCCGCTCGCTGATCCAGGCGGGCGCGCTCGGCGCCGCCAGCGCGCTGGCGGCGCCGTTCGGTGCCTTCGCCCAGGCCGGCAAGGGCGACGTGAAGATCGCCCTCATCGCCAGCAAGACCGGGCCGCTGGAGGCCTACGCCAAGCAGACCATCGTCGGCTTCATGATGGGCCTGGAGTACGCCACCGGCGGCACGATGAGCGTGGCCGGCCGCAAGCTGGCGGTCATCGAGAAGGACGATCAGGGCAAGCCCGACGTGGGCAAGGCCGCACTCGCCGCGGCCTACGCCGACGACAAGGTGGACATCGCGGTGGGCCCCACCGCCAGCCCGGTGGCGCTGGCCATGCTGCCGGTGGCCGAGGAGTACAAGAAGATCCTGCTGGTGGAGCCGGCCGTGGCCGACAGCATCACCGGCGACAAGTGGAACAAGTACATCTTCCGCACCGGCCGCAACAGCAGCCAGGACGCGGCGGCCAATGCCGCGGCCTTCGACCAGGCCGGTGTGGTGGTGGCCACGCTGGCCAACGACACGGCATTCGGCCGCGACGGCGTGAAGGCGTCCAAGGAGTTTCTCAAGCGCGCCAAGATCGTCCACGAGGAGTACCTGCCCACCGGCACCACCGACTTCACGGCCGGCCTGCAGCGCGTCATCGACCGGCTCAAGGGTGAGCAGGGCAAGAAGTACCTCTCGGTGGGCTGGGCCGGCGCGCCCACGCCGTTCCCGAAGATCGCCGACATGGAGCTGGAAAAGCGCTTCGGCATCAAGCTGGCCACCGGCGGCAACATCCTGCCGGCGATGGTGGCGTACAAGAACTTCGAGGGCATGGAAGGCGCGCTGTACTACTACTTCGGCATCCCGAAGAACCCGGTCAACGAGTGGCTGGTGGCCAACCACTACAGCAAGTTCAAGGCGCCGCCGGACTTCTTCACCTGCGGCGGCATGAGCGCGGCGATTGCGGTGGTGGAGGCGCTGAAGAAGACGCAGGGCAACACCGCCACCGAGCGGCTCATCGCCACCATGGAAGGCATGAGCTTCGAGACGCCCAAGGGCAAGATGACCTTCCGCAAGGAAGACCACCAGGCGATGCAGGACATGTTCCATTTCCGCATCAAGAACGACCCGGCGTTCGCCTGGGGCGTGCCCGAGCTGGTGCGGGTGATCAAGGCCGAAGAGCTGCAGATCCCGATTCGCAACAAGCGCTGACTCGCACACCCCCGAAGCGCCTGCGGCGCTTCCCCCTCGAGGGGGCAACGCCAGCGGGCCGGCAAAGCCGGACCCGCGGCGTGCGCTGGGCTGTCCACCGCATTGGCGGGAATGGCGCACATGCTCGAAACGAAGGACCTCACCATCCGCTTCGGCGGCCACGTGGCCGTCGATCATGTGTCGTGCACGTTCGCGCCCGGCACGCTGACGGCCATCGTCGGGCCTAACGGCGCGGGCAAGACGACCTACTTCAACCTCATCTCGGGGCAGCTACCGGCCAGTGAAGGCCGCGTGCTGCTGGCCGGCGAGGACATCACGTCGATGCCGGCGGCGCACCGCACGCGCCGCGGGCTGGGGCGGGCGTTCCAGCTCACGCAGCTGTTCCCGCACTTGACCGTGCGCGAGAACGTGCGGCTGGCGGTGCAGGCGCGTGAGCAGGGGCGCGGCCGGGGCGGCGGCCTCGGCGGCATCGACCTGCTGCGCGTGTGGCTCGACCGCAAGGAGTGGATTGCCGAGGCCGAAGCCCTGCTCGAGCAGGTGCGCCTCGCGCACCGCGCCACGGCCACGGCCGCCAGCCTGCCGCACGGCGACCAGCGCAAGCTCGAGGTGGCGCTGCTGCTGGCGCTGGACCCGAAGGTGTTCATGTTCGACGAGCCCACCGCGGGCATGAGCGTGGACGAGGTGCCGGTGATCCTGGACCTCGTCCGCGCGCTGAAGACCCGCAAGGACATCGTGGTGCTGCTGGTGGAGCACAAGATGGACGTGGTGCGCGAGCTCTCCGACCGCATCGTCGTGCTTCACAACGGCCAGCTGGTGGCCGACGGCGAGCCTGCAGAGGTGATTGCCTCACCCGTGGTGCAGCAGGCGTACCTCGGCATGGCCGCCGAAGAGGAGGCCGCGTGAGCACGCCCACGCCCATCCTCGAACTCGCCGGCGTGCACACGCACATCGGTGCGTACCACATCCTGCACGGCGTCGACTTCGCCGTGCCCGAGGGCGAAGTGACGATGCTGCTGGGCCGCAACGGCGCGGGCAAGAGCACCACGCTGCGCACGATCATGGGTCTGTGGGCGGCGAGCGCCGGCGAGCTGCGCTTCAGCCGCGAAGGCCGCGGCGAGCGGCTCAACGGCCTGACCACGCCCGACATCGCCGCGCGCGGCATCGCCTACGTGCCCGAGAGCATGGGCATCTTCACCGACCTCACCGTGCAGGAGAACATGGTGCTGGCCGCGCGTTCGGCGCGCCACGCGGGCGAGCTGGACACGCAGCGCCTGGAGTGGATCTTCACGCTGCTGCCGGCGCTGAAGAAGTTCTGGCTCTACCCCGCCGGCAAGCTCTCGGGCGGGCAGAAGCAGATGCTCGCGGTGGCGCGCGCCATCGTCGAGCCGCGCGCGCTGATCCTGATCGACGAGCCGAGCAAAGGCCTGGCGCCATCGATCATCCAGAACCTGATCGCGGCCTTTCGCGAGCTGAAGCGGCAGCGCACGACCATCCTGCTGGTGGAGCAGAACTTCCACATGGCGCGCTCGCTGGGCGACACGGTGGCCGTGATGGACAACGGCCGCATCGTGCACCGCGGCGCGATGGCCGCGCTGGCCGAGGACGAATCGCTGCAGCAGCGGCTGCTCGGCCTGTCGCTGGGAGCGCACGCATGAACGCCGTCACCACCCCCGCGCCGGCCGCGCCCTTGAACACGGCCGCCGTGCCCAAGGCCCAGTTCGACTGGATGCCCATCGCGCTGCTGATCGGCCTGGTGATTGCCGCGCTGCCGGCCATGGGCGGCGTCAACAACTGGCTCACGCTCACGCTGGCAGGCCTGGCGATGGGGTTGATCGTCTTCGTCATCGCCTCGGGCCTGACGCTGGTCTTCGGCCTGATGGACGTGCTGAACTTCGGCCACGGCCTGTTCATTGCGCTGGGCGCCTACATGGCCACCAGCGTGATGGGCTGGATGCCGGGTGCCCCGGTCGCTGGCGTGTTCGTCGCGATGCTCGTGGCGATGGCGGTGGCCGGCGCCATCGGCTGGGCCTTCGAGCGCGTGATCGTGCGGCCCGTCTACGGACTGCACCTCAAGCAGATCCTCATCACGATGGGCGGCATGATCGTCGGGGAGGAGCTGATCAAGGCGACCTGGGGCCCGCTGCAGATTGCGCTGCCGCTGCCCGACGCGCTGCGCGGCTCGTGGATCTTCGGCGAAGCCGCGATCGAGAAGTACCGCGTGCTGGCCTCGGCGCTGGGCCTGGCGGTGTTCGCGGTGCTGGTGTTCACGCTCAAGCGCACGAAGATCGGCCTGCTCATCCGCGCCGGCGTGCAGGACCGCGAGATGGTCGAGGCGCTCGGCTACCGGATCCGGCAGCTTTTCGTCGGCGTGTTCGTCGCCGGCTCTGCGCTGGCGGGGCTGGGCGGCGTGCTGTGGGCGTTCTACCAGCAGAGCGTCACCCCGCAGATCGGAGCGCAGGTCAACATCCTGATCTTCATCGTCATCATCATCGGTGGGCTCGGCAGCACGCTGGGCTGCTTCGTCGGGGCGCTGCTGGTGGGGCTGATGGCCAACTACACGGGCTTCCTGGCGCCGAAGGTGGCGCTGTTCTCCACCATCGGCCTGATGGTGGCGGTGCTGCTGTGGCGGCCGCAGGGGCTGTACCCGGTCACGAACCGTTGAAGGCCGCATCGACCATGCTTGACCGCCTGCTCTCGCACGACCGCCCCGGCCACCCGGCGCTGGCCGTGATCGTGGTGCTCATCGTGGCGGCGCTGGCCCTGGCGCCATTCGTCTTTCCCGGTGCGAAGGCGCTGTCGGTGGCGGCCAAGCTGCTCGTCTTCATCCTGCTGGTCGCCAGCTTCGATCTGCTGCTGGGCTACACCGGCATCGTCAGCTTTGCGCACACGATGTTCTTCGGCATCGGCGCCTACGGCGTGGCCATTGCCTCCACGCGGCTGGGTGAAGGCTGGGGGCCCGTGGCCCTGGGGCTCGCGGCCGCCGCCGTCGTCTCGCTGGCGCTGTCGTTCGTGATCGGCCTGTTCTCGCTGCGCGTGAAGGCGATCTTCTACGCCATGATCACGCTGGCGGTGGCGGCGGCGTTCCAGACGCTGGCCTCGCAGCTGTCCGATTTCACCGGCGGCGAAGACGGCCTCACTTTCAAGAACCCGGCGCTGCTGAGCCCGTCGTTCGAGTGGGTGATCGGCGGCGCCGCAGGCGCGGTCGGTGGTGAAGGCGGCTTCGTCATCGACGGCAAGCTGCTCACCTACTACCTGCTGTTCTTCGCCGTCGCCGCGCTGTTCCTGGTGCTGCTGCGCATCGTCAACTCGCCCTTCGGGCGCGTGTTGCAGGCCATCCGCGAAAACGACTTCCGCGCCGAGGCGCTGGGCTATCGCACGGTGGTGTACCGCACGCTCTCCAACGTGATCTCGGCGCTGTTCGCCACGCTGGCCGGTGCGTTGCTGGCGTTGTGGCTGCGCTACGTGGGGCCGGACACCACGCTGAGCTTCGAGATCATGCTGGACATCCTGCTCATCGTCGTGATCGGCGGCATGGGCACGATGTACGGCGCGGTCATCGGCGCGGCGTTGTTCGTGCTGGCGCAGAACTACCTGCAAGACCTCTTGAAGATCGGCGCCGGCGCGCTGGAAGGCGTGCCGGTGCTCTCGGTGCTGGTCAGCCCCGACCGCTGGCTGCTGTGGCTGGGGCTGCTGTTCGTGCTGTCGGTCTACTACTTCCCCACCGGCGTTGTCGGGCGCCTGCGCGCGCGGGCGCTCGCCCGTGCCGCTGGAGCTCCGCGATGAACGCTGCTGCCCCGGTTTCCCACTACCTCACGTGCGAGGGCCGCGAGATCCACTGCACGGAATGGGGCACCGGCTCGCCGGAGGTGGTGATCGCCTGGCACGGCCTGGCGCGCACCGGCCGCGACATGGACCCGATCGCCGCGCACCTGGCGCCGCGCTATCGCGTCATCTGCCCCGACACGCTGGGCCGGGGCCTGAGCCAATGGAGCCCCGAACCGGCCAAGGAGTACTGCCTCGGGTTCTACGAGCGTCTCGCCGTCTCGCTGCTCGACCAGTTCGGCGTTCGCGAGTGCCTGTGGCTGGGGACCTCGATGGGCGGCGCCATCGGCCTGAAGGCCGCGGCCGGCGCGCTGCGCGGCCGCATCCGGCGGCTCGTGCTCAACGACGTCGGCCCCGAGATCGCGGCAGCGGCGGTGCAGCGCATCCGCAGTTATGCCGGCAGCCCGCCGGCCTTCGCCACGGTGGGTGAGCTGGAAGCCTACTTCCGCACCGTCTACAAGCCGTATGGCTGGCTCAGCGACGCGCAGTGGAAGCTGCTCACCGAGAGCAGCACGCGCCGCCTGCCCGACGGCCGCGTGACGCCGCACTACGACCCGGCGATGGTGCAGCAGTTCATTCACCACCCGAACGACTACCAGCTGTGGGATGCGTGGGACTCGCTGACGCTGCCCGTGCTGTGCCTGCGCGGCGAAAGCAGCGACCTGCTGCTGCCCGAAGTGGCCGAGGCGATGCGTGTGCGGGGCCCGCGTGCGGTGGTGGTGACGATCCCCGGCTGCGGCCATGCGCCGGCGCTGAACACGCCCGAGCACTTCGCGCTCGTCGAGCGCTTCCTGGCCGGCTAGGAGTCTGCGCGGCAGAAATCGAGGCCCGCGCCGAGGCGCTATGCCGTGTCGGGCAAGGCGCACGCGAGGCGCGTGGCGGGGCCACGCAACGAGCGGGCAACGCCGCCCGGCACGGC